>NZ_JADPZX010000001.1:4600000-4910625 GCF_015712165.1 Streptomyces spinoverrucosus | reverse complement strand
GGGTCGCCGGCCTACGAACTATGGTGAGCGGCTCGAACGCCCGTCTCGGTCACCCTCGGGGGAGTGACCGGGCGGGCCCTCAAGTCACGGCCCAACACTCCAAGTGGGGAGCGAACGATCATGAGCGACGAGACCGTCGTCAAGCCGCAGGACATCCACGCCACCTCCGAGCCCGCCGCGGCCGACGACGCGTCGGAGAACGAGGGCGGTGCGACGACCCAGGGGGACATCCACGCCACGGACGAGCCCCTGGAGACGAAGGACATCCACGCGACGTCGGAGCCCCTCAAGCCGGCGAAGTAGACCTCCTCGCACGGGGATCGGCCGCGGCGGCGCGGAGGGGGAGCCGCCGCGGCCGAGGTGTTTCCAAGGTGCCTGGCGCAAACCGCAGTTGACGCTTATTCACGTCCGCCCCGGAGGTTCACGTTCCGATCGCCGACCCGATCCGAGTGTTCAGGGATCATTAGGGCTCGCGCGGTGTGAAGGCGCTGCGACCGTCCCGATCATCTTGTCATGAACCTGTTGCCCGACTGGCGGGCAGCAGCCTCATGGAGGTGTGGGAATGCGCCGCAGACTCGCCACCGCTCTTGCCACCACGACCCTCTCCCTGGCCACCGTCGTCGCCACCGCCTCGGCCGCCGGCGCCGCTCCGGCCGACAAGCCCCAGGTCCTCGCGAGCTGGACCCAGACCAGCGCGTCCAGCTACAACGCCTGGGCGGCCGCCCGTGCCAACCAGGGCGCCTGGGCGGCGTACGGCTTCGACTGGTCGACCGACTACTGCTCCTCCTCGCCGGACAACCCCTTCGGCTTCCCCTTCGCCAGTTCCTGCGCCCGGCACGACTTCGGCTACCGCAACTACAAGGCCGCGGGCTCCTTCGACGCCAACAAGGCCCGACTCGACAGCGCCTTCTACGAGGACCTGAAGCGGGTCTGCAACAACTACAGCGGCTCGACCAAGACCGCCTGCAACAGCACCGCCTGGACCTACTACCAGGCCGTCCGCGCCTTCGGCTGACCCCGGCCACCCGCAGTGGGGCGCCGAACGGACTCCGGCGCCCCACCCGCGCACACCGCGGCCGGTATGAAAATCACCGTCCCTCCACCCGCAGACCCCCGTTCTCCCCCCGGTCACCCCGGCGTCGCACCGCACCGCCACGCTCAGGTGTCATGGCAACCGACCGGAGCACGCCGGCGGCTCCCGGACTGGCGTACGCGTTCTGGCAGATGGTCCCGCTCGCGGCGCTGTTCGTCGTGTTCCTGGACACGGCCACCGACTTCTTCCCCGACGACCCGCTCGTGGGCGTCGTCACCCCGACCCGGTTGGCGCTCCTGGCGGGGCTGCTCGCGATCGTCGTACCGGTGCGGGGACGGCACCGGACCCGGCTGAGGGACTTCCGCACCCGGCTCGACCTGCCGATCGCGCTGCTGCTCGGCGCCGTCGTGATGACGACGTTCCTCGGCGGGCATCCGACCGCGCCCCTGCGCGGCCTGCTCACCGTCATCGCCGGCTACTACCTCGTCGTCGGCCTGCGCCGCACCCAGCCCGAGTCCTGGCGCGCGGTCGGGCTGCTCGCCCTGGTCGGTATCGCCGCCGCCGGCACCTCCGCGTTCTCGCAGTTCACCAACGAGACCCCGACCGGCTTCTGCCGCACCGGCCTCCTCACCGACATCTCCTGCGACTCGGACAGTTCCGCCGTCCTGATCCGCGCGATCGGCACCTTCGCCAACCCCAACCTGCTCGCCGCGTTCCTCGTCCTGCTGCTGCCGTTCGTGCTGCTCGCCTCGGTCTCGGTGGACGAACGCACGGCCCGTACGGTGATCGTGCTGATCGGAGTCGTCGGGTACGGCGCCCTGCTCACCACCTTCTCCCGCGCCGGGTACGTCGCCGGAGCCGCCGGCCTCCTCGTCCTCGGCGGCGCCTACTGGCTCGCGCCCCGCCTCGCCGACCGTGCCCAGCGCCGGATCACCGCCACCCTCGGGTTCCTCGCGCTCGGCGGCGCGGCCGCCGCGATCTGGGCCGCGTCGCAGGCCGGGAACTCGCTCGGCGTGCGCGGGCAGGCCTGGAACGCGGCGCTCGACATCGCCGTCAACAACCCGCTCGGCGTCGGCCTCGGCCGCTCCGGCGCCGTCATATCCGCGACCGCGCCCGGCGAACGCGTCTTCGTGCACGCCCACAACATGTGGCTGAACTGGCTCGTCGAGACCGGCCCCCTCGGTCTCCTCGCCCTCCTCTCCATCACCCTGATCACCTGGTCCTCGGCCGCCCGCGCCGCCCGCGCCAAGTCGGCGATCGGCACGGTGGGGCTCGCCTCGCTGACCGGCTTCTTCATGATCGGGATGATGGACCACCCGGCCAACCTGGACCGGATCGACATGCTCTTCTGGCTGATCCTGGCGATGGTGATGGCGGAGGCCCCGGCCGGCTGGCGCAACAAGGGCGACTCCACCGCCGCACCCAAGCCCCAGCCGCGCCAGCCGAGGCACGGGGCGCAGCCGCACCGGACGACCATTCCGTCCCAGCCATCCCCTTCGGCTGCCGCCGTCCAGGAAGCCGCGGGTCGCGTCCGGTCGGCGTGAGGCGCCGGGAGCCTGGCTGCCATCGCGGTATCCGGCTCGCGGGGTTCAGCGCAAGGCAGGGTGCGCGTCCGGCCGGGGCCTCACATGGGACCGGCCCTGCCCCTACTCTGGCAGTGACGAAGCTGCTAGGAGGGGCAAGGCCGTTATGTCTCAAGCTGCTACTCCTGACCCGTACGCCGATCCGCTGAAGTTCGGCCAGCGTGTGCAGGTCCTCCGCGAGCGCCGGGGGATGACCCAGTCGCAGGTCGCCGATTTGCTCGGTATGTCACCGCACACGTTGCGCAAGATTGAGAATGGACAGCAAAAGGCACCCGGTCTTGAGACGGTGTTGCGCATCGCCGAGGTGCTCAGAGTTCGCAACCTTGCCGACTTGACGGGGCGGCCGGACACCCACGTTGACCTGTTCATCGGCCCCGGCCACCCGCGGCTCGCCGCTGTGAAGGCCGCCATCGACACCTTCCCCCTCGTCTCTGGAGTTGAGCCGCCGCCCGTGGCACACCTCGAAGCCCGGCTGCACGCCGCGTGGAAGGCGCGGCACGCCTCGAAGAACCATCGCGAGGCGATCGGCAAGCTTCTGCCCGACCTGATCCGGGACGCCCAAGCTCTCGTACGGCACGCCGACAGTGCCGTCGAGCGGCGCGAGGCGCAGTCCTTCCTGGCCCAGACCTACTCGCTGTCGCAGTTCTTCATCGCTTACCAGCCCGACAGCTCGTTGCTCTGGAGGGTCGCCGAACGCGGCATGATCGCCGCCCAGGAGAGCGAGGACCCCCACGCCATCGGCGTCGCGTCCTGGCTCCTGGCCCAAGCCCACCGCGACAGCGGGAGCCGGCACTACGACGCGGCCGACGCCGTCAACCTCGAAGCGGTCCGCTTGCTCGAACCCCTCCTTCCGGACGCCTCGGACGATGTCCTCGCCATCGCCGGCGCCCTGGAGTTCGAGCTCGGCTACACGGCTGCCCGTCGCCGGGAGACCGGTACGGCGTGGCGGCACTGGGACAAGGCGAACAATATGGCCGGAAGGCTTCCGGCCGACTACTACCACCCGGTCACCAGCTTCAGCCGGGCCGTGATGGGCGCTCACGCGCTGACCGTGGCCGTCGAACTGCACCAGGGCGGCGAGTCCGTGCGGCAAGCCGCCAAGGCAGACCGGAGCGTCATCAAGTCCCGCCCGCGGCGCGCCCGGCATCGCATCGAGGAAGCCAGGGGCTACCAACTCGACAACCAGCCGGACGTCGCCATCGCGTCACTGGAGAAGGCGTACGAGGCCGCGCCCGAGACGATCCGCTACAACGGCTACGCCCGAACGATCCTCTTGGAGGAGGTCGAGTCGACGCAGGCTCCCCGTCGTCACCGGGCCGCCGAATTGGCGGAGAAGGTCGGCCTCCTCGCTGCCTGAGGGTAGCGACCGGATTACGGTCGGCGGTTCCGCAGGGCCGCTCCTACGGTCGAAACGTCAGACCCCGGTGAGGTGGTGAGACCTCCCGGGGCGTGGCCAACGTTACGTAGGAGCGTCGACAGTGCCATCTGTACCACGGGCCCTCGAACGGCTGAGAAGTCGCGTGTTCGGGCGGCGTGCGCCTCGTAGGCGCACGCCCACCACCACGGTTCACACAGTCCCACCCCGTTGCCCGTCCCCGGAGATGTGGGGCGCCATCCTCGCGGGGGCGCGCCGACGCTCGCTGCCCCGGCCCGGGGAGGCACAGTGGCGATGAAGGCGTACATGCCAAAGCTGCACGAGACCGTCGAGGACACCGGCAATCGGCGGATCGGCAAGGTGATGGGCTTTCAGGGCCCGTACGTGCAGCTGCGGCCCGTCGGCGGCGGTCGGGAGTGGGACGCCAGCCCGGAGAACCTGAAGCCGGTCCCGGCCGGAGACGCGCTCAGCGAAGGTGTCGCGGCCGCCAACGCCCGGTCCAGAGGGGAGCTGCCGTGACAGTGACTACCGACCTTGCGACCATGCGCGCTGCGGTCCAACGGGTGCTCGCGCGGGGAGCCGCGCCGCTGTCCGACGAGGCACTGGAGGCGCTGCGGCTCCAGCTGCGCGGGCACATCCAGCTGCTCGGCCCCGAAGTCGAGCGGGCGGCCCGCCGCCTTCCCAGCGGAGACATCCGACGCGAGTGCGCTCTGACCGTGGCCGGGGAGGCGCGCATGCGGCTCCGACTGGGACCGGGGGACACCCTCTACGTCCGCTACGCGGTCGTACAAATGCTCGCCCGCTCGGTCAGTGCCCTGTGCGACCACCACGAGAAGCTACGAGACGGGACCGGATGATGACGACCACGCGCCCCCTCCCGGACACGGCGGCGTTGTCCGCCGAGTGCACCCTCGCGAAGCGGCCGGGCTACCAGGACCTGCACGGCGAGTGCCGCCAGACCCGCGACATCCCGCTGCCGCACGCCACAAGAGCCCTGCTCCAGCGCCGATGCGGCTGCGCCTGCCACGCCTGGACCGGTGGCGCCCCGTGACCGCCATCGTCGGCCTACTGCTGTCGGTGGGCGCCTGGTCCGTCACCCTGTAGCTCCCTCCCTGCGGCAAGGCGGCCTTCGCCCCAGGAGCCGCCACACGATCGGCCCCATTCGTCTGCTCCCCCGTGGCGGATGGGCGGGGCCCTCACCCGGCACGCCCACAGAATTCGGAGGGCGCCGACGCCGCTAACCCCCCACCCGCAACCTCCCCTTCACCACCTTCCCGCTCGCATTCCGCGGCAACTCCCCCACGAACTCCACCACCCGCGGCACCTTGTAGTTCGCCATCTCCCGTCGCGCCCACGCGATCAGATCGTCCCCCGTCAGCACGGCCCCGGCCCGCCGCACCACATACGCCTTCCCGACCTCCCCCAGCCGGGCGTCGGGGACGCCGATCACCGCCACGTCCGCCACATCCGGATGCAGGCCCAGCAACTGCTCGATCTCCGCCGGGTACGCGTTGAAGCCGCCGACGATGAACATGTCCTTGATGCGGTCCGTGATGCGGAGGTTGCCGGAGTCGTCCATGACTCCGACGTCCCCCGTGCGCAGCCAGCCGTCGGCCGTCATGACCTCCTCCGTGGCCGACTGGTCCTCGTAGTAGCCCCGCATGACGTTGAAGCCCCGGACCAGCACCTCGCCGGGGGTGCCGAGCGGTGCGTCGACGCGTACCTCCGTGCCGGGGATCGCGCGCCCGGACGTCGCGGAGATCACCGACGGGTCGTCGCCCCGGCGGCACATCGTCACGATGCCGCTCGCCTCCGACAGGCCGTACGCCGTCAGGACCGTCTCCACGCCCAGTTCCCCGCGCAGCCGTTCCACCAGCCGCAACGGCACGACCGCCGCGCCCGTCACCACCAGCCGCAGCGCGGAGAGGTCGTGCGCGTGACGGGAGGGGTGGTCGAGGAGGGACTGGAGGAGGGTCGGCGGGCCCGGGAGGACCGAGACGCGTTCCGCCGCGATGTTCGCCAGTGCCGTACCGACGTTGAAGACCGGCTGCGGGATCATCGTCGCGCCCCGCATCAGGCAGGCCAGGACGCCCGCCTTGTAGCCGAAGGTGTGGAAGAACGGGTTGACGATGAGATAGCGGTCGCCCTGGCGCAGGCCGGCCAGGTCGCCCCAGATGTCGTACGCCCGCAGCGACTGCGCGTGCGTGATCACCGCGCCCTTGGGACGGCCCGTCGTGCCGGAGGTGAAGATGATGTCCGAGGGGGAGGAACCGGGTGTCGCCGAGGCCCGGTTCCAGACCTCGGCCGCACCGATCCCCTCCCCCTCCGCCAGGAAGTCCTTCCAGGTGCGGAAGTCCGGCGGGGCGTCCTCCGCCAGGACGACCACCAGCTCGGGGAGTTCCCCCGGTTGCGCCGCCCGGCGCAGCGACGCCACGTACGACGTCCCCAGGAACGTTCCCGTCACGAACAGCAGCCGCACCCCGCTCCTGCGCAGCACGTCCAGCGCCTCCGCACCCTTGAAGCGGGTGTTCAGCGGCACCAGGACCCCGCCCGCCGACACCGCGCCCAGCGCGGAGACGATCCAGTCGAGGGAGTTGGGGGCCCAGACGGCCACCCGGTCGCCGGGGCGCAGGCCGTGGGCGAGGCAGGCGGCCGCCGCTCGTTCGACTCGGGCGCCCAGTTCGGCGTACGAGATCCGACTGCGGCCCTCCACCACCGCCTCGACGTCCGCGTACCGCTCGGCGGCCCATCGGACCAGGCCCGGAATGCTCCCCCACTCCCCGCCCCGCTCCACATCTGCGCGCACAACAGCCTCCCGACCGACGGCAGTTAGCTGACTGTCCGTCAGATTAGCTGTAGTCTGACGGGCTGTCAGCAATCCCGTGCAGCGCGTGGAGGTGCGCAGAGACATGGCAGGCCTCAAGGACGCCACCGCGATCGTCGGCATCGGCCGGACCGCCTTCGCCAAGCACCTCCCGGACGACGAACGGACCCTCGCCTGCCGAGCCGTCCTCGCCGCCCTGGACGACGCCGGGATCGCGCCCGGCGAGGTCGACGCGCTGGCCTCGTACACCATGGAGGAGACCGACGAGGTCGAGCTGTCGAAGGCCGTCGGGTTCGGTGACCTCACCTTCTTCAGCAAGGTCGGGTACGGGGGCGGGGGTTCGTGCGCGACCGTGGCGCATCTCGCCGCCGCGATAGCCGCCGGGCAGGCGAGCGTGGGCGTGGCCTGGCGGTCGCGGAAGCGGGGCAGCGGGCCCCGGCCGTGGACCAACACCGCCGTGCAGCTGCCCACGCCGGGCCAGTGGACGCGGCCCTTCGGGCTGCTGCGGCCGGCGGACGAGATCGCCATGCTCACGCGGCGCTACATGCACGAGTACGGGGCCACCCGGGACCATCTGTTCAACGTGGCCCTCGCCTGCCGCAACCGGGCCAACCAGAACCCCGCCGCGATCATGTACGACCGCCCCCTCACCCGCGAGATGTACATGACCTCGCGCTGGATCAGCGAACCCCTCTGCCTCTTCGACAACTGCCTGGAGTCGGACGGCGCGTTGGCCTGTGTCGTCGTCTCACGCGAGCGGGCCCGGGACTGCCGGCAGCGGCCGGTGTACGTGCACTCCGCCGCGCAGGGGCTGCCCGCCCAGCACCACGGCATGGTCAACTACTGGAACGACGACCCGCTCACCGGGCCCGCCTGGACCGCCGCCCGGCATCTGTGGAAGCACGCCGACTTCACTCCACAGGATGTGGACGTGGCGCAGATCTACGACGCGTTCACGCCGCTCATCCCGCTGTCCCTGGAGGGATACGGGTTCTGCGGGCGAGGGGAGGGTGGGGCGTTCACCGAGGGCGGCGCGCTGGAGATCGGCGGGCGGCTTCCGCTCAACACCGCCGGTGGCGGGCTGAGCGAGGCGTACGTCCACGGGTTCAACCTCATCACCGAGGGCGTGCGGCAACTGCGCGGGACCAGCACCGCCCAGGTGCCGGGCGCCGCGACCTGTCTGGTCACCGCCGGTGAAGGGGTCCCCACGTCCGCGCTGCTGCTGAGGAGTTGAGGAGCGACCATGCTGAGTCCCGTCGTCGATCCCGAGGGCGCCCCCTTCTGGCGGTACGCCGCCCAGGGCGAGCTGCGTGTCCAGGCGTGCGCCGACTGCGGCGAACCCCGCTTTCCGCCCCGCCCCTGCTGTCCGCACTGCCAGTCCTTCGCGACCGAGTGGCGCCGGATGTCCGGGCTCGGGCGCGTCTGGTCGTACGTCGTCCCCCATCCGCCCCTGCTGCCCGACTACGCCGAGCAGGCGCCGTACAACGTGATCGTCGTGGAGCTGGCGGAGGCGCCGAGGATACGGCTCGTCGGCAACCTCGTCGCCCGTCCCGGCGCGCGCCTCGACTCCCTGCCGCCGGACCGGGTCCGGATCGGCGCGAAGGTGCGCGTCGTCTTCACCGACGACGGGATGCCGCAGTGGGTGTACGCGTGAGCGGCCTCCGCGTCAGCGTCGACAAGGACACCGGCGTCGCCGTCGTCACCCTCGACCGGCCCGCGCGGCTCAACGCCGTCGACCTCGAACTGGCCGGCGAACTCGCCACCACCTGGCGGGAGTTCCGCTACGACGACTCCGTTCGGGCCGTCGTCCTCACCGGCGCCGGGGAGCGGGCCTTCTGCACCGGCATCGACCGGGACGTCTCCGTGCCCCAGCCGGGATCGCCGTACATGCAGGACGATCCGCTGCTCAAGGTCGGGCCGAAGGCGAACGACCTGTGGAAGCCGGTCGTCGCGGCCGTGGCCGGGATGGCCTGCGGCGGGGCCTTCTATCTGCTCGGGGAGGCGGAGTTCGTGGTGGCGGACGAGACGGCCACCTTCTTCGACCCGCACACCACGTACGGGATGGTCAGCGCGTACGAGTCGATGCTGATGGCGCAGCGGATGCCGTACGGGGAGGCCGCCCGGATCGCGCTGATGGGGACGGCGGAACGGATCTCGGCGCGGCGGGCGTACGAGGTGGGGCTGGTGTCCGAAGTCACCCCGGTCGGCGAGGCGTTGGCTTCGGCCAGCCGCTGCGCCACGGTGCTCGCCGGGTACCCTCCCGAGGCCGTGCAAGGGACCGTGCGGGCCCTGTGGGCGGGCCGGGAGGCGGCCCTGTCGGCGGCGTACGCGCAGGCACCCGCACTCATCGCGCTGGGGAATCTGCCGGCCGGGCGGCAGGCGGAGCTGTTCGCCGCCCGGCGAAACGGTGGGCACCGCGTCCGATGACGGGTCCCCCTCCGGGGGCGCGGTCGCGGCACTGGTCACCGCGTGGCGACCGGCGCGCACCCGCTGTAGCGTCATGGGTGAGCACGGTGAAGACCGGGCTCGCCCGAGCGACGGCCGCCGTCTGGAAACCCCTTCCGTGCGCCCGGTACGACGGCCGTCCCGTGGCGCGGGCGCTCAGGCGGTGCGGGCCGTGCCCGTGCCCTTCTCCGCGTCGAGGGCGTACACACAGCGGTCCTTGCTGCACGCGTACACGATCCCGTCCTTGACGACCGGGGAGCCGGTGATCTCGCCGCCGGTGGCGAGTTTCCAGCGCAGCCGGCCGTCGTCGGCCTTGAGCGTGTACAGCAGGTGGTCGGTGGCGCCGAAGTGGATACGGCCCTCGGCGACCGAGGGGGCGCCCACGACGTCGCCGCCCGCCTGGAAGCGCCACTTGGGCGTGCCGGTGACCGCGTCCAGCGTGTAGAGGCCGGTGCCGCTTCCGACGTGGACGTGACCGGCGGCGACCAGGACCGGATCCACGGACGTGCGGGCCTCGGTGGCGATGCGCCAGCGGTCGCGGCCGTCGGTGGCGTCCAGGGCGTACACCGTGCCGAGGTAGTCGGCGAGGTAGATGCCGCCACCGGTGACGGCGGGGCCGGGCGCGAAGGTGGGCGGGGAGAGGAAGACGGCCGGCGCCTCGAAGTGCCAGCGGACGTGGCCCGCTTGGATGTCGACGGCGAGGACGCGGGTGCCCGCGGTGATGTACACGTAGCCGTCGGGGGCGGGCGCGACGCGGACCGGGACGCCGCCGCAGGAGGCCGCGTCGCCGATCGGGTACGACCAGCGCTCGTCGCCGGTGCGGGCGTCCAGGGCGCGCAGGCGGGCGTCCTGCCAGACGTACACGGTGCCGTCGTGCAGGGCGGGGCCGGCCTCGGGGGACTCGAAGTCGCTCTGGCAGCCGGTGATCTCCCACAGCTTGCGGCCGCTGCCGGCCTCCCAGGCCTGGACGCCGCCGCCGCGGGTGCCGGTGACGACGGTGCCGCGCTCGGCCTTCAGGGAGTACACCCAGGCGTCCGTGGACAGCCGCCACAGGTCGCTGCCCTCGCGGGCGTCCAGGGCGAACAGGGTGGGGCCGTCGGAGGCGTGGATCCGCCCGTCCGCGACCGCCATCGACCAGGCCACGTCCCGGGTCTTGAAGCGGCGTCGGCCGGTGGCCACGTCGAGGGCGTGCACCTCGAAGGAGGTGACGTAGACGAGGTCGTCGGCGACGGCCGGCGTGCCCCAGACGTCGTTGGACATCCGGAACCGCCACGGCCGCCAGCCCGCCGGGCTCTCCGGGAGCGCCTGGGGCGGCGGCGTGGGTACGGCCGGCTCGGCGCCGTTGACGCCGGGGCGCGGCTTGGCCCAGGAGGCGACCAGGCCCGCCTCGGGCGGGGGCGCCTTGACGGCGGCGGCGCGGGCGTCGGCGACGCGCGGGCCGGGGCCGATGGGCACGGCGGCGCCGGCCAGCCGGACCGGGCCGCTGTCGGGGGCGCCGACCGGTGCGGGCACCGGCGGGGCGGAGACGGGCGGCGCCGGGACGGCGGGGTCGTGCGAGGGCGGTGGCGGCACGGCGGGCGGGCGGCCGGAGCCGCGGCTCGCGCCGGACGCGGGCTTGGCGGCGGGGCGGCCGCCGCGGCGGGCCTCGATGAGGGCGACCGCCTTCTCGGGCAGCCACGCCGACGCCGTACCGCTGTCGTCGGAGCCGGAGCCGAACAGGTGCGGGGCGAGCTGGGCCTGGAGGTCGGCGGGGTTGGGGCGGGCGGTCGGGTCCATCTGCATACAGGACTCGATGAGCGGGCGCAGCTCGTCCGGGAGCCCTTCGAGGTCCGGGCCTTCTCTGAGCAGCATGAAGACCGTCTCGACCGGGTTGGCGCCGTGGAAGGGCGGGTGGCCGGTGGCGGCGAACACCAGCATCGAGCCGAGCGAGAAGACATCGCTCGCGCCGGTCACGCTGCGCGAGTCCTTCGCCTGCTCGGGCGACATGTAGGCGGGGGTGCCGACGGCCACGTTCGTCATGGTCAGACGGGTGTTCGAGACGCCGGAGGCGATACCGAAGTCGATCACCCGGGGGCCGTCCTCGACGACGAGGACGTTGGAGGGCTTGAGGTCACGGTGGACCAGCCCGGCGCCGTGGATCGACTGGAGCGCCTCCGCGACGCCCGCGGCCAGCCAGCGCACCGCCTGGGCCGGGAGCGGCCCGCAGTCGTTCACTATCTCCTCGAGCGAGGGCGCGGGGACGTACGCGGTCGCCAGCCACGGCACGGCGGCGCGCGGGTCGGCGTCGACCACGGCCGCCGTGTAGAAGCCGGAGACCGCGCGGGCCGCCTCGACCTCGCGCGTGAAGCGGACGCGGAACAGCTGGTCCTCGGCGAGCTCCGTGCGCACGGTCTTGATCGCCACGCGCCGGCCGGACGCCGAGCGCGCGAGATAGACCAGCCCCATGCCGCCGGCACCCAGCCGTCCCAGCACCTCGAACGGCCCGATCCGCCGCGGATCGTGCTGCGTCAGCTGATCCACCACTTGCCTGCCACCTCCCCGTACGAGCCGCGTCACCCACATATGTACGCGACCCCGTGCAGCGTCTCACCACCGCACCGCCGTGGCGGCACGCACCCCGATTCTTCCTGTCCCGGCCACAGGTTGCGAACCCGGTGATATATCGGGTGTCTCACCCCATAACCGGACAAGTGCAGGCGCATCCCCGGACAAGTGGTGGCGCAAAGCCCGCCGAGTCACGCCGGATCGGCGGTGGGTCAGCGCTGGAGCACCGCGAACGACGCGCCCTGGTCGTCCGTGGCCACCCCCACCGTGCCGTACGAGGTGTCGAAAGGTCCCGCCTGGATCCGGCCGCCCAGCCGGATCACCTCGGTGAGCGCGGCCTCGCAGTCCGCCACCCCGAAGTGGACGACGAAGTGCGGCGGCATCTCGGCCGGGAAGACCTCGGTGAGCGGCGCGCGGCCGAAGTCGGGCTCGGCGTCCGGCCCGAACAGGGCGTCGTGGAAGAGATCGCCGTAGAAGGTGTTGGCGGCGTCGGTGTCGCGGGCGTACAGCTCCGCCCAGACGAAGGCGCCGGGCTCGTGCCGCACGCCGAAGCCGGTGTGCGTTCCCGGCTGCCACAGGCCGAACACCGCGCCCTCGGGGTCGGTGGCCAGCGCGGCGACGCCCAGCTCGCCGACCGGCATCGGCGCGGTGACCACCTGGCCGCCGGCCGCCCGGATCCGCCCGGTGAGCACCTCGGCGTCCGGCGTCGCGAAGTACACCGTCCAGACAGTGGGCAGCCGGCCGTCCGCCTTCTGCGCGAGCGCGGCGACGGGCTCGCCCTCGCGGTGGGCCCACACGGTTCCGCCGTACGACGGCTGGAAGGACCACCCGAAGAGCTCACCGTAGAACCGCTTGCCCGCCTCGACGTCGGCGAGCTGCGCGTCCACCCAGCACGGGACACCCTCGGGGTACGCCGCTTCGCGAGCAGATGTGCTGTTTTCGGCCATGCCGCCAAAGTAACGGCGCCGCCGACACCCCGCTCACCGGCCACACCGCGCTCCGTTCCCCCGTGCACCCCATTTGCAGTCGGCCGAATCGCGCTCCCATCACCCCTCGGTAAGCTGACGGCATGACAGGACAAGTGCGTACCGTCGACGGCCGCGTGGCCGGTCGGCGCGGGCAGGCGACGCGGCAGAAGCTGCTCGACTGCCTCAGCGAGATGCTCAGCTCCTCTCCCTACCGGGACGTCAAGGTCATCGATGTCGCCCGGAAGGCGGGCACTTCGCCGGCGACCTTCTACCAGTACTTCCCGGACGTCGAGGGCGCCGTCCTGGAGATCGCCGAGCAAATGGCCGCCGAGGGCGCCGGATTGACGGAACTGCTCGAAGGCCGCACCTGGACCGGCAAGGCCGGCTGGCAGACCGCCCAGGAACTCGTCGACGGCTTCCTGGAGTTCTGGCGCAAGAACGACGCGATTCTGCGCGTCGTCGATCTCGGCGCCGCCGAGGGGGACAAGCGGTTCTACAAGATCCGCATGAAGATCCTCAACTCCGTGAACAACTCCCTGGTGGACGCCGTCACCGAACTCCAGTCCAAAGGCCGCGTCGACAAGGACGTGAACCCGGCGGCGATCGCCGGTTCCCTGGTCGCGATGCTCGCGGCGGTGGCCTCGCACCAGAAGGGCTTCCAGAGCTGGGGCGTCAAGCAGGCCGAACTCAAGCCGAATCTCGCCTTGTTGGTGCACCTGGGCATCACCGGAAAGAAGCCGACCAAGTAACCGCGAGCACCCCTTTCCCCCTTTCCCCTTTTCTCCCATCCCCTTCCTTTCCCTTCCTTTCCCTCCAAGTCCTGTCAGGCAGGCGGCGGTCCACCGGAGCGGGCCACGCCTGTCACGCATCACGCCGGCAACGGCCGGTCCTTGACCACGTGCTTCATCACCAGCGTCGACGTCAGCCGCTGCACCCCCGGCAGCGTCGCCAGCCGCTCGTCGTACAGCCGCTGGAACGCGGCGAGGTCCGCGGTGGCCACCCGCAGCAGATAGTCCGGCTCCCCGAACAGCCGCTGCGCGTCCAGCACGTGCTCCACCTCGCTGACCGCCTTCTCGAACTCGGCGACCGTGTCCCGGTCCTCCTGCCGCATGGACACGAAGACCAGCGCCTCGAAGGTCAGCCCCACGGCCCCCGGATCGACCACGGCCCGGTACCCGCTGATCGCCCCCGACCGCTCCAGCTCCCGCAGCCGCCGATGGCACGGCGAGACACTCAGCCGCACCCGCGCGGCCAGCTCGGTCACGGTCAGCCGCCCGTCCTGCTGAAGCTCCGCAAGAATCTTCCGGTCCATGTCGTCCATGAGCAAGATTCTCCCCCATTTCGCGCCGATCAGGGGGAAACTTCGGGAACACTTTCGGGCGCTTCCCGCCTAATCTCCCCAGCATGGACTCCGCAACCCTGATCTCCTTCCTCGCCCTCGACCTGCTGCTGGTGTGCGTACCGGGCGCGGACTGGGCGTATGTGATCTCGGCCGGTCTGCGCGACCGCTCGCCGGTCACGGCGGTGGCGGGCCTGGTCAGCGGCTACGCGCTGCACACGCTGCTCGCGGCGGCGGGCCTGGCGGTCCTGGTGGCGGGGTCGCCGGTCCTGCTCACGGCACTGACGGTGGTCGGAGCGGCGTATCTGGCGTGGCTGGGGTGGGGCGTGCTGCGCCGCCCGGGCACGCCTGAGGCCGGGGACGCCCCGGTGGCCGGTGGCCGGGTGTTCCTGCGCGGCGCGATGATCAGCGGGCTCAACCCCAAGGGGCTGCTGCTCTACCTCTCGGTCCTCCCGCAGTTCCTCGCACTGGGCCCCGGGCACCTGCCGGTCCCGGCCCAGACCGCCGCCCTCGGGCTACTGCACATGGCGTGCTGTGCCGTGGTCTACCTCGGCGTCGGGCTCGCGGCACGCGCGGTGCTGGGGGCGCGCCCGGCGGCGGCGCGGGCGGTGGCCCGCACGTCCGGGGCGGCGATGCTGGGGATCGGGGCGTTTCTCCTCGTACAGCGGCTGGCGACGCTGTAGAGGTCAGCGCCGGACAAGTCTGAACAGCCGGATCTCCCGCTCCACCCGCCGCTGATACGTCGCGTACGGCGGCCAGAACGCCAGCACCGCCCGCCAGGCCCTCGCCCGTTCCACGTCCGTCAGAAGCGTGGCGGTGACCGGTATGTCCTGGCCCCGCCAGCTGATCTCGGCCTCCGGGTGGGCGAGCAGGTTGTGGGTCCAGGCGGGGTGATCCGTCCGGCCGAAGTTGGAACCGACCAGGATCCAGCTCCGCCCGCCCTCCTCCGGCATACAGGCCAGCGGCGTACGGCGCCGCCGCCCGCTCCGCGCGCCGGTGGCGGTCAGGATCACGCCCGGCAGCAGGACCGCGCTGAGCAGCACCTTTCCTCGGGTGAGGCGGTGGACGGCCCGGTCGAGGGCGGGCACGACGTACGGCGCCGCCTTCGCGAAGCCCCTGGTCGAGGAGACCTTCTGGACGATCCCGGCGACACCCATCAGACGGCCACCTCCACCCGCTCGAACAGCCGCGCCGCCTCGGCGGCATGCGCGCGCAGCCGGTGCACCGGCCCGAACAGCAGCTCGTCGCCGGCCGCGCGCTTGAAGTACAGGTGGGCGTCGTGCTCCCAGGTGAATCCGAGGCCGCCGTGCAGTTGAATCCCCTCGGCGGCGGCGGTCCGCAGCGCCTCCAGCGCCTGGGCGAGCGCGAGCCCGCCGACCTGTTCGCCGTGGACGGTCGCCCAGGCCGCGTAGTACGCCGCCGAGCGCGCCGCCTGCACCTGCACGTACACGTCGGCCAGCCGGTGCTTGACGGCCTGGAAGGAGCCGATGGGCCGCCCGAACTGCTCGCGCTGCCCGACGTGTTCGACGGTCCGCTCCAGGACACGGTCGGCGGCGCCGACGGCCTCGGCGGCAAGGACGGCCGCGGCGGTGTCGCCGAGGGCGGCGAGTGCGGCAAGGGCCGAAGACTGCTCGACGCCCAGCAACTCGGCTTCCGTATCTCGCAGTTGGATCCGCGCCCGTGGCCGGGTCGCGTCGAGGGCGGTCTGCCGTACGCGGGTCAGTCCGGCGGCATCCCCGGGTACGAGGAACAGCAGCGTCCGCGACCGGGCGAACCCCCCGGTGTGCGCGGCGACCACCAGCAGCCCGGCGCTGTGGCCGTCCAGCACCTGGTCGACCTCCCCGTACAGCCGCCAGCCACCGTCCGCCCGTCGCGCCTGCACGCCACCCGCCCGGCCGCCACCGGCCCAGTCGCCCGCGTTGTCGCCGGTCAGCGCGAGGGCGGTGGCGAGGCGGGGGCCGGGGACGGCGAGGGCGGCGGTGAGGTCGCCGGAGGTGATGCGCGGGAGCAGCTCGGCGCGCTGGGCGTCGGTGCCGAGCGCGTGGAGGAGGGGCGCGGCGAGGACGGCGGTGGCGGTCAAGGGCGACGGGGCCAGTGCGCGGCCCGTCTCCTCGGCGGCGAGGGCGAGTTCGGTCGCCGAGCAGCCGACACCGCCGTACGCCTCGGGGAGGGCGAGCCCGGGCAGGCCGAGCTGTTCGGCGAGGGCGGTCCAGAGGGCGGGGTCGTGTCCGGCCGGGGTGTCGAGGGCGGCGCGGAGCCGCTCGGGGGTGCAGCGGCGGCGGAGCAGTTCACGGAGGGTGCGGCGGATCTCGTCCTGCTCGGGGGTGAAGCCGGCGTCCATGAACGACCTCCTTGATCTGACGGCCTGTCATATTAGGCCGACGGCAGCCAACCGCCCAGACCTGTTTCTGATGTACCGTCAGAAACATGGCTGCTGCTACCCGGAAAGTCGCCGTGGTGGGCGTGTCCCTGTCCGACTGCGGCCGTGTCGACGAGGCAACCCCGTACACCCTGCACGCCCAGGCGGCCCGCCGGGCCCTCGCGGACGCCGGGCTGGACCGGACGGTCGTCGACGGCTTCGCCTCGGCCGGCACGGGTGTCCTGGCGCCGGTGGAGGTGGCCGAGTACCTGGGCCTGCGCCCCACCTGGGTCGACTCCACGTCGGTCGGCGGTTCGACGTGGGAGGTGATGGCGGCGCACGCGGCGGACGCGATCGCGGCCGGGCACGCGCGGGCGGTGCTGCTGGTGTACGGCTCGACGGCCCGCGCGGACGTGAAGGCCGGGCGGCGCACCGGAAACCTCTCCTTCGGCGCGCGCGGCCCGCTGCAGTTCGAGGTGCCGTACGGCCACACCCTGATCGCCAAGTACGCGATGGCGGCCCGCCGTCACATGATCGAGTACGGAACGACGATCGAGCAGCTGGCGGACGTGGCGGTGCAGGCGCGGGCGAACGCGGCGCTGAACCCGCGGGCCATGTTCCGCACGCCGATCACCGTCGACGACGTCCTGGCCGGCCCGATGATCGCGGACCCCTTCACCAAACTGCACTGCTGCATCCGCTCCGACGGCGGCGCGGCGGTCCTGCTGGCCGCGGAGGACGTCGCACGGGACTGCCGTACCGCTCCGGTGTGGATCCTCGGCACCGGCGAGCACGTCTCGCACTCCGCGATGTCCGAGTGGCCGGACTTCACCCGGTCCCCGGCGGCGGTGAGCGGGCGGCTGGCGTTCGAGCGGGCCGGGGTGCGGCCGGCGGAGATCGACTTCGCCGAGATCTACGACGCCTTCACGTACATGACGCTGGTGACGCTGGAGGACCTGGGCTTCTGCGGGAAGGGCGAGGGCGGCGCGTTCGTCGAGAAGGGGCGGCTCAGGGTCGAGGGCGGGGAGCTGCCGGTGAACACCGACGGGGGCGGTCTGTCGGCCCAGCATCCCGGGATGCGGGGACTGTTCCTGCTGGTGGAGGCGGTGCGGCAGGTGCGCGGGGAGGCGGGGGCGCGGCAGGTGCGCCGGGCAGACGGGGGGCTGCCGCGGCTGGGGGTGGCGTCGGGGACGGGGGGCTGGTTCTGCTCTTCGGGGACGGTGGTGCTGGGTCGCTGACGGAACATCGGCTTCTCCCGTGGTGTTCTGGTGGTCACAGGCTGTTCGACGACGACGCCGCTGGAGGCGATCCGTATGGCACTGACCCGCGAAGAGCGCGAGCAGTTCCTGGCCGAGCCGCACATCGCCGCCCTGGCGGTGGCCGCGGAGGAGGGCCGGGCACCGCTCAGCGTGCCGATCTGGTACCAGTACGAGCCCGGCGGCGACGCGTGGATCCTGACGGGCCAGGACTCCCGCAAGCACCAGCTGATCAGCGCGGCCGGACGCTTCACGCTGATGGTCGACCGGGTGGAGCCCACCGTCCGCTACGTGTCGGTCGAGGGGCCGGTCGTGGACACCGTCCCCGCCACCGAGGAGAAGCTGCGCGAGATCTCGACGCGTTATCTCCCGGCCGAGAAGGTCGACGAGTACGTCGACTTCTCACTGAAGAACCACGGCGAGATGGTCGTCATCCGGATGCGGCCGGAGCGGTGGGTGTCGTCGGACCTCGGGTCGGTGTAGCCCGCCGGGGCCGATACTCGAGGGCATGGAACCGGATCTTCACGAGCTGCTGAAGTCGCTGCGGGTGTGGGACCCGCAGGTCACCGACCTCCCCGCCTTCGACCCGGCCGCCGCGCCCGCGGCCCCGCTGCCGCTGTTCGCCACCTGGTTCGCGGAGGCGGTGGCGGCGGGGCAACCGGAGCCGCACACGATGTCCCTGGCCACGTCGGACGAGATGGGCCTGCCCGACGTACGGACGGTGATGCTGCACGGCGCGGAGGCGGACTGCTGGTCCTTCGCCACGCACGCGACCAGCCGCAAGGGCCGACAGCTCGCCACGCGGCCGTACGCCGCACTGGGCTTCTACTGGCACGTCCAGGGCCGCCAGATCCGCGTCCGCGGCCCGGTCACGACCGCCCCGCCCGCCGAGAGCCTGGCCGACCTGCACGCCCGCTCGACCGGCGCGCTGGCCGCCGCGCTGACCGGACGGCAGAGCGAGCCGCTGGACTCCCTGGAGGACCTCGCGCGGGCGTCGGAGGCGTCTTGGGCCCGCGCCCAGGAGGACCCTCAGGCCCCGTCCCCGACCTGGACGCTGTACCGGCTGCGCCCGGACGAGGTGGAGTTCTTCCAGGGTGACGAGCGGCGGCGGCATGTGCGGCTCCGCTACGTCAGCAGTGGTGAGGGGTGGGCCAGGCAGTTGCTCTGGCCCTGATCCCCCCGCCCTACCTGCCTTCGAAGGCGTACGCCGCGAACTCCGCCACCGGCTCGTACCCGATCCGCCGGTACAGCCCGTTGCTGGTGGGATTGCCCAGGTCGGTGAAGAGCAGTACCTCCTCGGCGCCCGCCGCCACCGCGGTGCGGCTCACCTCGGCCGTCACGGCACCGGCGTAGCCGCGTCGCCGGAAGGGAGCCGGGGTGTAGACGTGCGCCACCCGTACCTGACCGGCGATCTCGGGCGTCACGCAGGCCATGGCGACGGGGGTGCCGTCGGGCCTCTCCCAGAGGGTGACGCCGCCGTGGGCGACGCGGGCGTCGGCCCACGCGGCCGGGTCCCGGGCCGGGGTCCCGCCCACGTCCTCGGTGAACTCGACGTACCAGCGGGCGAGTTGTTCCCGGTCCCGCTCGTCTGCCACCCTCGCCCGGCCGGGCGGGGCGGGCTCCGGGACCGTCAGCGTGCCGAGCCGGTAGAGCAGCTGGCGTTGGAGGAGTGCCGAGGCGGCGCCCGTGTGCCGGCGCCAGGCCTCGGCGAAGGCGGCGGCGGTGTCGCGGTCACCGGCGACGCCGGGAAGCCGCTCCGACCGGGCCGTCAGGTGGGCGGCGAGGGCGTCGGCCTCGTCGGGGGCGAGGGCGGTGAGGTACAGGCCGTGCGGGGGCGTACGGAAGCAGACCGCTCGGACGGCTCCGGCACGCTCCAGGAAGCCGAACACCGGGGCCTTGTCCCCGTACATGTGGAGTCCACGCCTGCGCAGCTCGTCGGTCACGCTGAGGGGGACGGTGTGCCGGGCGGGGCGGGAGCGCAGGAAGGGGCCGGCGTGGGTGAGGAAGGCGTCGAGGTCCTCGGTGAGGATCCAGGTGGCGGCGCCGGGCGCGGCCCCGTCGTCGCCGGATGCGGGCCTCATGGCTCGACCACCACCGCACCGGCCTCCGGGTCGGTCGCCAGGCGGGCGTGCAGGTGGACGTCCCGGAAGGCGTCGCGGCGGTCCGCCTCCCACATCGCGCCGCGCAGGGTCCCCTCGTACGGGAAGCCGCAGCGGTCGGCTACGCGGCAGGAGGCGTCGTGGCCCACGGCGTGCCCGAGTTCCAGGCGGTGCAGGCCCAGGTCGGTGAGGGCCCAGCGGGCGGCGAGGGCCAGGGCGCGGGTGGCGGCGCGGTGGCCGCGGGCCTCGGGGAGGATCCAGTAGCCGACCCGGGCGATGCTCAAGACCTGGTCGATCTCGTTGATGCCGACGTGGCCGAGGGTCGTACCCGTCTCCGCGTCGGTTATCCGGAAGGACGCGCCCGTGCCGTCCACCGCCCTGTCGGCCTTGGCGCGCAGGGAGGCGCGGGCGGAGGCGAGGTCCGTGACCGGGGACAGGGGTGTGTTCCAGCGCCGGAACTCCGGGTCGGACAGGCCGCGCAGCCAGGTCGCGACGTCCGCGTCGGAGGCCGGATCCCAGGGGCGCAGGCGCAGCCCGTTGCCGTACAGCTCGGGATGGGGGTGGGCGAGGGACCGGGAGTTCATCAGGGCCATCACCCCATTCAAACCTGTCGGCCGCCGGGTTTCACCCCGAATTCGGCTCGACCCGGAACACCGGGACGCCCTCCCGGAAGTCGACCGCCAGTGGGGCCCCGGCCCGCAGCTCGCCCCCGCCCTCGCCCTCGCCCTCGTGTCCGATGATCTCCGTCATCATCCGCGGGCCCTCCGCGAGGTCGACGACCGCGGCGACGTACGGGGTGCGTTCGCCGAAGGGCGGGAGGTCGTTCCGGTGGACCACGGACCAGGTGTAGAGGGTGGCGCGGCCGCTCGCCTCCTCCCAGGTCACGTCCTCGCTCCAGCAGTGCGGGCAGAACTCGCGGGGGTAGTGATGCGCCCGGCCGCACGCCCCGCACCGCCGCACCAGCAGCCGACCGCGCGCGGCCGCGTCCCAGTACGTCCGCGTGAAGGCGTCCGTCTCCGGTACGTCGTACCGCGCACTCACAGGAACCACCCCAGTGCCCCGTCCAGTGACCACGCCTGCCAGGACATCCCGAAGAGCGCGACCGCGGAGATCAGCGCCATCATCAGGTTCTGCCCCTGCTCGGCCCAGTCGTGGATCATGAGGACGAAGTAGACGGCGTTCAGGAGCAGCCCGCCGACGAGGGCGATCGGGGTCAGGAAACCGGCGATCAGCCCCAGACCCAGGGCGAGTTCGGCGTACGCGACGACATACGCCATCACGCGCGGCCGGGGTGCGACCACCGCCCGGAAGCCGGAACGCACCGTGTTCCAGCGGTGTTTGGCGGCCACGTCGGCGGCCCAGGCGATGCCGGAGCCCTCGAACCACGTCTTCTTGTCCTTGTGCCGCCAGCTCTCCAACCACCACAGCCCGAGCCCGATCCGCAGCACGGCCAGCCATTCGGCACCGGTGAGCCAGATCGTGTCCATGAATCTGACGGTACGTCAGATTGGGCGGGCGAGGAATACCTGTGCGGGCGCGGGTGAAGCTGTGCCTCCGCCGTGAAGCTGTGCCCCCGCCGTGAAGCTGTGCATCCCCCATGAATGCGCCTGGATTGTTGGCAATTTTGTTCGCACCGGCGCTACGTTCACCGACGCAAGCCCACAATCCAAAGGAGTCGAACTGTGAAGCACCGGGCAGTCAAGCGCAGGAGCGTCGTCATGGGGATCGGAGCCACCGCGGGCGTCGCGGCGGTCGGGGGCATCGCCCTCAGCGCCCAGGCGTCGGACGACACCTCTACGGCATCCTCGTCGGCCTCGGGCTCCCTGGTCTTCGACCCCGACGGCTACAAGAAGCTGACGACCACCATCACCGACGCCGACGGCACCGACCACGAGGTGACGTACCACTTCTGGAAGGCGATCACGTACGTCGCCAAGCCGGTCGACGAGACCTATCAGTGCCTGAACGTCAGCGTCCCGGTCGAAATCGACGGTACGGCCGTGGACGCGTCGAACGCGCCCGTCCTCCTCGCCAACTCGGTCGGCGGCTACATGCCCTCGTCCGTGGCGGAGGCCACCGGTGTGGGCGGGGGCGGGACGACCGGGATGCCGGGCGGGGGCGCGAGCGCCTCTCCCAGTGCCTCGGCGTCCGCCGGCGGGGAGGTGCAGTCCGGCGGCAACGCGATGGTGAACGCCCGCGGCGAGATGGTCAGCCTGCCGAAGCTGGCGCTGGCCGCCGGGTACGTCGTCGTCGAGCCGGGTGCCCGCGGCCGTACGCTCAAGAACGCCGAGGGCGAGTACTACGGCACCGCGCCCGCGGCGATCGTCGACCTGAAGGCCGCCGTCCGTTACGTCCGCGCCAACAAGGGCCGCATCCCGGGCAACACCGACCGCATCGTCTCCTCCGGCACCAGCGCCGGCGGCGCCCTGTCGTCGCTGCTCGGCGCGTCCGGCGACAGCAGGCTGTACGACAAGTACCTCAAGGAACTCGGCGCGGCCGACGCCTCCGACGCCATCTTCGCCACCGGCGCCTGGTGCCCGATCACCGACCTGGAGCACGCCGACGGCGCCTACGAGTGGAACTGGGGCACCAACACCCTGGGCGGCGGAAGCCAGGTCGACCAGACGGTGTCGAAGGAACTCAAGGCGCAGTTCGCCGAGTACCAGGCCGCCCTGAAGCTGAGGGGCCTGAACGGCTTCGGCCTCCTCACCGCCCGCAACTACGACGAGTACCTCGTCAGGCAGTACATGCAGCCGTCGGCCACCACCTACCTCAAGGCCCTGTCGGACTCCGAGCGCGCGACCTACCTGGCCGCCAACACCTTCATCACCTGGGACGGCAAGAAGGCCATCTTCACCTGGGACGATTTCCTCACCCACGTGGGCGCCCGCAAGAAGGACGCGCCCTCCTTCGACGCCTTCGACCTGTCGACGGGCGAGAACAACCTGTTCGGCACCGGTACCACGCAGGCCAGGCACTTCACGGCGTACGGTCAGCGGAACGACACCACGGGACTGAGCGGCAAGCGGCTCGACAGCGACATCCCCGAGAAGCTGCGGCTGATGAACCCGATGTACTTCCTCGTCGAGAAGGCCAATCCCCAGCGCGCCAAGCACTGGTGGATCCGGCTCGGCACCAAGGACACCGACACCTCGCACACCGTCTCCGCCAACATCGCCGCCGCGGCGGCGGGCCTCGGCGACGAGGTGAACCACCTCTACTACTGGGACGAGGGCCACGGCGCGAACACCGATCCCGGCGACTTCATCACTTGGATCGCGAAGGTGACGGGCTACACGGGTTACACGGGTTACTAGGGGAGGTCCGCCAAGAAGTAGTCCTCACCTCCGCCGATCGCACACAACCGATCTCCCTACGCCACAAGCCCCACCCACTCCTCCCCCACCCGTGATCGATCCGCAACCAATTCCGGTCTTGACCGAGACCCATCAACCCGGCATGTGGTTACGCTCCGGACCATGCCCGACTCCACAGCGCCCACCAACGAAGAGGACCCGAAGGCCGCACGGCCTCAAGCCGTGCAGGTCCCGCGGCAGAAGGGCAGCCGCACCGCGCGGCAGGCGCCGCCCGCCGATCGGCCCGTCTACGTCATCGGCGCCGGGCCCGGTGGACTCGCCGCCGCCCATGCCCTGCGGGCCCGCGGCATTCGGGCCGTCGTGCTGGAGAAGTCCGACAGCGTAGGTGCCTCCTGGCGACGGCACTACGACCGGCTGCATCTGCACACCACCCGGCGCCTGTCCGCCCTGCCCGGACTGCCGATGCCGCGCCGGTTCGGGCGGTGGGTGTCCCGGGACGACGTCGTGCGGTATCTGGAGAAGTACGCCGAGCACCACGAGCTGGAGATCGTCACCGGCGTCGAGGTCTCCCGCGTCGAACGCGCACCCGACGGGACCGGCTGGCTGCTGCACGCCACCGGCGGCCGTCGGCTGACCGGCGGCGCGGTCGTCGTCGCCACCGGCTACAACCACACCCCGCGCATCCCGGACTGGCCCGGCCGCGACACCTACACCGGCGAGCTCCTGCACGCCTCCGCCTACCGCAACCCCGCCCCCTACGCCGGCCGGGACGTCCTGGTCGTCGGCGTCGGCAACACCGGCGCGGAGATCGCCGTCGACCTCGTCGAGGGCGGGGCGTCGCACGTACGGCTCTCGGTGCGCACCGCGCCGCACATCGTCCGCCGCTCCACCGCCGGCTGGGCCGCCCAGTACACCGGCGTCCTCGTCCGCCGTCTCCCGGTCGGCCTGGTCGACCGGCTCGCCCGGCCGATGGCCAAGGTCAGCGTGCCCGACCTCGCCGAGCACGGCCTGCCCCGCCCCGACACCGGCCTGTACAGCAGGGTCACCGAGGGCTCGATCCCGGTCCAGGACGTCGGCCTCATCGACGCGGTCCGCAAGGGCAAGGTGGAGATCGTGGCCGCGGTGGACGCCTTCGACGGCGACAAGGTCGTCCTGGCCGACGGCGACCGCATCGGCCCCGACGCGGTCATCGCGGCCACCGGCTATGTCCGCGCCCTCGATCCCCTCCTCGGCCACCTCGACGTCCTCGACAGCCGCGGCAAACCCGTCACGCACGGCGCCCGCACCCCGAAAAACGCCCCCGACCTGTACTTCACGGGCTTCACCAACCCCATCAGCGGCATGCTCCGCGAACTCGCCATCGACGCGGAGAAGATCGCCAGAGCCGTCGCCCGAAGAAGCGCCGACCGGGTGTCCCGCCTCCCAGGCTGACCAACAGCCCCGCGCCCGCACCAATTCCGCCCGCACGACCATTTCCTGACCCTGCGTCAGTTCAGTAATCTGACAGGGCGTCAGTTAATAACGCCGTCACACGGAAGCGGGCGGACCGATGCTTGGATCAACCCACGGCACCCTCACCACCGACGCCCGCCGGGCCCGGGTCATCGCCTGCGGCGACGGGCGGCCCGGCCCCGCCGTCCACGGCCGTGCGGCCGACGTGGACGACGTCGACGTCAGCGGCCGCCCGCTGTACGCCGACGTCCCCGACCTGGACCGCTTCTTCCGACCCGAGTCCGTCGCCGTGATCGGCGCCTCGGACGCCGAGGGACGCCCGAACACCGGCATCACGCGGCAGCTGATCACCTGGGCCGAGCGGGTCGGCGCGCGGCTGCACCCGGTGCACCCCACCCGTCGGTCCGTCTTCGGCCTACCCTGCGCCCCCTCCGTCGCCGATCTGCCCGAACAGGTCGATCTCGCCGTACTGCTGGTCGCCGACCCCCTCCCCGTCGTCGAGGAACTCGCCGAGGCCAAGGTCAGGTTCGCGGTGGCGTTCGCCTCCGGTTTCGCGGAGACCGGCGAGGAGGGCGCCGCCGCGCAGGCCCGACTCGCCGCCGCCGTCCGCCGCTCCGGCCTGCGCCTCCTGGGGCCGAACACCAACCTGAACGCCTTCGAGGGCTTCCGCGACGACCTGGACGGACCGGCGATCGCGCTCATCACCCAGTCCGGCCACCAGGGCCGCCCCGTCTTCGCCCTCCAGGAACTCGGCATCCGCCTCTCGCACTGGGCGCCCACCGGCAACGAGGCCGACCTGGAGAGCGCCGACTTCATCTCCTACTTCGCCGAACGCCCCGAGGTCGGCGCCATCGCCGCCTACGTCGAGGGCCTGAAGGACGGCCGCTCCTTCCTCCTCGCCGCCGACCGGGCCGCCCGGCGCAAGGTGCCGGTGGTCGCGGTCAAGGTGGGCCGCACGGAGACCGGCGCCCGTACGGCCGCCTCCCACACCGGCAAGCTGACCGGAGCGGACGCGGTGGTGGACGCGGCGATGCGGCAGTACGGCGTGATCCGGGTCGACGGGCTCGACGAACTCCAGGACACCGCCGCCCTGTTGGCCCGCGCCCGGCCGCCGCGCGCCGACGGTGTGGTCGTCTATTCGATCTCGGGCGGCACGGGCGCGCACGTCGCCGACCTGGCGACCGCGGCGGGACTGCGGCTGCCGGTGCTGTCCGAGGCCCGGCAGACCGAGCTGCACCAGTGGATCCCGCCGTATCTGAGCGTGGCCAACCCGGTCGACAACGGCGGTCACCCGGTGGGCGACTGGCGGGGCCGGAAGATCATCGACGCGATCCTCGCCGACCCGGAGGTCGGGGTGCTGATCTGCCCGATCACCGGTCCCTTCCCGCCGCTCAGCGACCGGCTCGTGCGGGACCTGGTGGACGCGGCGGAGCAGACGGACAAGCTGGTGTGCGTGGTGTGGGGCTCGCCGGTCGGCACCGAGCCGGCGTACCGGGAGGTGCTGCTCGGCTCCTCGCGCGTGGCGACCTTCCGCACGGTGGGCAACTGCCTCACCGCCGTCCGCGCCTACCTCTCCCACCACCGCTTCGTCAGCTCCTACCGCTCCCCCTTCGACGACGCCCCGCGCACGCCCTCGCCCTCCTTCCGCAAGGCGCGCGAGCTGATGCGCCCAGGACAGCAGCTGAGCGAGCACGCGGCCAAGCAGCTGCTGCGGGCGTACGGCATCCGGGTGCCGCGCGAACAGCTGGTGACCAGCGCGGCGGCGGCCGTGCGGGCGGCGGGGCTGGTCGGCTACCCGGTGGTGATGAAGGCGTCCGGCGCCCAGCTCGCCCACAAGACCGAACTGGGCCTGGTGAAGATCGGCCTGACCTCGGCCGCCCAGGTCCGCGACGCCTACCGCGAACTGACCGACATCGCCCGCTACGAGGGCGTCCCGCTGGACGGCGTCCTGGTCTGCCAGATGGTCGAGCAGGGCGTCGAGATGGTCGTCGGCATCACCCACGACGATCTCTTCGGCCCGACCGTGACGGTGGGGCTCGGCGGAGTGCTCGTCGAGGTGCTGCGGGACACCGCCGTCTGCGTGCCGCCGTTCGGCGAGGAGCAGGCCCGCGACGCGCTCGCCGCCCTGCGCGGACGCGCACTTCTCGACGGCGTCCGCGGCCGCCCCCCGTCCGACCTGGACGCCCTGGTCGAGGTCGTCCTCCGCGTCCAGCGCATGGCCCTGGAACTCGGCGACCAGCTCGCGGAACTGGACATCAACCCACTGATGATCCTGCCCCAGGGACAGGGGGCGGTGGCGCTGGACGCGTTGGCGGTGTGCAGCTGAGTCGAACATGCGCCATTCCCCCCGTACTTAGGCATACCAAGAAGAGCCGGAGAATTCCGTGGAGCCGGAAAAGTCCGCTGAGTCAGTGATACGGCACACCACTGACAATCACGTCTCACGCATCGCCCTCAACCGCCCCGAAGCCCTCAACGCCCTCACCCCCGACCTGCGCGACCAGCTGATCGCCCTGCTCGCCGATGCCTCCGCCGACCCGGACGTACGAGCCGTCGTCCTCACCGGTACCGGGCGCGGTTTCTGTGCGGGCGCCGACCTGCGGGGCGGGGCGGTGGGCGGGGAGCGGATCGCCGGTGACGTGGCGCGTACGCTCCGGATCGGCGCCCAGCGGCTGATCGCCGCCGTCCTCGACTGCGAGAAGCCCGTCATCGCCGCCGTGAACGGCACGGCGGCCGGCCTCGGCGCTCACCTCGCGTTCGCCTGCGACCTCGTACTCGCCGCGGAATCGGCCAAGTTCATCGAGGTGTTCGTACGCCGGGCCCTCGTGCCGGACGGCGGCGGCGCGTACCTTCTCCCGCGCCTGATCGGCCCGCAGCGCGCCAAGGAGCTGATGTTCTTCGGCGACGCCCTCTCCGCCGCCGACGCCGAACGCCTCGGCCTGGTCAACCGGGTCGTACCGGACGGTGAGTTGAACAAGACGGCCGCCGAGTGGGCCACACGCCTCGCCGCCGCTCCCACCCGCGCCCTCGCCCTCACCAAGCAGCTCGTCAACGCCTCCCTCGACACCGACCGCGCCGCCGCCTTCGCCGCCGAGGCCGCCGCCCAGGAGATCAACATGACGACGGAGGACGCCCGCGAGGGCCTGGCGAGTTTCGTGGAGCGCAGGAGTCCTGAGTACCGGGGGCGGTGAGGGCGGCCGTCAGTCCCGCGTCAGGATCCACACCTCGGGCGCGTCCAGGTCACCGAACGCCACGAACAGCTCCGGCTCCCGCTCCGTGCCGCTGATCGTCCAGTACGTCTGCTGCCCGCACCGCTCGCCGTCGAGTCGTACGACCACACCGTCCCGCTGCTCGGGGCCCTCCACGCTGTCGAAGTCGTGGCGGCCCTCCGTGTCGAGGAACCACGTGCCGGTGCCGTCGCAGATCACGAAATCCCGCTCGCCGCCGAAGACTTCGGGTTCGGCGGGCACGTTGACGAGCTCGGCCCGACCGCCCGCTTCCAGCCGCAGCACCGCCCCGTCCCAGCCCCGCCAGACCCCCGTCAGCTGCCCGGCGGACAGCTTCGGAGGCTCGTACTCCTCGACGAGTCCGACGGCCTTGACCAGGCCCGCGGCACCGGCGGCCAGCACGCACAGCCCGAAACAGCCGAGGCAGCCGCTCCCCCACAGGCCCAGCACCCCCCACTTCCGGCCGGTGACGCGGGCGCGGCGGCGGGCGTACGCGACGCCGAGCACGGGGAGCGCACCCAGCGCCGCGAACCACACGGCCGTCGCCGTGAACGACCAGCCCCACAGCACCGCGGGCAGCACCGCCCAACCGGCACCGAGCAGCGCGACGTACAGCAGGTGCCAGGCCCAGCCGGGCCCCCGGAACCGTTCGGCCGACGGATGCGCCGGCAGAGCCGCCGGGGCGATCTGCACGACCGTATGCACCAGGCCGAGGAGCGGCAGCACGAGCGGCGCGACGAGGAACATGCAGCCCAGGCCCAGGGGCGAGAAGCCGCCGCCGTACGAGTCCTGTCCGATGTCGGTGAGCCACCACAGCAGCCAGGCTCCCGGCAACTGCGCCGCACACACCGCCACGGCCACCGTCCGGTCCGCCTTCGTCCAGCTCAGCCAGGTACGGCGCAGCGCGCGGCCGATCGCTCCCCACCCCATGAGGCGGAGCGTACGCCGGGGTCTCGTGGGGTCTGCCACACCCCTTCCTATCTGACGATCCGTCAGTTTCAATGGGGGCGTGATGGGACAAGCAGGGACAGCCGAAGCCGCCGTCCGCTACCTCAGGGCGACCGGGAGCCACGGTCCGGTCGAGGCGCTGCCGCGCCCGGAGTTGCGGTGTGTCCGGGAGGACGAGCGGGCGCCGGTGGACCCGCAGGAGTTCCGCCGCGTCCTCGGGACCTTCGCCACCGGCGTCACGGTCATCACCGCCCCCGCCGCCGACGGCCCGGCCGGTTTCGCCTGCCAGTCCTTCTCCTCCCTCTCCCTCGACCCACCCCTCGTCGCCTTCATGGTCGGCCGTACGTCGACGACCTGGCCGCGCATCGCCCACGCCGGGGTGTTCTGCGTCAACGTCCTGAGCGCCGGGCAGGCCGGGCTGTGCCGGGGTTTCGCGGTGAGCGGCGGGGACAAGTTCGCGGGGGTCGCGTACGACACCGCGCCCGTCTCCGGCTCGCCCCGCCTCGCGGGCACGCTCGCCTGGATCGACTGCACGATCCACGCGGTGCACACGGGCGGGGATCACCTCATCGTGGTGGGGCGGGTGACGACGCTGGGCGTGGGCGACAGCGCGGACGGGGCCCCTCTGCTGTTCCACAAGGGGCGATTCCTCTGAGGCCCTCCGCGGCTAGGGCATGGCCAGCTCGGCCCAGATGGTCTTCCCGGACGAGGTGTACCGCGTGCCCCAGCGCTGGGACACCTGGGCGACCAGGAACAGGCCGCGGCCTCCCTCGTCGTCCCGACGCGCTCGCCGCAGGTGAGGTGCGGTGTGCACTTGGTCGGACACCTCGCACAGCAGGGAGCGGTCCCTGATCAGCCTCAGCATGACCGGCCCGGTGGCGTACCGGATGCTGTTGGTGACCAGCTCACTCACCACGAGTGCGGCGGTGGACGACAGTTCGGACAGGCCCCAGGTGTCCAGTTGGCGCTCGGTGACTTTGCGGGCGTGCGCCACCATGGCCGGGTCGGACGGCAGCTCCAGGTCCGCCACATGGTCGGCGTCGAGCCGCCGGGTGCGGACGAGGAGCAGCGTGGCGTCGTCCGCCTGTGGTCCGGGCGGCAGGGTCGACAGCGCCCGGTCACACAGTTCCTCCAGTGGGCACCGCTGCCAGGTGAGCACATGGGCGAGGCGGTCGATCCCGGTGTCGATGTCGGTACGCCGGTCCTCCACGACGCCGTCGGTGAAGAACGCCACGACGCTGCCGTTGGACAGGCTCAGCTCCACGTTCTCGTAGGGCAGGCTGCCCAGCCCCAGGGGCGGTCCCGGCGCCAGCGCGGACAGGGCCACCGAGCCGCTCGCATCGGCCACGATCGGCGGGGGATGGCCCGCACTCGCCCAGACGCAGCGGCCGCCGACAGGATCGTAGATCGCGTACAGGCAGGTCACCCCGAGCCCCTCGCGACCCATCCCGTCATCCGCGTGGGGTTCGGAGTCCTGCGCGACCAGGCCGTCCAGCCGGGTGAGCAGCTCGGCCGGGTCCAGATCCAGCAGGGCCAGGGTCCGTACGGTGGCGCGCAGTCGGCCCATGGTCGCGGCCGCGTGCACGCCGTGGCCCACCACGTCGCCGACCGTCAGGCCCACTCTGGCACCGGACAGCGGGATCAGGTCGAACCAGTCGCCGCCCACGCCCACCCGGCTGTCGGCGGGCAGGTAGCGGTACGCCACGTCGACCGCGTTCTGCTGGGGCAGGTGCTGGGGCAGCAGGCTTCGCTGCAGTACCAGGGCCGCCGCATGCTGGCTGGTGTAACGGCGGGCGTTGTCGATGCCTACGGCGGCCCGCTCGGCCAGTTCCACGGCGAGCGTCTGCTCCTCGGACCCGAAGGGGTCGGGGTTGCTGCTGCGCCGGAAGGTGGCGAGGCCCAGGACCGCGTCGCGGGTGAGCAGCGGGACGAAGAGGCAGGAGTGCGGGGCGGCCGATCCCGTCTCACCCGGCGCCTCGGGCGGGGAGGCGTCGACGACGGGACGGCTGGTGGCCAGACTCAGAGCCTGCGGTGACGAGGGTGGGTAGGAGACGGGACTGGTCCGGAAGTCCTCCGGGGTCCGGCCGTGCATCCGCAGCAGATTGTGCGCCGGCGCCGAGCCCGTCGGCGGCTGCCGACCCTCGATGACCGCCGGCGGCAGGTCCACCTGCACCTCGTCGGCCAGCTGCGGTACCGCCACGTCGGCGAGCTCCGCCGCTGTGCGACGCACGTCCAGCGAGGCGCCGATGCGCTTTCCCGCCCGCACCAGCAGCGACAGTCGTTCCTGGGCGCGGTAGCGGTCGGTGATGTCCTGGGACTCCTCGAACAGCCCCAGCGGTTCGCCCCGGGCGTCCACCAGCCGGTGGTACGAGCAGGACCAGACGTGCTCACGCACCGGGTCGGCGGGGGCGCGCCCGCGGTAGTGCATGCCCGTGATCGGTTCCCCCGTCGCCATCACGTGGTCCATCACCTGGTCCTCGTCCGGGGGGTGGTGGCGGGAGATGAACTCGCCCTCGGGGAAGAGGTCCGAGGCCGGTCGGCCGATGTACTGGGCGACCCCCGCGAGCTCCAGATCGGTGGAGACGTTCCCCCAGACGACGCGCTTGTCGGTGTCGAAGATCGTCAGGCCCACGGAGGACTCGGTCGCCAGTCCCTGCAGCATCGCCAGCTGCGCTTCCCAGCCGCGCAGCACCTCCAGGTCGGCCGCGACCACGACGGTCGCGGCGACGCCCTGGCTCACGAGCGGGCTGAAGGTCACGGCCGCGCGCAGTGCGCGTCCGTCCCGGCAGCACAGGTCCAGGACGGTGCTGCGGGGCTTGTGCGCCTTGCACAGGGCGGACAGCCGCTGCCCGGGGGTCGCCGCCAGCAGCCGGGCGGCCGACTTGCCGAGCACATCCTCGGGTGGGTGTCCGAGGAGTCGCTGGGCCGAGGGTCCCCACCCGGAAATACGGCCGTCGGCGTCCAGTACTGCGGCGGCGGCCTTGGAGAGGTCCAGAGGGCTGTGGAAATCGACGTTGGCAGCATTCGGAAAACGATCCATGACACCGCTTCCCTCCGTGCACCCTCAGCATCCCGTGCCGCACGACGGACGACAACCGGACTCAACCGCCCTGACCGCCTCAGGCGTGCACAGCCCCCGGAGTACCCGCCCCCCGCCGGATCACCAACGCCATCAGCGCCGCCGCCGCGCACAGTGCCCCGGAGGCGTACCAGACCACGTCGTACGAGCCGAAAGCATCGCGCGCGACCCCGCCCAGGAAGGCCACCGCCGCCGCCCCGACCTGGTGCGACGCCAGCACCCAGCCGAACACGATCGCGCTGTCCTGCCCGTACTGCTCCCGGCACAGCGCCATGGTGGGCGGCACGGTGGCGACCCAGTCGAGGCCGTAGAAGACGATGAAGAAGATCATCGGGGGGTGCACGCCGGGCGCGAGCAGCATCGGCAGGAACAGCAGTGAGATGCCCCGCAGCGCGTAGTACACCGCCAGCAGCCGCCGCGCGTCGTAACGGTCGGTGAACCAGCCGGAGGCCACCGTGCCGACGACGTCGAACACCCCGATGACCGCGAGCAGCGAGGCCGCCGCCGTGATCGGCATGCCGTGGTCGTGGGCGGCGGGCACGAAGTGGGTCTGGATCAGGCCGTTCGTGGAGGCGCCGCAGATCGCGAACGTCCCGGCCAGCAGCCAGAACGGCCCCGTCCGCACGGCCGACAGGAGCACGGTCACCGCCCGCCGCGCCGCGCCCGGCACGGGATCCGGCTTCGCAACGAACTCCTTCGCGCCGTACGGCTTCAGGCCCACGTCCGCCGGATGGTCCCGCAGCAGCAGCCACACGAACGGCACCACCGCGAAGGCCGCGAGGGCCACCGTGACGGCGGCCGGGCGCCAGCTGTGGTTCGCCACGATCCAGGACAGCACCGGCAGGAAGATCAGCTGCCCGGACGCCGAGGCGGCGGTGAGGATGCCGGTCACCAGGCCGCGCCGCTCGGTGAACCAGCGGTTGGTGACGGTCGCCGCGAAGGCCAGCGCCATCGAGCCGGTGCCCAGTCCGACCAGCAGGCCCCAGCACAGCAGCAGTTGCCAGGGCGAGGTCATCCACACCGTCACGCCCGAGCCGATCGCGATCACCGTCAGCGCGCCCGCGACCACCCGCCGGATGCCGAAGCGGTCCATCAGCGCGGCGGCGAAGGGCGCGGTCAGGCCGTACAGGGCGAGATTGATGGAGACCGCCGCGCCGATCGTGCCGCGCGACCAGCCGAACTCCTCGTTCAGCGGGTCGATCATCAGCCCCGGCAGGGAACGGAAGGCGGCCGCGCCGATGATCGTCACGAAGGTGACGGCGGCGACGAACCACGCACGGTGGATGCGCGGACGACGCGGCTCCGGCTCCTGGACGACTGCGGCGGCATCGCTTGTCTGGGTCACGTCATAGAGCCTGCTGTCCGGAAACGATCACATCCAGTGACCCGAGGGACAGCATTCGTTAGGATCGGGCCATGGATCGAGTCACGGATACGGCCACGCCGCCCTTCCGCCCCCACCGTGTCGTCGTCCTCGCGCTCGACGGCCTGCTCCCCTTCGAGCTGGGCATCCCGCACCGGATCTTCGGCCGCCCCAAGGACGCCCTGGGGCGGCACCTGTACGAGGTCGTCACCTGCTCGGTCCGGCCACCGGGCCCCGTCGAAACCGACGCCGACTTCTCCCTCCACGTCGAAAACGGCCCCGAAACCCTCGCCACCGCCGACACGGTGATCATCCCGGCGTCGTACGAACTCGGCCCCGTGCACGAGGAGGGCGTCCTGACCGACGAATTGGCCGCCGCGCTCGCCCACATCCGGCCGGGCACCCGCCTCGCCTCCATCTGCACCGGCGTGTACGTCCTCGCCGCCGCCGGCCACCTGGACGGCCGCCCGGCGACCACGCACTGGTCCGACGCCGACCGCCTCCAGCGGCTCTTCCCGCGCATCAAGGTCGACCCGGACGTGCTGTTCATCGACGACGGCGACATCCTGACCTCGGCGGGCGTCGCGGCCGGCATCGACCTGTGCCTGCACATCGTGCGCCGCGACCACGGCACGGCGGTCGCCAACGACGTGGCCCGGCGTACCGTCGTACCGCCCCATCGCGACGGCGGCCAGGCGCAGTACATCCAGCGGCCCGTGCCCGATCCGCAGCAGGCCTCCACGACCACCGCGCGCGCGTGGGCGCTCGGCCGGCTGCACGAGCCGATCCAGCTGCGGGACATGGCCGCGCAGGAGTCCATGTCGGTGCGCACGTTCACGCGCCGGTTCCGCGAGGAGGTCGGCGTCAGCCCCGGTCAGTGGCTCACCCAGCAGCGCGTCGAACGGGCCCGCCACCTGCTGGAGTCCACCGACCTGTCCGTCGACCAGGTGGCCCACGACGCCGGCTTCGGCACCGCCCAGTCGATGCGCCAGCACCTCCAGGCGGCGCTCGGGGTGACGCCGACGGCGTACCGGCGGACGTTCCGGGCCGGGGACACGGACGTGGTCCATCCCGTCAGAACGTGAGCACCGCCCGCGCCACCCGCCCCGCCTCCGCGTCCGCCCGCGCCTTGTCGAAGTCCTCGATCGGGTAGGTCGCGCTCACCAGTTCGTCGAGGAGGAGGCGGCCCTGCCGGTACAGCTCGGCGTACAGGGCGATGTCCCGCTGGGGGCGCGAGGAGCCGTAGCGGCAGCCGAGGACGGACTTGTCCAGGTACATCGACGACACCCGGAAGGACGCCTCGGCCGTGGCCGGCGGGACGCCGAGCAGGATCGCCTGGCCGTGCCGGTCCAGCGCGTCGATCGCCTGCCGGATCAGCTCCACCCGCCCGACGCACTCGAAGGCGTGGTCCACACCGGTCGGCAGCAGCTCCCGCACGCCGTCCGTCGACGTCAGGAAGTCGGTCGCCCCGAACTGCCGGGCCACCGCCTCCTTCGCCGGGTTGCTGTCCACCGCCACGATCCGCAGGGCGCCCGCGAGCCGCGCGCCCTGGAGGACGTTCAGCCCGATGCCGCCCGTGCCGATCACCAGGACGCTGTCACCCCGGTCCACCCGCGCCCGGTTCAGCACCGCGCCCACGCCGGTCAGCACCCCGCACCCGATGAGCGCGGCGGACGTCAGCGGGATGTCCGTGGGGATACGCACCGCCTGCACGGCCTTCACCACGGTCCGTTCCGCGAAGACCGACGTCGAGGCGAACTGGTGCACTGACAGGCCGTCCCGCGTGAAGGGCCGCCCCGGCCGCCCGATCGCCCGCCGGCACATCGTCGGCCGCCCCCGGTCGCACTCGGCGCAGGTGCCGCAGTTGGCGAGCGTGGACAGGGACACATGGTCGCCGGGCGCGACATGCGTGACGCCCTCCCCCACCGCCTCCACCACACCCGCGCCCTCATGTCCCAGCACCACAGGAACTGGGAAAGGTATGGTCCCGTCCACCACCGACAGATCGCTGTGGCACAGCCCCGCCGCCGCCAGCGCCACCCGCACCTCACCGGCCCCGGGATCCCGCACCTCCAGGTCGTCCACGACCTCGACCCGCTTCCCGTCGAAGACCACACCCCTCATCACGACGCTCCCTTGGGTTCCCTCGGCAGACCGAGCACGCGCTCGGCGATGATCGTGCGCTGGATCTGGTCCGAACCGCCGTAGATCGTGTCGGCCCGGCTGAAGAGGAACAGCCGCTGGAAGTCGTCCAGTTCGTACGGCGCCGACGCCGACCACCCCTGCGACCCGACCCCCGCCACCGCACCGCGCACCCGCATCGCCAGCTCCCCGAGCCGCTGATGCCAGCCACCCCACAGCAGCTTCGCCACACTCGACGCCCCCACCTCGGCCGCCGAACCGCCCAGCGTCCGCAGCGCGTTCCACCGCATCACCCGCAACTCGGCCCACTGCCGCACCAGCCGCTCCCGTACGACGGGATCGCCCACCGCCCCCGAGTCGACCGCGGCCCGCACCACCCGCCCCAACTCGGCGGCGAAACCCACCTGCTGGGCCAGCGTGGACACCCCCCGCTCGAACCCGAGCAGACTCATCGCGACCCGCCAGCCACCGCCCTCTTGCCCCACGACATGCTCCACGCGCGCGCGTGCGCCGTCGAAGAACACCTCGTTGAAGTCGCTGGTACCCGTCAGCTGCCGGATGGGCCGCACCTCGATGCGCCCCGGCTGGTCCATGGGCACGAGAAGGAACGTCAGCCCGTGCTGCCGAGTCGACCTGGAGTCCGTACGGGCAAGGACGAAACACCAGTCCGCCTCATGAGCGAGGGAGGTCCAGATCTTCTGCCCGGTGACCCGGTACGTTCCGTCCGAGCCGAGCTCGGCTCTCGTCCGCACCCCCGCGAGATCCGACCCCGCACCAGGTTCGCTGTACCCCTGACACCACAACTCGTCCCCGGCGGCGATGGGCGGCAGGAAACGGGCCTTCTGCTCCTCGGTGCCGTGCGCGATGAGGGTGGGCGCCAGCAGATTCTCCCCGATGTGCCCGGAGCGCGGCGGCGCGCCCGACCGCGCGTACTCCTCGGCCCAGACGACCTGTTGAGTGAGAGTGGCGGTTCGGTTCCCGTAACCGGACTCGGGCCAACCCAGCCCTATCCAGCCGGCTTTCCCCAGGGTGCGTTCCCATGACCGGCGATCCTGAGTGCCGTCAGCGTGCTCGCTGAGCCACGCCCGCGCTTCCGCACGAAACACCTCGTCCTCAGCGGTAAACCCGAACTCCACGGGGCCCTCCTCACAATCCCGGTCAAGCACAGTGCCCTAAGGGGCGCGGGGCTGTGCCGATATGCGGCTCCGCCGCGTGGGCGCGACCAGCCACAACGAAACCCGCACCCGCCAAACCAGCGAAACCCCCCACCCCCTCACGCGTCCGGCCGCTCCAACAACGGCATCGGATCCACCCCCACCGCCCCCGGCAAGATCTCCGCGATCCGCCCCGGCGTCCAAGCCCCCTCGGCATAAGCCGAGCGCAGCTCCCTCGGCTGTGCCCACACCGCGATCTTCGGCCCCGCGACGGTGTACACCTGCCCGGTGATCCCGGCCTCCCGCGCCCGCTCGGAGAGCAGATACACCACCAGCGCGGCCACATCCTCCGGCTCCCCGATCTCCGCCAGCTCCGTCGGCACCTTCGCCGACATCCGCGTACGAGCGACCGGCGCCACCGCGTTGGCGGTCACGCCGTACTTGTGCAGCCCCAGCGCGGCACTGCGAACCAACGAAATGACCCCACCCTTCGCCGCGCTGTAGTTGGCCTGCGACACGGACCCCTGATGGTTGCCGCTGGTGAACCCGATCAGCGTCCCGGCCCGCTGCTGACGCATCACCGCCGACGCCGCCCGGAACACCGTGAACGTGCCCTTGAGATGAGTGGCGACCACCGGGTCCCACTCCTCCTCGGTCATGTTGAACAGCATCCGCTCCCGCAGGATCCCGGCGACGCAGACCACCCCGTCGAGCCGCCCGAACGCCGACAGCGCCACGTCGACCACGCGCTGACCGCCCGCCATCGTGGAGATGTCGTCGGCCACCGCGACCGCCTCGCCGCCCGCCGCCTCGATCTCCTTGGCCACCGCCTCGGCGACCTCGCTGGTCGGTGAGGCGCCGTCGACGGCCACCCCGTAGTCGTTGACGACGACCCGCGCTCCCTCGGCGGCCGCCGCGAGCGCCACCGCCCGGCCGATGCCCCGTCCCGCCCCTGTCACGACGACGACCTTGCCGGTCAAGAAGTTCCCCACGCCCGGCCCCTTCCCGCGGTTTCTGACGGTCCGTTAGATTCTATGTCCCGTCGGATGCCCGGACACAAGCCCCGGGGAGGGCCCATGTCACTGCCGGCCGAGTTCCACGAGATCGCGGGGCGCGTGAACAACTGGGGTCGTTGGGGGGCCGACGACGAGATCGGGACGCTCAACCTGATCACCGACGAGGTGGTGCGCGAGGCCGCCGCCGAGGTCCGCACCGGACGACGCGTCCCGCTCGCCCTCCCCCTGCGGCAGGACGGCGTGCAGACCGGGATGATCCCCGGCCGGGTCAACCCCCTGCACGTCATGGTGCAGATCAACCAGGAGCTGTTCGGGCCGGGTACGGTCGCGTGCAGCGACGACGCGGTGACCATGGGGCTGCAGGCGGCCACGCACTGGGACGCGCTCACCCACGTCTCGCACTCGGGCCGGCTCTACAACGGCCGCCCGGCGGGCACCGTCACCGCGCACGGTGGCGCCGAGTTCAGCGGCATCGACAAGGCGCGGCACATCGTCTCGCGCGGGGTGCTGCTGGACGTCGCCCGCGCGCGGGGGACTGACCGGCTGGACGGCGACCACGCGGTCACGCCCGAGGATCTGGACGCGGCGGAGGAACTCGCGGGCACGCGCGTGCGTGCCGGTGACATCGTGCTCGTACGGACAGGGCAGGTCCAGGCGTATCTCGCCGGGGACAGGCACGGGTACGCGTTTCCCTCGCCGGGGCTGTCGATCCGTACGCCGGAATGGTTCCACGCGCGCGATGTCGCGGCCGTCGCGAACGACACCCTGACGTTTGAGATGTTTCCGCCGGAGAGAGAGGGTTTGTGGCTTCCCGTGCATGCGCTGCATCTGGTGGAGATGGGAATGCCGCAGGGTCAGAACTGGAATCTGGAAGAGTTGTCCACAGCCTGTGGAGAAACGGGCCGCTACGCGTTCCTGCTGTCGGCGACGCCCGAGCCGTTCGTCGGCGCGACGGGGTCACCGGTGGCGCCGGTAGCCGTGCTGTGAGAACCCCGCTTGAATCCGGATGGCGGCGCATACGCGCTCGCCCCGAGCACGGCGCGACACGCCGCCATCCGGCTCCGGCGTACCCGCCCCGGCTCCCCATGCCCCTGATGGCGGAACCAAACGCCGAATCGCGACCCGCACTCGACGAGGGCTCCCGTCACCGAAACCCTCGCCGTCCCCTCGCAACGAATCGCTCTCCCCAGCGTGATCAGCCGGACACGGCGCGTCAACAGCAGTACGGAAATTTGCCACTTACGTCCCGTTTGACGAAGGCGCGCACGGAAGCACACACGGGCGCACATCCCCACAACGGACCTGGTGAGCCCGGACCCTTGCCACCCGTGCCCCGGTCGCGACACCGGGCGCCTCACACGGCCTCGTACGCCAGCCCCTCGTAGCCCTCGTAACCTTCGTAGCCGTCGAGCCCTTCCAGGCCCTCGCAGGCGGCCACCGCGCCGCCGCCGCACGCCACCGCCGCGGCGCGCGGTTCGGCGCAGCGGTCGAGTTCGCACCAGATGTGCTTGCCGACGCCCTCGGGGCTCCAGCCCCAGCGGTCGGCGAGGCCGTCGACGAGCGCCAGGCCGCGGCCGCCGGTCTCCTCGCCGTCCACCCAGCGGGGCACCGGGGCGCGGGTGCTGCCGTCGGCCACCTCCAGGCGGACGGTGGCGGGGTCGGTCGCCGGCCGGGGCAGGGACAGTCGCAGCACGGCGGGACAGCCGGTGTGCACGACGGCGTTGGTGACCAGTTCTGAGACGAGCAGGATCAGGGTCTCGGCGAGCGGTTCGTCGGCCGCTATCCCGCACCCGGCGAGCCGCGATCGGGCCCACCGCCGGGCGCGCCCCACTTCCGCGGGGTCGGGCCGGATCTCCAGCTGCACTTGAAGCACCTGCACCGCTCACACCATCCGAACCGGTGGACACAGAGGCTCACGCCTCATGAGGGCCACGATCGTAGCCATTTTCTGCATGACCAGAACAACGGCCAGAGCAGGGATCACGGAACGTGAATCCCTTACGCAACAGCATGGTTGACGTACAGTCACCCCAACAAGCGCTTCGGGCATATTCCAGCGCGAAGGAGTACCCGTGCGGCATACTGTGCGACGCCCGTCGCGGGGAGTCGAACAGGCGGCGGAACAAGGCCCGTCACCGGCTCGCCTCGCGCTCGGAACCTCTCGCATCTCACACAAGGTACCGGAGTGGACCTTCGACTCCAGGACGTGACGAGTCACACCTAGGACACAAGCCGATATCAACGCTCCGTAATTCCGGTATGCCACATTCCGCGACATCCATTTCCCAGGGTTCGCCGATGCCGCAGGCTGGCGCCCCGTCAGGCCTCTCCGGCCACCAGGTCGCACGCGAGCATTTCCTCACTCTCCGTGTTCTCGCCCGCACGGTGGGTCCGCACCCAGGCCCGCTTCAGATGCAGATGCACCTCTGCCTCCCAGGTGAAGCCCATGCCACCGTGCACCTGGAGGCAGTCGCGGGCGCCGCGCACGGCCGCCTCGTCGGCGAGCAGCCGGGCCGCGGCGATGTCCACGGGGTCCGCCGTGACGGCCGCCGCGTACACGGCGGCGCGGGCCACCTCCACCCGCACGAGCGTGCGCGCGCAGAGCTGTTGTACGGCCTGGAAGGCGCCGATCGGCCGCCCGAACTGCTCACGGGTCCGGGCGTGTTGCGCCGCCAGCTCGCACACACGCACGGCCGTGCCGAGCTGCTCCGCCGCCGTGAGCAGCGCGGCCACCGGATCCGTCGCGCCCTGGGCCCCCGGCACCCGGTGCAGCGGCGTCAGCGGGTCCACCGACCGCAGCGGTACGGCGCCGGAGGCGTCCCCGCGCACGACGTCGGCCTGCGTCAGCCACTCCGCCGGCCCGCCTCCGTCGACGGCCGCCACGACGACCGACCCGTCGGCCGCGCCGGGCACCTCGCCCGCCGCGAGGTGCGTGGCCACCAGCGGGCCCGGCAGCAACGCCCGCCCGGCCTCCTCGAACGCCAACACGGCCTCCGGCAGCCCGAGTCCGACCCCGCCCTCGGCCTCCGGCAGCCGCAGCGCGAAGAACCCCGCCGCGCCCAGCTCCCGCCACAGCGCCCGGTCCAGCGTCGCGGGCGCCTCGACGGCGGCCCGGAGCGCCTCGCCGTTGAAGTGCCGGGCGAGCAGTTGCCGTGTCGCGGCCCTCAAGGCCCGCTGGTCCTCCGTGAGTTGGAAGCGCACGGCTACCGCCCCCTCGGGAGGCCGAGGATCCGTTCGGCCACGATGGAGTGCTGGATCTGCGAGGTACCGGCCGCGATGGTGTACGACAGCGAGGACAGCCGGTCGAGGACCCACGGCCGGTCCAGGTCCAGCGACTCGGCGCCCAGGACGTCGGCGGCGGTGTCGTAGAGGTCCTGACGCGCGTGCGAGTACCTCAGTTTGAAAACCGAACCGCCCACACCGGGGACCCCGCCCGAGGCCTCCGCCTCGCTGACGTTCCACTGGGTGAGCCGCCACAGCGCCCTGAACTCGGCGTTCAGCCGCCCCAGCCTCCGGCGCAGGACAGGGTCGTCCCAGCGGCCGTTCTCGCGTGCCTGACAGGCCAGTTCGACCAGCACCCGGCGGCAGGCCACCACCTCGCCCACGAACGCCGTGCCGCGCTCGAACGACAGCGTCACCATGGTGACCCGCCAGCCGTCGTTCTCGTCCCCGACCCGGTTGGCGACCGGCACCCGCACCTCGTCCAGGAACACCTCGGCGAACTCGGCCGACCCGGCCAGCGTGCGCAGCGGCCGTACGGTGATGCCCGGCGCGTCCATGGGCATGGCCAGCCAGCTGATCCCCCGGTGCTTGGGTGCCTCCGGGTCCGTGCGCACCAACAGCTCGCACCAGTCGGCGACTTCGGCATGGGAAGTCCAGATCTTGGACCCACTCACCACATAGTCGTCGCCGTCCCGCCACGCGCGCGTGCGCAGGGCCGCGAGGTCGGATCCGGCGTCCGGTTCGCTGAAGCCCTGGCACCAGACCTGCTCGCCGCGCAGGATGGGCGCCAGCCAGCGGACGCGCTGCGCTTGCGTTCCCTCGGCGGCGATCGTGGGCCCCGCGTGCAGCAGCCCGACGAAGTTGGCGCCCACATAGGGGGCGCCCGCCCGCTCGGTCTCCTCCAGGAAGATCAGCCGCACGGTCGGGGACGCGCCCCAGTGGACCTCCCCGTACCCGGCGTCGTACAGCATCCGCTGCCACCCGAGGTCGTACGCGCGCCGCCCGGGCCAGTCGTCCGGGGACGGCTTGGGCGGCAGGGACGGCAGCACGCCCCGCAGCCACTCCCGCAGCCGGGCCCGGAACTCCTCCTCCTCGGGCGTGTACGTCAGGTCCACTACCGGTCCAGGTCGAGGTCCAGCATGCGGATCGCGTTGCCCCGCATCAGCTTGTACACGGTCTCGCCGTCGAGGCCCTTGACGTGGTCGAGGGCGACCTCCTTGGTGTGCGGGAAGGTGGAGTCGACGTGCGGGTAGTCGGTCTCGAAGGTGGCGTTGTCGCGCCCGACGACGTCCAGGGACGCCACCCCGTGCTTGTCGCGGAAGAAGCAGCAGAAGACCTGCCGGTAGTAGTACGTGGACGGCGGCTCCGGGATCAGGTCCCGGACACCGCCCCACGCGCGGTGCTCCTCCCAGACGTCGTCGGCGCGCTCCAGGGCGTACGGGATCCAGCCCATCTGGCCCTCGGAGTAGGCGAGTTTGAGGCGCGGGAAGCGCACCAGGACCCCGCTGAAGAGGAAGTCCATCATCGAGGCCATCGCGTTGTTGAACGACAGCGAGGCCTGCACGGCGGGCGGTGCGTCCGGGGAGGCGGCCGGCATCTGGGACGACGACCCGATGTGCATGTTGATCACCGTCCCGGTCTCCTGGCAGACCGCGAAGAACGGGTCCCAGTACCCGGAGTGGATGGACGGCAGCCCCAGGTAGGTGGGGATCTCGGAGAAGGTCACGGCCTTCACGCCGCGTGCGGCGTTGCGCCGGATCTCCGCGACGGCGAGGTCGATGTCCCACAACGGGATCAGGCACAGCGGGATGAGCCGGCCGCCGCTGTCGCCGCACCACTCCTCGACCATCCAGTCGTTGTAGGCGCGCACACAGGCCAGGGCGACCTCCTTGTCGTGCGCCTCGGCGAAGGTCTGCCCGCAGAAGCGCGGGAAGGTCGGGAAGCAGAGGCTGCCCTCGACGTGGTTGAGGTCCATGTCCGCGAGCCGCGCCTTGGGGTCCCAGCAGCCTCGCCGCATCTCCTCGCGGGTGATGCCCTCCAGGGTCATCTCGTCGCGGTCGAAGCCGACGGCGGCGATGTTGCGCTTGTACGGGAACTTCAGGTCCTCGTAGATCCACCAGTCGGTGGGCTGGCCTTCCGGGTCCATCGTGATCTGGTACTTGCCGCCGACGTAGGCGAGTTCACCGATGCCCGCCGTGAGCGGCTGCGGACCTCGCTCCCGGTACTTGGCCGGCAGCCAGGTCTCGAAGAGGTGCGCGGGCTCGATCACATGGTCGTCGACGCTGATGATGCGGGGCAGTTCGGTCATGGTCCCCTCCGCCGGGCTGCGTCCAGGTGAGGCACAATCTGATGGCCTGTCAGATAGCATGTCATCTGACGAGTCGTCAGCCAAGCAGGGGGCACCCGTGAACGAGAGCCCGCACTCCCTGAGCTCCTCCCGCACGCTGTGGGAACTGCTCGACCACCGCGCCCGCCTCACCCCCGACCGCCCCGTCCTCCTCCAGGACGACCGCACCCTGACCTTCGGCACCCTGCGCGACCGCGCCGAACGGACCGCGGCCGGCCTGTACGGCATGGGCGTGCGCCCCGGCACGGTCGTCGCCTGGCAGCTGCCCACCCGGATCGAGACGGCGGTGCTGTCCTTCGCGCTGGCCCGCCTGGGCGCCATACAGACCCCGCTCATCCCGTTCCTGCGCGACCGCGAGGTCGGCTTCGCGCTGCGCGAGTCGGGCGCCGAGTACTTCGCCGTACCGGGCACCTGGCGGGGCTTCGACCACACCGGCATGGCCCGCCGACTCGGCGCGAAGGGTGTCTTCGAGGCGTACGACGACCTGCCCGACGGCGACCCCTCGGTGCTGCCCGCGCCACCCGACCGCGGTACGGATGTGCGCTGGATCTACTGGACGTCCGGCACGACCTCCGACCCCAAGGGCGTGCTGCACACGGACCGTTCCCTGATCGCGGGCGGCAGCTGCCTGGCCCACGCGCTGCGTCCCGCCGCCGACGACGTGGGGTCGATCGCCTTCCCGTACGCGCACATAGGCGGCCCCGACTACACGGTGATGCTGCTGGTGTACGGCTTCCCGGCGCTGCTGGTCGAGCAGTTCGCGCTGCCGGACGCGCTGGCCGCGTACCGCGCGCGCGGGGTGACGCTCGCCGGCGGTTCGACGGCGTTCTACTCGATGTTCCTCACCGAACAGCGCAAGCAGCCGGGGACGCCCGTGGTCCCTTCCCTGCGGCTGCTCGCGGGCGGCGGGGCGCCGAAGCCGCCGGAGGTCTACCACGCCGTCGTCCGCGAGATGGGCGTCCAGCTCACCCACGGATACGGCATGACCGAGGTACCGATGATCACCATGGGCGCGCCGGACGACACCCCGGAGAACCTGGCGACGACCGAGGGGCGGCCGCCCCAGGGCATGGAGATACGGATCGTCGAAGGCGAGGTGCGGCTGCGCGGGGAGGCCGTCTGCCGGGGCTATCTGGACCCGGCGCAGACGGCGGAGGCCTTCGACGAGAACGGCTTCCTGCGCACCGGCGACCTCGGGCATCTCACCGAAAGCGGACACCTGGTCCTCACCGGCCGCCTCAAGGACGTGATCATCCGCAAGGGGGAGAACATCTCCGCCAAGGAGATCGAGGACCTGCTGCACCGGCATCCGGCGGTGGCGGACGTGGCGGTGATCGGCCTGCCGGACGCCGACCGCGGGGAACGTGTCTGCGCGGTACTCGAACAGCCTTCTGCAACCACGCCCCTGACCCTGGAGGAGGTGACGGCGTACCTGCGCGCGGAAGGACTCTCGGTCCACAAGCTGCCGGAGCAACTGGAAGTGGTCGACGCCCTTCCGCGCAACGACACCCTGCGGAAGGTGCTCAAGTACAAGCTCAGGGAGCGTTTCTCGGCTACTCGGGAACGGTGAAGTAGCGGGCGAACGCGGGGATGATCTCCGCCTCGCTCACCTTGCCGTCGCCGTCGCCGTCGAGCGTGGTGGCAGCGGTCCGCGCGATGTCCGCGGGCACGCCCAGCACCTGCAGCACGCGCGCGAGGTCCTCGACCGTGGCAGCGCCGTCGCCGTCCGGGTCGGCGACGTCGAGGGCGGCGTGCAGGAAGGGGCGGGCGATCTCGGCGAACCGGTCGGGGTTGTCGCGCAGCCGCTTGACGGCGCCGTTGACGAACTCGTCCCGGGTGATGCGCTGGTCACCGTCTCGGTCCGCTATCCCGGCCATGCCCTGCCAGAAGGCCTCCGCGCCGCCGTACAGCGCCTGCCCCTTGTCGGAGCGGGACGCGGTGCCGAACTCCGCGAGCAGCGCCTTGGCCGCGCCGCTGAAGTCCTCGCGGTCGATGTAGCCGTTGCCGTCCTGGTCGAAGGTGGCGAACCGGGCCGCGATCCTGCGCTCGTACTCGCTGCTGACCATGTCTTTCAGGCCGCCTCACGTCATGTCGGGTGCGTCTCGCCAGGGAGCGTACGACGCCGCAGCCCGTTCAGGAGCGGGAAAACGACGGTTGTGCCAAGACCGGGGGAATTTTGGAACAACGGTGTGGCAGAGAGTTCACGCGGAGAGGGGACTGGCGTCGTCCGAGGTCGCGGACGGCAGATCGGGGTGCACGTCGAACAGCCGGCGTACGCCGAGCGCGCCGAGCACGCGGTTGACGTGCGAGCCGTCGGCCGCGCCCTGGGCCGGAAGTATCAGCCGCAGCCGCCCCTGACAGGAACGCAGCAGCCGCCGGGCCGCGATCAGCACACCCACGCCGCTGGAGTCGCAGAACCAGACCTCGGAGAGGTCGAGGACGAGACTGTGGCGGCCCTCGGCCACCGCGTCGTGCACCCGCTGACGCAGCACCGGCGACGTCACCAGGTCCAGCTCGCCCGACACCTGGAGCACGGCCCACTCGCCCTGCTCATCGCCGGTCACTTTGAACGCCACCACCATGCCCTTCGTCGCCGGAACGTGCGGAAACGGCCGGAACCACCCGGAAACGGAATCAGTCCCTACGCTTCCTTGCGGCGCGGCTGCCCACCGGCCGTGCCCTGAAACACCCTGCCGCAAACGAAAGCCGAACGAAAAAGGCTTGATTAAGTCGCATTCGATCCGATTCGATCAGGCCTGGTCCTCTGCACGCTGGGTAGGCGCGGCCCGAAAGCGCACTACCACCTGCGCTTCATCATGGGGCGCGCATTGCCACAAAGGGGCGTGCGTTGTCAGACGTGCCGACTACATTCGAGGTGGCGATGAACGCAGGCTGGACACAGAGCACGGCGAGGGGGCCACATGGCGAAGAAGGACGCACCGCCCCGCTGGGACCGCAAGATGCAGCAGCGACTCGCACGCGGTGAGGCGGCCGCCCTGGGCGAGCTCTACGACCGCTTCGCCTCCCTCGTCCACGGCCTGGCCCACCGCGTACTCGGCGACGAGCGGGCCGCCGACGGCATAACCCGCGACGTCTTCGCCCACCTCTGGGAGCACCCCGACGCCTACGACCCCAAACAGGGCCCCCTGCGCTCCTGGGTCGCCACCCTCACCCACCGCATGGCCGTGCAACGCCTGCGCGCCACCGAGACCGCCGCCCTCACCGAGACCGGCCACGGCTCCTCCGAGGAACTGGAACGCAAGGTCCGCCACGCCTCGGTGGCCGCCCGCGCCGACTACATCGTCCAGTCCATGCCGGCCCCGCTGCGCGCCGCCCTGGAGCGGGCCTACTTCCAGCGCCGCGACTACCGCCAGACCGCCACCGACCTCGGCATCACCGAGGACGAGGCACGCCGCCGTCTCCGCCTGGGCCTGCAACTCCTCTCCACGGCCCACGACGCCGGCACACCGCCCGGACACGGAGGTGCGGTGTGACAGAGGACCACCACGAGCACGAGCCGCACGACGAGGACAAGGACCCCTCACCCACCCAGCCCCGTATACCCATGCCGAGATCCTCGGTCGAGGACACGGGCCTCCCCCTGCCCACCCTCGACCCACCACCCCTCGAACACCACGTACTGAAGTCCCTCCTCGGCGCCTGGGCGCTGGCCGCCTGCTCGCCCGAGGAGACGACGGCGGTCGAGGACCACCTGGGCACGTGCGGCGGCTGCGCCGACGAGGCCCGCCGGCTCCGCGAGGCAGTCGGCCTGCTGCAACGCCCCGACAGCCTCGACCTCGACCCCGGCCTGCGCACCCGCGTCCTGGAGTCCTGCCTCGACCGACGCCCACCACGCATCCCGGTCCCCGAGTGGGCCATGGCCTACGACGCCGAGACCGCCCGTCTCGACGCCCTCCTCCAGGACTTCGGCGAGGCCGAGTGGCACGCGCCCGTACGCCTGCGCTGGTTCGACGGCACGAAGCCGACCAGCCGCCGCACGACCGTCGCCGGCGTCATCGCCCACCTCATGGCGGTGGACGGCCTGATCTCCACAGCCCTGGGTCTCGACGACCCCCTCGGCGACACCGCGACCGCGACCCACACCCCCACGGGCCGCACGGAGGCCTACTGGCAGGCCTCCCACTTCCCACCGACCCGCACCGTCCGGGCCCCCTGGCGCGAACAGAGCCACGGCATCGTGCGCACGGTGTCCTTCACCGGCGGCGGCGCGGGCAAGCTGGACGTACCGTACGGCGACTGCGAGCTGCCGCTGCACGACGCGATGATCGACCGGGCCTTCGAATGCTGGGTACACGCGGAGGACATCGCGGAAGCGGTCGACTACCCCTACGACCCCCCGTCGGCCCGCCACCTCAACCGCATGATCGACCTGGCGGCCCGTCTGCTCCCCACCACCCTCGCGGAACGCCGCCGCGCGGGCCTGGCGTCCCCCGCCCGAACGCCCCGCCACCTGGTCCCCGCCGGCAAGCCGGGCCGCACCCTCCGCCTGGAAATCGAGGGCTCGGGCGGCGGCGAGTGGCTGATCCCCCTGGACTCCCCCGCAGCGATCGGCTCCGCCGACCACGAGGTGGCCCACGTGGCCCTGGACGGCGCCGAATTCTGCCGCCTGGCCGCGGGCCACGTCTCCCCCGACGAAGCGGCAACAGGCCAACTGGGCGACCGCGAGGCCATCAAAGAGGTCCTCCTGGCAACAGCGTCCCTGAGCCGCATGTAGCCTCCCCGCCGCTACAGCTGCCGACGGACCATCGCGCAGCCCGGCACAACGGGGCGTACCGCCGCCCGCACCTAGGCCGGGACGTTGCGCACCCCGGCGCGGCGGGGTACCGCCCGCGCCCGCCCGTGCCGCCCCAGCGGCACGACTGCCCACGGCTGGACGGCCCAAGCGTCCACAGCTGAGCGACACCACATACCCGCGACTGGACGGCAGGCGCCCACGGCTGAGCGGCACCACATACCCCCCGCTGGGCCTGCGATAGCCGCACCCGCGTACGCACGGAAGGGGCCGTGTCGGGGGGTGTCCGCCCGCAGCGGTTGGCGCGTCAACCCGGGCGAGTTGGTAAGTGACCGATTCCGCGCCGTTCCGAGGACGGACACCCCCCGGCACGGCCCCGCACCACCCACCGAACCGCAGGCGCTACAGCAACCCCCACCGAAGAGCTACAGGCCGCCGCAGGCACCGCCTAAGCGAACACCACAGTCCGCCGCCCGTTCAGCAGAATCCGCCGCTCGGCGTGCCACTTCACGGCCCGAGCCAGCGCCTGGCACTCCACATCCCGCCCGATCCCGACCAGCTGATCCGGCGTGACACCGTGACTCACCCGCTCGACCTCCTGCTCGATGATCGGCCCCTCATCCAGATCCGCGGTCACGTAGTGCGCCGTCGCCCCGATCAGCTTCACACCCCGCGCATGCGCCTGGTGATAAGGCTTCGCACCCTTGAAGCTAGGCAGGAACGAGTGATGAATATTAATAATCCGCCCGCTCAGCTGCTTGCACAGATCGTCCGACAGCACCTGCATGTACCGAGCCAGCACCACCAACTCCACCCCCTCCTCCCGGACGATCTCCAGCAGCCGCGCCTCCGCCTCCGCCTTCGTCTCCTTCGTCACAGGAATGTGGTGGAACGGAATCCCGTAAGACCCCACCAGCTCAGCGAAATCCGTGTGGTTGGACACCACACCCGCGATCTCCACAGGCAGCGCCCCGATCCGCGCCCGGAACAGCAGATCATTCAGACAGTGCCCGAACTTGCTGACCATCAGCAGAATGCGCATCTTCTCGTCGGCCCGGTTGATCTGCCACTCCATCTGGAACGAGTCACCGATCGCCGCAAAGCTGGCCCGCAGCTTCTCCACCGTCACCGGCGCGTCCGCCGAGAAGTGGACCCGCATGAAGAACAGCCCCGTGTCATGGTCACCGAACTGCTGACTGTCCTCGATGTTGCACCCGGTCATGAACAGATAGCTCGACACGGCATGCACAATGCCCTTTTTGTCCGGGCACGACAGAGTGAGGACGTACTGATCGGCCGGCACGGCCTCGGCTCGGTTGGACTGCGCGTTCATGCACCACAGGGTCCCACACGGACCTGATCGCCCAAAAACCAAGCCGAAACCAAGCCGAAACTAAGCCGACCGCGTCAATATCCGCAGCACCTCAAGCGTCCGAGGCGCCCCCTCCGGATCCTCCCCGTCACTCACAGCCATCCGCACATGCGCGTCCCGAGCCGCCCGCACCGCCTCCGGCCACGCCTGATGCTCCAGGTACGAGGACACCGGCGCATCCGGCCCCACCTGATGCATGATCCGCAGCACCCGCAGCACCGCGGTATCGACCAGCGCCGCCTCCTGCGAGTCCCGGAATATCGTCCCGACGTACTTCTCGGCGGACCAGTGGTCCAGCCAGGTGTCCTCGACCAACCGGTACACGGCGTCGGTGACGTCCCCGTACCCGTCGACACCGGCCAGCCAGACGTCCCGCTGGAACGCCGGATCGGAGAGCATGTGCAGCGCGGAGCGCACATTGCTGCGCCAGCGCCACCACGGCATGTCGTTCAGTGGCATGCCACCCATCGTGGATGAGCGATGCCCGCGACGGGAAGAGTTCGCCGAACCTTGTACACCTTGCACACCTTGCACGGTCATCGATCGTACGTTCCTCGCCACGCCTCGTTCACCGGACCCCGCAATTCACCCGGACGTCACCTCCCGTTGACCGAGGGTCACTCACGGGTTAGCGATGTGGCGGAATCGTGCGGATGCATGACCGGCAGGCGACGCACCCGCAGCACATTCCTCCCGACCCTCACCAGGCCCGTCAGAGCTCTACCCAAAGCCCGCAAGGCACGCAAAACGCGTAAAGCGCGGACAGTCCGCACAGCGCGCACAGCGGGTGTCCTGGTGGCGTGCGCGTCGCTCGCCGCCGGATGCGGGGTCATCCCCGGCTTCACGGGGGGCGCCGGGGACGACCCGATCACCGTCATGACCTGGGCACCGCAGGACACCAACGCCACGAACAAGCCCGGCATGCCGGCCCTGGCCATGGCCTACGCCCGCCACGTCAACGCCGACGGCGGCATCAACGGCCGCAAGCTCAAGGTCATCAACTGCAACGACCGCAACGACAGCGTGAACGCCGCGAAGTGCGCCCGCCGCGCCGTCAAGGAGAAGGTCGTCGCGGTCGTCGGCTCCTACAGCCAGTTCGCCGACACGTTCTTCCCGATCCTGGAGGGAGCGGGCATACCGTACATAGGTGGCTACGGCATCACGAACGCCGAGTTCACCAGCCCGCTGTCCTACCCCGTCAACGGCGGCCAGCCCGCGCTGCTGGCCGGCCTCGGCAGGCAACTCGCGAGCAGCTGCGGCCCCGTCGCACTGGTCCGCCCGGACACCATCGCGGGCGACGAACTTCCCAACCTGCTCAATTCGGGCCTTGAGGCGGGCGGCCACCAGAACGTGACCGACGTGCGCGCGGCGGAGGACGCCACCGAGTACTCCTCGCAGTCCGAGCAGGCCCTGGACCGGGCCACCACGGACCCGACGGACCCGGGCTGCGTGGTGCCGGCGCTCGGCGACCGCACCAACACCTTCATGGACTCCTTCCGGCGTGCCCGCGAGGACTACCCCGACGTGCGCATGGGCACCGTGCTCGGCAGCGTCGACCAGACGGTCATCGACGCGACCGGCGGCGCGTCGAGCCCGTACGAGGGGGCGTACATCACCGGCTGGTACCCGGTGGAGGCCGACAAGCGCTGGGACGGGATGAAGAAGGTCATCCGCGAACAGGCCTTCACCGACACCCGTATCGACCCCGCGGACGCGGGCGTGCAGACCACCTGGATCGCCTACACCGTCCTGGAGGCCGCCCTGAAGGCGCTCGGCGACGGCGAGGTGTCGTCCGACACGGTACGGCGCACCCTGGACGACGGCTTCAAGGTCACCACGGGCGGACTCACCCCGACCCTGCGCTGGCAGTTCCAGGACGTGCTGGCCTCCGTCGGCTTCCCGCGCCTGGTCAACACCGACGTGACCCTCCAGCAGGTCAAGGACGGCCAGCTGGTGGCGGCACGCCAGGGCGCCATCGACGTGACGAAGACCCTGCAGGGGGCCGAGGAACAGGGCTGACCGGCCCCGCCTCACAGTTGGGTCGGCTGGCGCTCGGTCAGGCCGTACGTCCGGGCGATCGCGTTCCACAGCTTGGCGGCCTCGGCCTTCTGCGTGGTGGCGATGCCGCTCTCCCGGTTGCCGGCGGCGGTCTGGCCGGTGGCGCGGGCCTGCCCCTTCTTGCAGAGCTTGCCCTTCTGCCCGGCGACCTGGTCGGCCCAGGCGGCGTAGTGGTTGTCGGCGGAGGCGGAGGCCTTCCAGGCCTTGTTGAGCGCGGCGGTCAGCGCGGCGTGGTCGGGCAGCTTGTCGACGCTGAGCCCGGACAGCTGGGTGACCAGGTTGTTGCGCTGCTCGGCCGCGCCGCGCAGGTCCTTGGCGGCCTGGGCGAGGTTGCCGCAGGACTTCACCTCGTTGACGGCGTTGATCACCGTGGCCCGGCTGTCGCCGCTGTCGGCGAGCAGCTTGTCCAGAGCGACGGCCTGCTGCTCGGCCGGGTCGGCGGACGGTGCGGCGGAGGTCTCGGCGGTCGCGGGTGCCGTGGCGGACACGGGCTTGGGATCGTCGTTCTTCTCAGCGCCGCCACCGTCCGCGAGCAGCGCGCCGGCGCCTATCCCGACGACGGCGATAGCGACGCCGCAGGCCGCGATGAGCGGCACCTTCGAGCCCGTACGGCGCCCGCCGTCCCGGGAGGCGCGCCGCCCCCGGTCCGGGCCGGGGGCGGCGTACGACGGCTGCGTGGCGGCATGTCCGGCGCCCTGCGGCCCCTGGTAACGGGGCATGTGCTGGGTGGCCCCGGCCTGGCCGCTCCCGCCGCCGGGCCCGCCGCGGAAGAGGTTGTCGAACTCGGCGGGCGGCTGCCGGTCGCCGTACGCCCCCTGCCCGGACACGGGCGGGATGTACTGGGTGGCCTCGGCATCGGCCCCGGAGGCAGCGGGCAAGGGCCCGGCCCCCGCCGCGCCGCCCTCGCGGGCCCGCCTGAGATACGTCGTCGTCTCGGCGGGCCGGTCCGCGGGCCCACCGGACGGCATCTCCGGCGGCAGGGCGCCCGGCCCGACCGGCGGGATGTACTGCGTGGCCCCCTCATCGGCGGAGGCAGGTCCGGATGCGGGGACGGGGGGCAGGTACTGGGTGGCGCCTTCGTCAGCGGGCCCACTTGCGACGGGCGGGATGTACTGGGTCGCGCCGTCGGGCGCACCCGGGGCGTGGTACTGAGCGCCCCCGACCGGCGGAATGTACTGCGTGGCCCCCTCGTCGCCGGACGCGGCCGCGACCGGCGGAATGTACTGGGTCGCCCCGTCGTCGACCGCCGGCAGCGACGCACCCGGCGCCCCATGCCCCGCGGGCGGCAGCGGCGCCGAGGCCCCCGGCGCCGGCAGGGACGCCGCACCCTGGCCCGGCGTCCCGTACGCCCCGTACGACGCCTGTGCGCCACCGCCGTACGACGCCTCAGAGCCACCGCCGTACGACTGCTGTGCGCCACCGCCGTACGACTGCCCGTGCGCCCCCTCCTGGGGGAGCGGCCCCGGCTGGTCCTGCGCGCCCCAAGGAGCCGGCTGCTGCGGAGAGCTCCACGGCTCGGCGGGCGGCGTCTGCCAGTCCTGGCCCGGCGGCGGGGCCGGGGCCTGGTGCTGCTCGGGGCCCCACGGCTGGCCCCAGGCCTGGCCGCCGGGCGGTGCCGAGGCCGGGGTGGGGCCGCCGGGACGGGCACCGTGCTGCGGGCCTACGGGCCGGTCGGCGGGTCCACCCGTCATACCCGGCAGCAGCGGTTCGCCACCGTCGGAGGGCAGCACGATGCCTTCGCGCGCGGGCCGCGCCGAGGGCTCCTCGCCCTGTCCACTCTGCGTCACCGGGACTCCTACGAATGGGGGACCATCGGAATCGTCGGCTCACGCTACCGGGTCCCCCGAGCCGGTTGCCACGCAGCACAGGACCTGACCTCCTGCCCTGTGACCGCTGTAACAAAACCGGCCCGCGGCACGCTGTTTATGTCACCTCCTGCTCCCCCGGCCCTCGTTTCCCGCACGTTCACGCACGCGCGAGGCACTTTTCACGCGGCCGCCTGGAGGTCCAGCCGTGCCCCGAACTCCCTTACCACGGACTCCTCCTGGAACGGCTCCAGCCGCTGCTGGAAGTCGTCCAGATACTCGGCGCCCCGGTTGGAGCGGAGGGTCTCCAGGAGCTCCACCGCCTTCAGTCCCGTGTGACAGGCCTGTTCGATCTCGCGCTGCTGCACCTGCGCTGTGGCGAGCAGCACATAGCCGATCGCCCGCCTGCGCGCGCGGGACTCGGGGTGGCCGTCGAGGGACTCCTGCGCGCAGCGCGCCGCCGCCTCGGCCTGGCCGAGGTCGCGATGGCAGTGGGCCAGTTCGTCGGCGAGGTAGGCCTCGTCGAAGTGCGCGATCCACGCCGGGTCGTCGCCGGAGGCGTCGTCCGCGTGCTCCATGGCGGTCACGGCGCGCCCGGAGGCCGCCTGGGCGGCGCGCGCGTCGCCCATCAGGGCGTGCCCGCGTGCCTCGGCCGCGTGGAACATGGCCTCCGCGCGCGGGGTCACGCGCCCCCGCGCTCCCTCCTGCGCCGCCCGCGCCAACTGGGCGATCTCCCGGGGGTTTCCGAGCTGCGCGGCCAGGTGGCTCATGGACGCGGCGAGCACATAGCCGCCGTAGCCCCGGTCACCGGCGGCCTGTGCGAGCCGCAGCGCCTGGATGTAGTAGCGCTGGGCGAGGCCCGGCTGCCCGGTGTCGACCGCCATGTACCCGGCGAGTTCGGTCAACCGCGCCACGGACGCGAAGAGTTCCCGCCCGACGACCTCCCGGTACGACCCGGCCAGCAGCCCCGAGACGACGCTGTTGAGGTAGTGCACGACGACCGGGCGCACATGCCCGCTGCCGTACTGGTGGTCCAGGTCGACCAGCGCCTGTGTCATCGCCCGCACGGCCGCCACGTCCGACTGGCCCACCCGCGGGCCCGCCGAGCGCGCCACCTGCGCGTCGGGCGCGGAGATCAGCCAGTCGCGGCTCGGCTCGACCAGCGCGGAGGCCGCGACGGACGAACCGGACAGGAAGTCCCGGCGCCCCACGTCACTGCGCCACAGCTCACAGACCTGCTCGATGGCTCCCAGTACCGTCGGCGAGAACTGGAGGCCGACACCCGAGGCGAGGTTCTTGCCGTTGGCCATGCCGATCTCGTCGATCGTGACCGTACGGCCGAGTTTGCGGCCGAGCGCCTCGGCGATGATCGCCGGCGCGCGTCCGCGCGGCTGCTGTCCGCGCAGCCATCGGGCCACGGACGTCTTGTCGTAGCGCAGGTCGAGACCGTGCTCGGCGCCGCACATGTTGACCCGGCGGGCCAGCCCGGCGTTCGAGCAACCCGCTTCCTGGATGAGCGCCTGCAACCGTTCGTTCGGCTGCCGCGCGACGAGAGGCCTTGCTGCCATGGCGTACCCCCTGAATTCCGGCCGTGAAGATCAATGCCCCGCGAACATGCGCGAAATGCCAGTCATGCGAGGATTACTGAAGATTGCCGGGGTAAAGGCGGTTGCCGCCCCCACACCTGGCTACCCAGCTCCTGCCGCGGATCCTCCTGCGCGCCCCCAGACGTGCACCCATGCGCCCCGGATGCCGAATCGATGCTCCTCCCCCGCGCGCGGTCCGGCCGTAACCCCAGGTTGGGCTGGGAGTTGAGTTGAGCGTGGAAGAGACGATCCCGGCCACCGAAGCCGCACAGATTCCGAAGCAGCGCGGGGAATCGCTGCTGGACACCGCTGTTCGCTACGCCGAGGAGCGCCACTGGGACGTGTTCCCCGGCACCTGGCTGGAAGCCGCCGACGGGGTGCAGCGCTGCTCCTGCGGCGACGCCGCGTGCGGTGCGCCGGGGGCGCATCCGGCACGGCCGGACTGGGCGACGCAGGCGACCGGCAGTGCGACGGTCGCGCGGCGGATGTGGCAGAAGCAGCCGAACGCGTCGATCCTGCTGCCGACGGGGCGGACGTTCGACGCGATCTCCGTGCCGGAGACCGCCGGGTTTCTGGCGCTCGCCCGGATGGAGCGGATGGAGCTGACGCTGGGGCCGGTGACGTTGGCCCCGGACCGGCGGATGCAGTTCTTCGTGCTGCCGGGCGCGTCGGTGAAGGTCCCCGACCTGGTGCGCAAGCTGGGCTGGTCGCTCGGGTCGCTCGACCTGGTCGCCCTCGGCGAGGGCAGTTACGTCGCCGCGCCCCCCACCCGCTACGGCTCCCGCGGCGCCGTCCAGTGGGCCTGCCGCCCCACCCCCGCGAACCGCTGGCTTCCGGACGCCGAGGAGCTCATCTCCCCCCTCGCGTACGCCTGCGGACGGGATCGCTGACCAAGGCCCCGCCACAACAGCTCCCCTTAGGGTTCTCCCATGAACCAGGGAGCACGGGTGGACACCGCCGCGGTACGCATACAAGGGCTCTGGAAGCGGTTCGGGGAGCAGATCGCCGTCGCCGGGATCGATCTGGAACTGCCCGCCGGGCGGTTCGTCGGGCTGGTCGGGCCCAACGGGGCCGGGAAGACCACCACGCTGTCGATGGTGACCGGGCTGCTGCGGCCCGATCAGGGGACCGTAGAGATCGCCGGGCACGATGTGTGGCGCGATCCGGTGGAGGTCAAGGCCCGGATCGGGGTGCTGCCGGAAGGGCTCAGGCTGTTCGAGCGGCTGTCGGGGCGGGAGCTGCTGGCGTACACGGGCCGGCTGCGCGGCCTGCCCGGCGCCGAGGTCGACATGCGGGCCACCCAGCTGCTGGACGTCCTCGATCTGGCCGGTGCGCAGCACAAGCTGGTCGTCGACTACTCGACCGGCATGCGCAAGAAGATCGGGCTCGCCGCCGCGCTGCTGCACAACCCCGAGGTGCTGTTCCTCGACGAGCCGTTCGAGGGCGTCGACCCGGTGTCCGCGCAGACCATCCGCCGGGTGCTGGAGCGGTACACGGCGTCCGGCGCCACCGTCGTCTTCTCCTCCCATGTGATGGAACTGGTCGAGTCCCTGTGCGACTGGGTGGCTGTCATGGCCGCCGGCCGGATCCGCGCCCACGGCCCCCTCGCCGACGTCCGCGGCGACGCTGCCACGCTCCAGCAGGCCTTCCTCGAACTCGTCGGCGCGCACGACCGGGACACCGGCTCCGACCTGGACTGGCTCGGCGGCGGCGCCCGATGACGAGCACCACCACGACCCTCGTACAGCTGAAACTGTCGCTGCTGCGCAACGGTCTGCGGCAGTCCGCCGGGCGGCGCGCCGCCTACATCGCGTCCGCGGTCGTCACCCTGCTGTTCGCCGCGCTGCAACTGCTCGGCCTGATCCTGCTGCGCGGCAACGCGCACGCCGACGCCGTGATCGTGCTGCTGGTGGCCGTGCTGGCGCTGGGCTGGGCGGTGATGCCGCTGTTCTTCCCCGGCGGCGACGAGACGCTCGACCCGACCCGGCTGGTGATGCTGCCGCTGCGGCCCCGGCCGCTGGTGCGGGCGCTGCTCGCGGCCTCCCTGGTGGGTATCGGGCCGCTGTTCACGGTGTGCATGCTCGCCGGCTCGGTGATCGCGGTGGCGCACGGGGCGGCGGCGTACGTCGTCTCGGTCGTCGCCGTCGTCCTGGCGCTGCTGGTCTGCGTGGCCCTCGCGCGGGCCGTCGCCGCCGCCAACGTCCGGCTGCTGACCAGCCGCAAGGGACGCGATCTGGCGGTGCTCAGCGGGCTCGTCATCGCGGTCGGCGCGCAGGTGGTCAACTTCGGGGCGCAGCGGCTCGGTTCGGCCGGGCTGGGGCAGCTCGAACCGGCGGCCGACGTGCTGCGCTGGGTGCCGCCCGCGTCGGCGCTCGGGGCGGTGGACGCGGCGAGCCGGGGGTCGTACGGCATCGCGGTCGCCCAACTCGCGCTGACCGCCCTGGCGCTGGCGGCGCTGGTCGCGGTGTGGGCGCGGCATCTGAACCGGCTGATGACCTCGCCGGACGGTTCGACGGTCCAGGCGATGACCGACACGGCCGTACGCGACCGGTCGTCGACCGCGACGGCCCGGCTGCTGCCCGGCGGGCGGACCGGGACAGTGATGGAGCGCAGCCTGCGGTATGTGTGGCGCGACCCGAAGACCAAGGCGGCCTGGGTGACCTCGCTGGCCATCGGGCTGATCGTGCCGGTGTTCAACGCGCTGCAGGGCACCGGGTCGATCTACTTCGCGTGCTTCGCCGCGGGCATGCTCGGCATCCAGATGTACAACCAGTTCGGGCAGGACACGTCCGCGTTCTGGATGGTCGCCATGACCATCTCCTCCACCCGGGACGCGTACGTCGAACTCCGCGCGCGTGCGCTGGCCCTGCTGGTGATCACCCTGCCGTACGCCACGCTCGTCACCGTCCTGACCACGGCGATGCTCGGCGACTGGCCCAGGCTGCCCGAGGTGCTGGGGCTGTCGTTCGCGCTGCTCGGCGCGATGCTGGCCACCGGGGCCTGGACCTCGGCGCGCTTTCCGTACTCCATCCCGCAGGAGGGCTACAAGAACGTGGCGCCCGGCCAGGTCGGGCTCGCCTGGATCGCGATCTTCGGCGGGATGGTGGCCGCGGCCCTGCTGTGCACGCCGGTCATCGTCCTGACCATCCTCGTCCACACCAGCGCCGACGGGGACACGTGGAGCCGGCTGCTGCTGCCGGCGGGCACGGCGTACGGCGCCGCGCTCAGCTACCTGGGGCTGCGGCTGGCGGCGCCGCGCACGGCTCAGCGGCTGCCGGAGATCCTGACGGCGGTCAGCAAGGGGTGAGCAGTCAACTCCTGTTACTCACTTGCCGTTTGGGCTTACCATCCGGAGACGGCAGTCGGCGTTGGGGGCGCGAGTGGCCAGATGGTTCGGCAAGTCCAGGGGAACGCAGCCCGGCGACGACGATCCGCTGGGCACCGCCGACGAACTGCGGCTGACCTACGGGCGGACCGGCGACCCCGGCCTGCTCCGCCGGGCGATCCAGGCGGCGGAACAGGCCAAGGACCACTACCCGCCCGACGATCCGCACCACGCCTCCAGCCTGTCCGCGCTGTGCATGCTGTACCGGCTGCGCTGGGAGCGGGAGCGGGACGTACGGCTGCTGGACCGGTCGGTGGCGTACGGGCGTCAGGCCGTCGACGCCTCACCGCCCGGCGACCCCGAGCTGAGCCGGCACATGTCGTCGCTGGCCACCTCGCTCCAGGAGGCCTTCGACCGGGGCGGACGGCAACAGGACATCGACGAGGCCATCGCCCTCTACCGCGGCTGCCTCGACCTCCTGCCGCCCGACCACCCCGAACACCCCGGGCAGGAGTCCAACCTCGCCAACGCGCTGCTCCGCCGGGCGCAGAAGTTCCCCGACCCGGCCGCGCTGGAGGAGGCCGTACGCCATGCCCGCGCCGCCCTCGACCACACCCCGGACCACGATCCGATGCATGCGGTGCGGCTGGTCAACCTCGGCGGGGCACTGCTCGGCCTCGTGCAGAGCGGGCAGATCTCTCACGCCGCCGAGGCGCAGGCCCTGTACGAGCGGGCCCTGCGCGAGTTGCCCCGCACCCACCCCGCCTACGGCTCCGTCCAGGGGGCGGCCGAACGGATCCGCCACCTGCGCAGAACGCTCGGCATCTGAGCCGCGAGGGGCCACAGGTGGCGGAACTGCGCCTTGAGGTACACGACTTCGCGGGCCTGAACCGCTGGCGGTGGGAGCTGACCGAGCCGGACGGCGGCCGCGTACTGGCCCGGCACGAGGTGCGGCTCGACCCCGACTGCGCACCGTACGAGGCCTTCCTCGACATCCCGGACTACGTGCGGCGGCATGCCGCGCCCGATCAGCGGGTGGAGCGGGAGCGGGAGATCGTGCGGGAGGTGGGGGCGTGGATCGGCGCGGAGGTCCTCGGGCCCGTCGCCGATGTGCTGCGGTCGGCCGCCCCGGTGGTCGTACGGGTCGTGGTGCCGCCGCAGGTGCCCGGGGCGCGGCGGCTGCTGTACGTACCGCTGGAACTCGCCCACGTCGACGGGCGGCCCCTCGCTCAGCGGGGTGTGCACCTGGTGATGCAGGTCGGGGACTCGTACGAGCCACCCGAACCCGTGGGCGGGGAGCGGCCGGTGCGGGTGCTGGCGTTGTTCAGCCAGCCGGCGGGGAGCCGGGCGCTGAACCTGCGACGGGAGCGACTGGCGCTGACCCGGCTGTTCGCCGGTGCCGGGCGGGACGTCGAGGTGCGGACGCTGCAGTACGGGGTGACGCGGGAGCGGCTGCGGGAGGTGCTGGCCGAGGGGTGGGACGTCGTCCATGTGTCCGGGCACGGGGCGCCCGGTGAGCTGCTGCTGGAGACCGAGGCCGGTGGGACGGACCGGATCCCGGCCGAGGAGCTGGGGGCACTGCTGGGCGTGGCGCGCGGGGTGTCGCTGGTGACGGTGTCGGCGTGCTGGTCGGGGGCGTTGACCGTACGGGAGCAGCGGCGGGCGCTGGGGGTCCCGACGGCCGGGGTCCCGGTGGACGAGGGGGCTCGCTCGGACGTGGTGGGCGCGCTGGCCGGGGAACTGGTCGAGCGGCTCGGGTGTGCGGTGCTGGCGATGCGGTACCCCGTGGCGGACCGGTTCGCGATCGCGCTGGCCGAGGGGCTGTACCGGCGGCTGATCATCGAGGGCCTACCGCTGCCGCAGGCGCTCGGCGGGGTGCTCGCGGAGGGCGACTCGGCGCTGGAGGCGGGGACACCGGCGCTGTTCGGGGCACGGGCCGTCGGGCTGAGGATGGCGGCGCCGCCTCGGCGTACGCCCCGGATCGATCGACCCGAACTGCCGCCCCTCCCCGACCATTTCGTGGGCCGCGTCCCCCTCATGGCACGGACCGGCGCCGCCCTCGCCTCGCGCAGCGGCCTGTGTGGCGTACTGCTGCAAGGCATGCCCGGCGTGGGGAAGACGGCCTGTGCGCGGGAGCTGGTGGCCACGCATGCGCATGCCTTCGACGAGGTCCTCTGGTTCAAGGCGCCGGAGCGGGCGGAGACGGATGCGCGGGCGGTCCTCGCCGAGTTCGCGGTGGCGTTGGAGGCGGTGGTACCGGGGCTGCCGGCCCTGCTCGACGACCACGGACAGTTCACGGCCGCCGTCACCCGCTGCCTGGAGCGGCGGCGGATCCTCCTCGTCGTGGACCACCTCGACGGGCTCCTCACCCCGGACGGCACGTGGCGCGACGAGCGTTGGGGCGCCCTGCTCGCCGCCCTGTCGGCGCATGCCGGACCCGGACGGCTGATCCTCACCGGCCGGGTACGCCCGCCAGGGCCGGGCCCACGGATCCCGACGGAACCGGTCGACCTGCTGAACCCGGACGAGGCCCTGCTCCTCGTCCGGGAACTCCCCCACCTCGCCCGCCTGGCCGACGGCCGCGTGCCCGGCATGACGCCGGCCGCCGCCCGCCGCTGTCTCACCGGCCTGCTGGACGTCACCCGGGGCCACCCCAAGCTGCTCGAACTCGCCGACGGCCAGGCCGCCGACCCGGCGCGGCTCACCGCGCTGCTGGGATCCGCAGGGCAGGCCTGGGCGGAGGCCGGCGGGGCACCCGAGGGCTTCTTCACGGCCGACCGGGCGGCGGCGCGAGACGGTGACTACGCGCGCGTGCTGCGGGTCTGGGCGGACGGCATCGCCGACTCCCTGGGCCGCGCCCCGCGCGACCTGTTCCACGTCCTGTGCTGCCTGGAGGAGCCCGACCGCACCCGCCCGGCCCTCGACCACAACTGGCCCGAACTGCGCGCCGGCCTCGGCCACCCCGACCAGCCCCTCGACCCGCTCCTCGACACCCTCGTGACCTGCGGGCTGCTCACCCGGCGGCCCGCACCGTCGCCGCGCGGGCCGCGGGAGTCGTACGACATCCAGGCCGCCGTCGCCGCCGAGGGGCGGGCGCGGGCCGGGGAGACGTTCCGGCAGCTGGTGGACACGCGGATGTCCGGGTACTGGGTGCGGGTCTTCGAGATGGCGTGGGCCCGGGAGGGCACCGACGCGGAGGGCGCCCATCTCGCCGGGCCGGTCCTCGCGCGCGCGGGCCTGTCGGCGGCTCCCTATCTGATCCGGCTGCGGATGTGGCAGGGCGCCGAGGCGCTGTTGCAGGCCGTACTGCGCCGGGACGGCAGCCGCGCGACCAGGGCCCGGGTGCTGCCCGTGCTGCGGCAGCTCGCCGCCCTCGCCGCCTCCGGCACCGGCGTCCCGCCGCCGCGCGGCGCGCTGGCCGAGGTGCTGTGGGCGGCCGACCCGGCGGCGGCCGAACGGCAGGCCCGGACGGCGCTCGCGGAGGCGCTGGAGCGCGGCGACCACACGGCGGCCGCCGTGGCCGCCGGTTCGCTGGCGGGGCTGTGTCTGCGCACCGGGCGGCTGGACGAGGCACTCGCGTTCGCCGACGCGGAGATCGCGCACGCGCGCGAGTCCGACCTCGGTGTGTGGACGCGGCTGCTGGGCGAGGTGCACCGGCTGCACGTACTGGTCGAACGGGGCGAGTCCGGCCAGGTGGTGGCCGAGGCCGCAGTACTGCTGCGGCGGATGCGCGAGCTGCCCCGAGAGGGAGCCGGCACGGAGGGCGTGCTGTGGTGGGAGGTCCGGGAGGAGCTGTGCGACACCGCCCAGCGGGCCGCCGTGGACGCCGAGGAGTGGCGGCGGGCGCTGGAGCACAACGCCGAGCTGTGCGCGTCCATGGCGGGCCGTGGCGCGCCGCCCGCCGAACTCGCGCAGGCCCGCATGCCGGCGTACATGCCGCTGCTGCGGCTCGGCCGTACCGAGGAGGCGCTGGCGCTGCTGGAGGAGTGCCGGGAGGTCTTCGAGGCCGCCGCCGACGATCTGCACATGGGCGAGGTGTTCGGCGCGCTCGCCAACGTGGCGGACGCGCGCGGGCGCGGCGAGGTGGCGCTCGCCCGTGGGCGGGACTGCCTGCGGTACGCCTATCGCGCGGGCGTCCCCGCGACCATCGCCATCAGCCACGCCAACTTCGGCAGCTACCTGCACTCCCACGCGCGGGACGGCTCCGGCGCGGTCGCCCACCATCTCGCCGGGGCGCTGCTGGGCGTCCTCACCGGCGGCGGCCGCACCGCCCGCGCTCTGGACGCGGTCGCGGGCGATCTGCGGGAGTTCGGGGCGCGAGCGCAGCTGCCCGCCGATCCGGACGCGCTGTACGCGCGCGTGGCGCAGGTTCCCGGGGTGGACCTGGGGCGGCTGCTCGACCGGCTGGGGCCCGACGGCGGCCGGGTGCGGGAGGCGCTGGCGGAGCTGGTGCGCAAGGCGCGCGGGGAGGCCGGTGCGGCCGCGTCGGCGGCAGCGGTGTGGGGCATGGTGTGGGAGCCGGCGATCGCGGCCCTCGTCTCCGCCGAGCGCGGCAACACGGCGGCCAGGGTGAAACTGCGTCAGCACCTGGCGCGGTACGGGGCGATGGCACCGCAGTTCGCGGCCGTGACGGACGTCCTGCGCCGGATTCTCGACGGGGAGCGCGACCCGGGTGTGGCAGCGGCACTGGGGCCGCTGGACGCCGACGTGGCCCACCGGGCCCTCAGGGTGCTGCGGGGCGAGGAGGAGGTGGCCGCCGAGCTGTGGCCCGCGATGCATCTGGGCCTGGCCCTGGGCAACTTCGTCGCCACCGCCGCCGGTCACCAGGGAACCGCCGACGTCAACCGCGCGGGCCTCGACGGCTTCCACACCGACCCCGCCCTCCGGGCGCTGGCCCCGGTGCTGGAGGAGATCCTCGCCGGGAGCCGCGATCCGGGGCTCGCGGGACGGTTGCGGGAGCCGACGCAGCGGGCGGTGACGGGGGCGGTGCTGCGGTGCCTCGACCGGATTGAGGGAAGAGTCGGTTGAGAGGAGCGGTGGAGGGAGTGCCTGGAGTGGAGGAGCCACGACTCAACGACGTGCGGCTCGGGCCGGACGGCTCGTTGGAGTTCTTCGACGGGGTGCGGTGGGTGGCCTATCCGGACGTACCGGACGACGAGGTGGCACCGCCGAACGCGGTGAGCAGGGGGGACGCCCCGGGCCGAGACGACGGTACGCAGTGACCGTGCCGCCGCCTCCCGACGGCGGTACGGGCGTCCCGCCGGACCCGTTCGACGCGCTGCCCTCACCTCTCGACGCCGTGCCCGAGCTGCGGGCGGCGGCGCGCTGGATGATCGCCGCGTTCGGGGCGGTCGGGGCCGCGTTGATCGGGGTCGGTCCGCTGGTCGCCGTCGGCAAGGTGCACGGGCTCGGGGACGCGCTGGTCGCCGGTGCCGCCCTGCTGCTCGCGCTGGGCGGGGTCAGCCTCGCCATCTGGCAGGTGAGCCGAGTGCTGGAGCCGCCGGTGACCACGACGGCCACGCTCGCCGACCCGGCCGTACGCGACCTGCGCGAGCTGATCGACGCAGCTCCCGAAGACTTCTTCGGCTCCGCCGCGACCGGCGTCGACGATCTGCTGCGGCACCGCGCCGTCGCCGCGAACATCCAGCGCGCCATCGCCGCCGAACCCGACCCGCACCGACGCGAACTGCTCCGCCATCACCTCGACCGCGCCCGCGCCAACATCAGCCGCACCGACCCCTACGTGCGCTGGCTGCTCGCCATGACCCACGTCTGGCAGATCCGCGCCGCCCTGTACACCGCGCGGCGCTGGTGCCTGCTCGCGGTGCTGCTGGTCACGGCGGGGGCGGTGGGGTTCCTGACGGTCACGGGGAGGTGACCGTCAGGATCGGGGGACGTAAGGCGTCACTCGCCGAACGCCGCCTCCAGAAACGGCTCGATCGCCGCGCGCCACGCCTCCGGCTGGTCGTAGTGGACGAGATGGCCGGCGTCGGCGACCTCCGCGTACTCCCCGCGTGGCAGCACGCGGACCATCTCCTGGGCCTCGGCCCGGCCGAGTTCGCCGTCGAGGCCGCGCACGACCAGGGCGGGGCACCGGACCTGGGCCAGCTCGTCCCAGTGGGCGTCGTACACCCAGGTCTCGCGGGACTTCAGCATCTGCTCGACGTCGAAGACGGGCCGCCAGCCGTCGGGCGACTCGTGCATCACCTCGGCATAGAACGCGCCACGGGCCGGATTCGGCCGCTCCACCCAGGGGTCGTCCTCGCCGAACCACTTGCGTACGTCGGCCAGGGTGGCGAAGGGGACGGGCCAGGACGTGAACCAGCCCGCCCATTCCCGCTGCGAGGCGGCGCCGAGGGCGGAGGCCCGCATGTCGCAGATGACCAGGCCACGGACCAGGTCGGGGCGTTTGGCGGCGAGTTGCCAGGCGGTCAGCGCGCCCATGGCGTGGCCGATCAGCACGGCGGGGGCGAGGCCGAGCTGTTCGAGGGCGGACTCGGCGTCGTCGACGTAGGCCTCACGGGTGTACGCGGCCTGCGAGGGCTTCTCGCTCTGGCCGTGGCCGCGCTGGTCGAGCGCCACGGCGCGGTGGCGCTCGCAGAGCCAGCGGGCGGTGGAGGCCCAGTGGGAGGCGCGGCCCATCAGGCCGTGCAGTAACAGCACGCCGGGTGCGGGATCAGCGTCGGGGGTGGAGTGGGCCCTGGTCGGGTCGGGGTCGGGGTCGGATGTGGATGGGCCGGAGTCGGATTTCGGTGGGTCGGGGTCGGATTTGGGTGGGTCGCCGAACTCCCATGCCGCGAGTCGTACGCCGCCCGCCCCGGTCACGTCGATGCGTCGCGCCATTCGCGCCGGCACCCCCCAAGCTCCGCTCGGACCCGCTCGTACCTGTGCTAGCCGTGCTACTCGTCCTACGGTCCCACTCGCGCTACTTGTCTTGTCCGTCGTACCGCGCGTCCCTCGGGACCGGTTCAGCATCCGCAGACTATCGAATGGGTATTCGAGAATGGGCTTTCTGGCGGCAACAACCCTCGTTTGAGTGACGCCACTGAAGGAATGATCCCGGCACCCCAGGGGAGATCTTCAGCGGGAGGCGGACCGCTCGGGGAAAACGGTCCGAGGGGAATGACCCTGAGAGCTCGGGGCTCCGGGTCAGAACAGGGGAGGACAGGCCCCGGCGCCACGCGGCGCCGGGGCTCTCCACTCGGCCTCGGTACACCCCCACCCCGCCAGGAGCTCAGCGCTTGGCGACGAACACGTGGGAGGCGACGTCCGACTCCAGTTCGGCCGCCTCACCGCCGCTGCCCACCAGGACGCCGCCCGCCGACTCCGTCACACTCACCACCGAACCGGGCTGCACACCCGCCCGGCGCAGCGTGTACATCAGCTGCGCGTCCGTCTGGATCGGCTCGCCGATCCGGCGCACGACGACGGTCTTGCCCTCCAGGCCCGGGTCGAGGTCGGCCAGCGAGACCATGCCCTCGTCCAGGAACGGGTCGGCGCCGTCCTTCTCGCCCAGCTCCTCCAGGCCCGGGATCGGGTTGCCGTACGGCGACTCGGTGGGGTGGCGCAGCAGCTCCAGGACCCGGCGCTCCACGGCCTCGCTCATCACGTGCTCCCAGCGGCAGGCCTCGGCGTGCACCTGCTCCCACTCCAGGCCGATCACGTCGACGAGCAGACACTCGGCCAGACGGTGCTTGCGCATCACCCGGGTCGCCAGCCGACGGCCCTCGTCGGTGAGCTCCAGGTGCCGGTCGCTGGCCACGGACACCAGACCGTCGCGCTCCATCCGCGCCACCGTCTGGCTCACCGTCGGCCCGCTCTGGTCGAGCCGCTCGGCGATGCGGGCACGCATGGGGACCACACCTTCCTCTTCCAGTTCAAGGATGGTGCGGAGATACATCTCCGTGGTGTCGATCAGTCCGGACATACGTGCCCCTTGATTAGCTCTGCCGGAGGCTCGACCGCTCTCCGGCGCGTGCGCTGGCCCTGGCTTCAATTCTGCCGGATACCACCGACAACCGTGCCGCGCCGCCGAAACCAGGGGGTCCATGCTGATACGTGACTGCGCGGCGCACGGCACGAACGCAGCCCGTACGCCCGTATTGACATCCCAGTGGTCCAGACCGCACGGTGATCCGCGACACAGTGCGTCAAACGGAGCGAAGGAGCTCGGATGGGCGACAGCACGCCGGCCGACCAGTATCTCGATGCCGCGATCGGTCTGCTGCAGCGCGTCCGCGAGGAGGAGGCCGAGGCGATCGCGGCCGCCGGCGCACTGCTCGCCGACACCGTCGCCTCCGGAGGCCGGCTGTTCGCCTTCGGCGCCGGGCACTCCTCGCTCGCCGCGCAGGACGTCGTCTACCGCGCCGGCGGGCTCGCCCTGATGAACCTGCTCGCCGTGCCCGGCGTCGTCGGCGTCGACGTCATGCCCGCCACGCTCGGCTCCGCCCTGGAGCGGGTCGACGGCCTCGCCGCCGCCGTCCTGGACTGCTCACCACTGCGCGCCGGCGACACCCTGGTGATCATCTCCCTGTCCGGGCGCAACGCCCTCCCCGTGGAGATGGCGATCAACGCCCGCGCCCTCGGCGTGCGGGTCATCGGCGTCACCTCCGTGGCGTACGCCACCGAGACGACGTCACGGCACCACTCCGGGACGTACCTGAAGGACCACTGCGACATCGTCCTCGACTCGAAGATCGCGGTCGGCGACGCGGAACTCACCCACGACTCCGTCCCCGCCCCCTTCGCCCCCGCCTCCACGGTGGTGACCGCGGCCCTCCTCCAGGCGGTCATGGCCACAGCGGCCGTCACCCTGGCCAACCGCGGCATCGAACCCCCGCTCCTGCGCTCGGGCAACGTGGACGGCGGCCACGACTGGAACGGACGGGTGCTGGAGCAGTACGGGGACCGGATCTTCTACCGGCGCTGAGACCCGCCCTCCCGGCGGGGCGGGCCGGGGATCACTCCTCGCGCTCACCCAACAGCGCCGCCAGGTCCAGCTCCGCCGCGATCCGTACGGCCACGTCCTCGGCATACACCGTGTCCGACCGCTCGAACGCGCTCCGCCCGCTCCCCCGCAGAAACGTCACGACACCCAGCGTCCGCCCCCGGCTGCGCAGCACCGCGCACAACGCGTGGACCGCGTCCGACGGCCACTGCCGGGCCAGCGCCCACGCGCGCGCCTGCTCGGCCGACACACTGCCGACGCTCGCCCGCACCGTGCCGATCCGCTCCACGCACTGCAACGCCGGATGCCCCTCGCCGTACCGCGTCGGCAGTCCGGCCCGGCCCGCGAGCAGACTCGGCCCCGGCGCTCCCGAGGGCGTACCCGCCACTCGCACCAGCCGGACCGGCCCCACGGACTCGGCATCGGACAACGCGCCGCCCGCCACCCGGTCGATCAACGCGTGATCGGCGAAACCGGCCAGCGCGAAGTCCAGATGGACGGTCGCCGCCTCCGCCGGATCCTCGCACTCGGCGGCCGCGCGGGCGGCCCGGTGCAGCTGGTTGCCGCGGAACCGCAGCAGCGCCGCCTCCTGCTCACCCTGCTTGGCCTCGGTCACGTCCTGGAACATCCAGCCCACCCCGAGCGGAACCGGTTCCTCCGCCAACGGCGAGGCCAGCCGCAGGAAACCGCTCCGCCAGCAGCGCCGCTTCTCGCCCTCCGGCGTACGCACGCTCACCCAGATCTCGGCGGGCGCCGGCGGCGCACCCTCCGCCAGCACATGCGTGAGCGCGCTCTCCAACTCCTCCACACCCTGCGCGAGCAACTCCCCGAGCGGCCGCCCCAGCACCGACGTACGCCCGATCCCCAGCGCGCGGGCCGCGTGCGCGTTCACCACGGCGGGCCGCAGATCGGCGTCGACGAGGACGACTCCCCAGCTCGCGTCCTCGAACAGCGCCTCGCTCAGCGCGATGGACCGCTCCAGATCGATCTGCGCGTGCACCTCACTGAAGGCGCAGTACACCCCGGCAGGCTTGCCGTCCGGCCCCCGCACGGCCGCCGACTGGGTGCGCACGAGCACCCGCCCGCCGTCCTTCGTCAGCAGCGCGAACTCGTGCACCTGACGGCCCGGCGCGTGCATGGCGGACATCAGCCGCCCCTCGACCTCCTCGGCGTCGGCGCTGCGCACCGCCCACCCGGCGAAGCCGTGCCGCCCCACCGCCTCCTGGGCCGCCCAGCCGAGAATCCGCTCGGCCTCGCGGTTCCAGTGCGTCACCACCCCGTCGGCGTCGAAGGCGCACAACGCCGCGTCCATGCCGTCCAGCAGGGCGGCAAGCAGATCCGAACCACCCGAACCCTCGGGACCGTCCGAACCCTCCGGGCCGTCCGGCCCGGGCTCGTCCGGTCCGAGTTCGTCCGTGGTCCCACTACGCCGGGAAGCACTCACCTGGACCCCCTGCAGGCTGCGTCAGCACGAACGGCGCGTCGGTTCGCTCACTTGCAATCATTCAACTCGAACGTGACGCAGCCCACACATGGTTCCCGCAAGATTGCGGGAATCGTTGTACGCCGGAAACCGCACGACAACCGCCCACTCACTCTCGACGACCGAAAGCCGCAGGTCAACCCACTCGTGCCGCTCCCCAGGCATACATACCGGTCAACCTCGACGAACCCACGCGACTCGGTGGACCGCAGGCCGTCCCCATTGGCCGCCCGGCGCCACGAAAGCCGCAGTAGCAGCAAGGTCGGCCATGCGTTCGGTGAAGTCGAGGAATCCGCACGAAACAGGCGATTCCGTCCGCTTCCGGCCCCCTCGTTTGCGCTGGTCAATAGCCTGATCAGCATACGAGAAGGGAGGTCACTCGCTCTGTCACCGGGGACCTGGTGCGGTTCAACGTTTCCCACTGGAATCTACGGCTTCTGCAGCGCGGCGACGGCTACGCCTACAACGCGCGGCCCGGAACAGGCGCGTCAAGTTCCCGGAAAATCGGTTGATCGGTGACTGAGCAGTTCTTAGTGTTGCAGGCACTTCGGAGAGGAGGTGGTTCGGAAGATGTACACATACCGGACGGAAGAGGTGACTGCGGGCTAGCGGCCCGCCGTCGTACTCGGTTCGGCGCCGGACCAGCGTGAGTGACAAACACGCAGTCGGCCAATCCAACGCAGTCACCCGACCCGCGAGTCGCCGGTACGTCCGGCCGGCTCCTCCTTGGAGGAACCAGACTCGCGGGTCGTCTGCGTTCAGAGGGCGTGGATCAGCGGGCGATGGCCTCGTAGCCGTCGATGGAGCGGGGGTCGCGCGGGCCCGGGCCGATGTAGCGGGCCGAGGGGCGGACCAGGCGGCCCGTGCGCTTCTGTTCGAGGATGTGGGCGGACCAGCCGGCCGTGCGGGCGCAGGTGAACATCGACGTGAACATGTGGGCGGGGACTTCGGCGAAGTCCAGGACGATCGCCGCCCAGAACTCGACGTTGGTGGCGAGGACGCGGTCCGGGCGGCGGTTGTGCAGTTCCTCCAGGGCCGCCTTCTCCAGGGCCTCGGCGACCTCGAAGCGGGGGGCGCCCAGTTCGCGGGCCGTGCGGCGCAGGACGCGGGCTCGGGGGTCCTCGGCGCGGTAGACGCGGTGGCCGAAGCCCATGAGGCGTTCGCCCTTGTCGAGGGCCTGCTTGACGTAGGCCTCGGCGTCGCCGGTGCGTTCGATCTCCTCGATCATGCCGAGGACCCGGGAGGGGGCGCCGCCGTGCAGGGGGCCGCTCATGGCTCCTACGGCGCCGGAGAGCGCCGCGGCGACGTCGGCGCCGGTGGAGGCGATGACCCGGGCGGTGAAGGTGGAGGCGTTCATGCCGTGTTCGGCGGCGCTGGTCCAGTAGGCGTCGACGGCGGCCACGTGCTTCGGGTCGGGCTCGCCGCGCCAGCGGATCATGAAGCGTTCGACGACGGACTGGGCCTTGTCGATCTCGCGCTGCGGGACCATGGGGCGGCCCTGGCCGCGGGCGGACTGGGCGACGTAGGAGAGGGCCATGACGGCGGCGCGGGCGAGGTCCTCGCGGGCCTGCTCGGCGTCGATGTCGAGGAGGGGTTTCAGGCCCCACACCGGCGCGAGCATGGCGAGGGCCGACTGGACGTCCACCCGGATGTCGCCGGAGTGCACGGGGATGGGGAAGGGCTCGGCGGGCGGCAGGCCGGGGTTGAAGGCGCCGTCGACGAGCAGGCCCCAGACGTTGCCGAACGAGACGTGACCGACCAGGTCCTCGATGTCGACGCCCCGGTACCTGAGGGCGCCGCCCTCCTTGTCCGGTTCGGCGATCTCCGTCTCGAACGCGACGACTCCCTCGAGTCCGGGTACGAAGTCGGACATCAGGCGGCTCCTCGGATGTGTACGGATGTGTGCGGGTGTGTGCGGTTCTGTGGGGCGGGGCTGGTTGTGGCGACGGGGCTTGGGTGCGGCAACCCCGGGTGGAAGCGGGCGATCGCCCGGCGGATCCACGGTCGGTTGCGAGACTCGCGGTCCTGGGCGGTCACTGGGGTGATGCCCCGTGGGGCGCGCGGTCACCCAACTGGAACGGCATCTGCACGATATCCCCGAGTGCCACCCTTGGGGAGAGGCGACGGCACTCAGTGCCAGTCCGTGACGAACGCCACCTTTCCGAACGGCCGCCGTGTGTACGGCAAGATGACCGCGTGACCGACGAAGACGCCGTCCCCGCAGCGCCCGATCCCGCCGCGATGCGCAAGCACTACCGGGCGGAGGGACTCTCCGAGACCGAGCTGGCCGCGACCCCGGTCGAGCAGTTCGCACGCTGGTTCAAGCAGGCCGCGACGGAGGGCCGGCTGTTCGAGCCGAACGCCATGGTCGTCTCCACGGCCGACGCGGAGGGGCGGCCCAGCTCCCGTACGGTGCTGCTGAAGCACTTCGACGACACCGGCTTCGTCTTCTACACCAACTACGACTCCCGCAAGGCGCGCGATCTCGCGGAGAACCCGTACGTCTCGCTGCTGTTCCCCTGGTACACGATGGCCCGCCAGGTCATCGTCACGGGCGTGGCGCGGCGCACCGGCCGGGACGAGACCGCCGCGTACTTCCGCACCCGCCCGCACGGCTCCCAGCTCGGGGCCTGGGCGAGCGCACAGTCGTCGGTGATCGCCACGCGCGCCGACCTGGACGCCTCGTACGCCGAGCTGGCGGCCCGCTATCCGGAGGGCGAGCAGGTCCCGGTGCCGCCGAACTGGGGCGGTTTCCGGGTGGCGCCGCAGTCGGTGGAGTTCTGGCAGGGCCGGGAGAACCGCCTGCACGACCGTCTGCGGTACGTGGCGGAGCAGGACGGGGGCTGGCGGGTGGAGCGGCTGAGTCCGTGAGGAGACGCCAGTCGTCGGTGTACTGGCGCAACGCCCTCAGCCGAGCGCCTCGTCCAGCAACTCGGCCCACTGGGTCACGACCCGCTCGCGGCGCTGGCCGTCGTCGGTGAGGAGGTTGGCGAGGCCGAGGCCGCGGGCCATGTCCAGTAGGCCCTGGACCGTTTCGCGTACGCCTGGTCGGGACTCGTCCGCGTTGAGGAGGTCGACGGCTATGCGGTGGGTTTCGCGGCCGACGCGGGCCTCCAGTTCGGTGACGCGGGGGCGGAGCTGGTCCTCGTTGGAGGCGGCGACCCAGAGGTGGAGGGCGGCGCGGAACAGGGGGCCGGTGTAGAGGTCGACGAGGGCCGAGACGACGGCTCTGCGGTCGTCTGTCGCGCCCTGCGGGAACAGGGCCCGCAGGGCGGTGGAGCGTTCCTCGGCGACGTACTCCACGGCGGCCGTGAACAGGTCTTCGCGGGTCGGGAAGTGGTGCTGGGCGGCGCCGCGGGACACGCCGGCGCGTTCGGCGACGACGGTGACCGTGGAGCCCGCCCAGCCGTGTTCGGCGAGGCAGGCCACGGCGGCTTCGAGGAGCCGCTGCCGGGTGGCCCGGCTGCGGTCCTGTTTGGGCACGCGGTCGACACGGTCCACGGCGGTCACCGGCGTGACCGTGTCGACCGGGTTCACAGCACCCATGGCGGATCCCGTCGTTCGAGGAAGGCCGTCATGCCCTCGCGGGCGTCGGCGGAGGCGAACATCCGGGCCGAGAGGGCGGTCAGTTCCGCCGCGTCCCGGTCGAATGTCCGCAGCACTTTAGCCGTGAGCAGCCGTTTCGTCTCGGCCAGGGCCTGCGGGGCGGAGCGTCGCAGGCCGTCCAGGATCGGTTCGAGTACGTCGTCGGCGTCGTCGCCGGTCGCGGTGATCAGCCCGATCCGGGTCGCCTCGGCGGCGTCGAAGCGTTCGCCGGTGAGGTAGTGGCGGGCGAGGGCGCGCGGGTCGGTGCGCGGCAGCAGCGGCAGCGAGATGACGGCGGGGGCGGCGCCGATGCGGACCTCCGTGAACGCGAAGGTGGCCTCGCCGGACGCCACCGCTATGTCGCAGGCGCCCAGCAGGCCCAGGCCGCCCGCCCGTACGTGTCCGGTGACGCGGGCGACGACCGGCTTGGGCAGCTCGACGATCTGCCGGAGCAGGCCGACGAGGGCGTCCGGGTCGGGCGGGTCGCGCAGGTCGGCGCCGGCGCAGAAGGTGTTGCCGGTGTGGGTGAGGACGATCGCGCGTACGTCGCCGTCCTTGCCGCAGTCGGCGAGCGCGTCGGCGAGTTCGCCGACCAGCGCGGCCGACAGGGCGTTGCGGTTGGCCGGGGAGTCGAGGGTGAGCGTTTCGACTCCCCGCGCGCGTGTGCGGCCGATCAGGGTCACGCGCCCTCCCGGAGTTGGCGGCGCAGTATCTTCCCGGAGGCGGCGCGGGGCACACCGTCGATGAAGGTGACCTGGCGGACGCGTTTGTAGGGGGCGACGCGTTCGGCGACGTGCATCATGACCTCGTTCTCGGTGAGGTCGGGCGCGGTGCGCTGGCGGACGACGTACGCGCGCGGGACCTCGTTTCCGTCCTCGTTGTAGACGCCGATGACGGCGGCGTCGGCGATGCCCGGGTGGGTGAGGAGCAGGGCCTCCAGTTCGGCGGGGGCCACCTGGAAGCCCTTGTACTTGATCAGTTCCTTGACGCGGTCCACGACGAACAGCCAGCCGTCGGCGTCGACGTATCCGACGTCCCCGGTGTGCAGCCAGCCGTCGGCGTCGATCATGGCGGCGGTGTCGTCGGGGCGGCCCAGGTAGCCCTTCATGACCTGGGGGCCGCGGATGAGGATCTCGCCGGCCTCGCCGGCGTCGAGGTCCTTGCCGGGGTCGTCGAGGGAGACGATCCGCATCTCGGTGCCGGCGATGAGCCGGCCGACGGTGCCGGGCGGGGCGTCCGCCATGGCGTCCAGGGGCACGACGTGGGTGCCCGGGGACAGTTCCGTCATGCCGTACGCCTGGCCGACCGGCGGCAGGTTCAGGCGGCGGGAGCAGGCGGCGGCGAGGTTCGCGTCCAGGGGGGCGGCGGCGCTGATGACGTACTTCAGGGACGACAGGTCGTACTGGGCGACCGCCGGGTGTTTGGCGAGGGCGAGGACGATCGGCGGGGCGACGTACAGGCCGGTGATGCGGTGGTTCTGGATGGCGGCGAGGAACTGCTCCAGGTCGAAGCGGGGCAGTACGACGACCGTGGCGCCCACCCTCAGGGGCGCGTTCATCAGGGCGGTGAGGCCGTAGATGTGAAAAAAGGGCAAAACGGCCAGGATGCGGTCGCCGGGGCCCGCGGAGACCGCCGGTTCGAGCTGGGCGAGGTTGGTGGCGATCTGCCGGTGGGTGAGCATCACGCCCTTGGGGGTGCCGGTGGTGCCGGAGGAGTACGGCAGGGCCGCCACGTCCGCCACGGGGTCGATGGCGACCTGCGGTTCGGGGGCCGTGGAGGCCAGCATGTCGATCAGCGAGCGGTGGCCGGGGGCGCTGTCGCAGACGAAGATCTCCTTGACGCCGCCCGCGAGTTCGGCGGCCCTGCGGGCGGTGTCCAGCAGGGGTGAGACGGTGACGATCCAGCGGGCGGCCGAGTCGTGCAGCTGCTTGGCGAACTCCTCGGCCGTGGCGAGCGGGTGCACGGTGGTGACCGCGGCACCCGCGCGCGTGGCGGCGTAGAACGCCGTGGGGAAGGCGATCGTGTTCGGGCTGTGCAGGGCGAGGACGTCGCCCTTGCGGACGCCGGTCTCGGCCAGGGCGGCGGCGACGCGCCGGTGGAAGCGGTCGAGTTGCTCGTAGGTGAGGGTGGTGCCGTCCGTGCCGTCGATGAGCGCGGGTGCCTCACCGAACTCGGCGGCGCGGCCCAGTACGGCCTCGTGGATGGGGAGTTCTACGGCCGGGACGTCTGCGTACTCGCTGCGGAACACGGTTCCTCCTCGCGACACGGTGCCGGTCAGTACGACTTCGGCAGACCGAGGGTCTGGTGGGAGACGTAGTTGAGAATCATCTCCCTGCTCACCGGAGCAATACGAGACACGCGCGCGGCCGTTATCAACGAGGCGAGCCCGAATTCGCGGGTGAGGCCGTTGCCGCCGAGGGTGTGCACGGCCTGGTCGACGGCCTTCACACAGGCCTCCCCGGCCGCGTACTTGGCCATGTTGGCCGCCTCCCCCGCGCCGACGTCGTCCCCCGCGTCGTACAGGTGCGCCGCCTTCTGCATCATCAGGCGGGCGAGTTCGAGGTCGATGTGCGCCTGGGCGAGGGGGTGGGCGATGGCCTGGTGGGCGCCGATGGGGGTGTTCCAGACGGTGCGGTCGCGCGCGTACGCAATCGCTTGCGCGAGCGCGTACCGGCCCAGGCCGATCGCGAACGCGGCCGTCATGATGCGCTCGGGGTTGAGGCCGGCGAAGAGTTGCAGCAGGCCGGCGTCCTCGTCGCCGACGAGTGCGTCGGCGGGCAGCCGTACGTCGTCCAGGACCAGCTCGAACTGCTTCTCCGCCGCGTTCAGTTCCATGTCGATGGGGCGGCGGGTGAAGCCGTCGGCGTCGCGCGGGACGATGAACAGGCAGGGCTTGAGGCGGCCGGTGCGGGCGTCCTCGGTGCGGCCCACGATCAGGGTCGCGTCCGCGATGTCGACGCCGGAGATGAAGACCTTGCGGCCGGTGAGGAGCCAGTCGGGGCCGTCTTTTCGTGCCGTGGTGGTGATGCGGTGGCTGTTGGAGCCGGCGTCGGGTTCGGTGATGCCGAAGGCCATGGTGCGCGTGCCGTCGGCGATGCCGGGGAGCCAGTGTTGTTTCTGGGCCTGTGTGCCGAAGCGGGCGATCACTGTGCCGCAGATGGCCGGGGAGACGACCAGCATGAGGAGGGGGCAGCCGGCCGCGCCGAGTTCTTCGAGGACTATGGAGAGTTCTGTGATGCCGCCGCCTCCGCCTCCGTGTTCCTCGGGGAGGTTGACGCCGAGGTAGCCGAGTTTGCCTGCCTCGGACCAGAGGTCTTCGCGGTTGTAGGTGCGGCCGTGGCGTTTGCCGAGGGCGGCCACTGCGGACCGCAGGGCCTTGTGTTCTTCGGATTCGATCGTGGGGGTCATGCTTGTCCTCCGGGTGCGGGTTGTGTGTGGCTGGTGGCGCCCACGCGGCGGAGCCGCATATCGATACAGCCCCGCGCCCCTAGGTCTCTTGCACTACCGCCAGGAGCATGCCGACCGTGACCTGTTGGCCAGGTGTGGCGTGCAGGGCCGTGAGGGTGCCTGTGACGGGGGCGGAGATCTTGTGCTGCATCTTCATCGCCTCCAGCCATACGAGGGGCTCTCCGGCCCTCACAGGCGCTCCTGCGGCCAAGCCCTCCGCCACGCGGACCACCGTGCCCGGCATGGGGGCCAGCAGGGAGCCAGGGGCGTGCTGGGTGGTCGGGTCGGGGAAGCGGGGGAGGGTGGTGAGGCGGGTGGCGTTGACGTAGACGTCGTCGCCGTATCTCGCCACCGCGAACTTCCTTGTCACTCCGTCCACTTCGAGTACGACCAGACCGGCGTCGGCGTGTACGACGTGGACGCCCTCCGCCGTGAGGCCCTCGCGGGTGTGCCAGTAGTGGGCCTCGTGTTCCTCGCCCGCCATCGTGTAGCGCTTGGTCTGGGGCTGGGAGGGGACGTTGCGCCAGGCGCCGAAGCGGCTGCGGGTGTGGGCGTCGGAGAGGGCGGCGGCCAGGGGCGCGTGGGGGTCGGGGGTGGGTTCGGTGAGTTCGTGGAGGTGGCGGGAGTAGAAGCCCGTGTCCATGCGGGCCGTCGTGAACTCCTTGTGCCGCAGGGAGCGGATCAGCAGGTCGCGGTTGGTGGTGGGGCCGTGGAGCGTGGTGCGTTCCAGGGCTCCGGCCAGTTTGCGGATGGCCTCCGCGCGCGTGGGGGCGTGGGCGATGAGCTTGGCGAGCATGGGGTCGTAGTGGACGCCGATCTCGTCGCCGCCGGTGTAGCCCGTGTCCAGGCGGATGCCTTCGGGGGCGTCGAGGCGGTGCAGGGTGCCGGTCTGGGGCGCCCAGTCCTGGGCGGGGTCCTCGGCGTAGAGGCGGGCCTCTATGGCGTGACCCCGCGCGCGTGGGGGGTCGGGTTCCAGGGTGTGGCCCTCGGCGACGCGGAGTTGGAGGGCCACCAGGTCGATGTCGAAGACGGCTTCCGTGACGGGGTGTTCGACCTGGAGGCGGGTGTTCATCTCCAGGAAGTGGGCCTTGTCGTCGGCGACCAGGAACTCGACCGTGCCGGCGCCGACGTAGCCGACGGCGCGGGCGGCTCGTACCGCCATTTCGTGGAGGGACTCGGTGAGTTCGAGTTTCAAACCCGGTGCCGGGGCCTCCTCGACGACCTTCTGGTGGCGGCGCTGGAGGGAGCAGTCCCGGGTGCCGAGCGCCCACACCGTGCCGTGGGTGTCGGCGAGGATCTGCACCTCGACGTGTCTGCCGTCCTCGATGTACGGCTCGACGAACACCTCGTCGTCGCCGAAGGCACCGAGCGCCTCCGAGCGGGCGGCCGCGAGTTCGGCGTCCAGGTCTTCCAGGCGCCGTACGATCCGCATGCCGCGTCCGCCGCCGCCCGCTGCCGCCTTCACCAGCACCGGCAGGTCGGCCTCGGTGACGTCGTGGAGGGGCGCCAGGCCCAGCAGCTCCTTCGCGCGCGTCTTGGACGCCATCGCCTCGATGGCCTCCGGGGGCGGGCCGATCCAGAGCAGTCCCGCGTCGAGGACCGCGCGCGCGAAGTCGGCGTTCTCGGAGAGGAAGCCGTAGCCGGGGTGTACCGCGTCGGCGCCGGACGCGAGCGCGGCCCTGACGATCAGGTCGCCGCGCAGATACGTCTCGGCGGGCGCCGCTCCCGGCAGCCGTACCGCGGCGTCGGCCACGCGCGCGTGGAGGGCGTTCGCGTCGGCGTCCGAGTGCACGGCGACCGTTCGGATTCCCAACTCACGGCAGGTGCGGAAGATCCGGCAGGCGATCTCGCCCCGGTTGGCGACCAGCAGGCTCGAAATCAAGGGGCCCCTCACATCGGTCATGGCCGTCACATCCGGAAGACGCCGAAGCCACCGCGCACGCCCTCGTAGGGGGCGGTGTGGATGGCGGACAGGCACAGGCCGAGGACGGTCCGGGTGTCGCGCGGGTCGATGACGCCGTCGTCGTAGAGCCGCCCGGACAGGAACATCGGCAGCGACTCGGACTCGATCTGCTGCTCGACCATCGCGCGCAGGGCGGCGTCCGCCTCCTCGTCGTACGGCTGTCCCTTCGCGGCGGCGGACTGGCGGGCGACGATGGACAGCACGCCCGCGAGCTGCTGCGGGCCCATGACGGCGGACTTGGCGCTGGGCCAGGCGAAGAGGAAACGGGGGTCGTAGGCGCGGCCGCACATGCCGTAGTGCCCGGCTCCGTAGGAGGCGCCCATCAGCACGGACAGGTGGGGCACCTTCGAGTTGCTGACCGCGTTGATCATCATCGCGCCGTGTTTGATGATGCCGCCCTGCTCGTACTCCCGGCCCACCATGTAACCGGTGGTGTTGTGCAGGAACAGCAGCGGGATGTCGCGCTGGTTGGCGAGCTGGATGAACTGGGCCGCCTTCTGCGATTCCGCGCTGAACAGCACCCCTTGGGCATTGGCCAGGATGCCGACCGGGTAGCCGTGCAGGGTCGCCCAGCCGGTCGCCAGGCTGGTCCCGTACAGCGGTTTGAACTCGTCGAAGTCGGAGGCGTCGACGATCCGGGCGATGACCTCGCGCGGGTCGAAGGGCATTTTCAGGTCGCCAGGGACAATGCCCAGCAGGTCGTCCTGGTCGTACTTGGGGGGCTGGGCGGGGCCTGGATCCTCGTACGCCTTGCGGTGGTTGAGGCGGGCCACCACGCGCCGTGCCTGGCGGAGGGCGTCCCGCTCGTCGACGGCGAAGTAGTCGGCGAGGCCGGACACGCGCGCGTGCATGTCGGCGCCGCCCAGGGACTCGTCGTCGCTCTCCTCGCCGGTGGCCATCTTCACCAGGGGCGGGCCGCCGAGGAACACCTTCGCGCGTTCCTTGACCATGATCACGTGGTCGGACATGCCGGGGATGTACGCGCCACCGGCCGTGGAGTTCCCGAAGACGACGGCGACGGTCGGGATTCCGGCCGCCGACAACCGCGTGAGGTCCCGGAAGATGGCCCCGCCGGGGATGAAGATCTCCTTCTGGGAGGGCAGGTCGGCGCCGCCGGACTCGACCAGGCTGATGCAGGGCAGGCGGTTGGCGAGGGCGATGTCGTTGGCGCGCAGGGCCTTCTTCAGGCTCCACGGGTTGCTCGCGCCGCCCCGGACGGTGGGGTCGTTGGCGGTGATCAGGCACTCGACGCCCTCGACGACCCCGATGCCGGTGACGAGTGAGGCGCCGACGGTGTAGTCGCTGCCCCACGCGGCCAGCGGGGACAGCTCCAGGAAGGGCGTGTCGGGGTCGAGGAGCAGCTCGATGCGCTCGCGGGCGAGGAGCTTGCCGCGCGCCCGGTGCCGTTCGACGTACTTCGTGCCGCCGCCCGCGAGGGCCTTGGCGTGCTCGGCGTCCAGTTCGGCGAGCTTGGCGAGCATCTCGTCGCGGGCCGCCCGGTAGTCGGGGCTCGTGGTGTCCAGGGCGGACGTCAGGACGGTCACAGCAGGGCCTCCGGGATGTCCAGGTGGCGGGAGCGCAGCCATTCGCCGAGGGCCTTGGCCTGCGGGTCGAAGCGGGCCTGCGCGGCGACGCCCTCGCCGAGGATGCCCTCGACGACGAAGTTGAGGGCGCGGAGGTTGGGCAGGACGTGGCGGGTGACGGGCAGGTCGCGGGCCTCGGGGATCAACTGCCGGAAGCGGTCGGCGGTCAGCTCGTGGGCGAGCCAGCGCCAGGCGTCGTCGGTCCGCGCCCACACGCCGACGTTGGCGTCGCCGCCCTTGTCGCCGCTGCGGGCTCCGGCGACGAGGCCGAGGGGGGCGCGGCGGGTGGATCCGGGCGGGGGTGGCGCGGGCAGGGGCGGTTCGTCAACGGGTTCGAGTACGAGGGTGTCGTGGGGCGCGGGCACAGGGATACGGCGTCCGTCGTGGAGGACGGCCATATGTGGGACGTCGCCATGGGGGACGTACACATCCTCGAAGACCCCATACGGGGTGCCCTTTCCGGGTGGTGCGAGCACATGGAAGCCGGGGTAGCTGGCGAGCGCCAGTTCGACGGCGGCCGCGCTGAGAGTGCGGCCGACCTTCTCCTGGTCGGGGTCGCGTACGACGAGCCGGAGCAGGGCGCTGGCCGTCTCCTCGGTGTCGGCGTCGGGGCGGTCGGTGCGGACGAGGTCCCAACGGACGTCGACGGGCGGCGACTTGGCGAGGGCGTCCGCCATTTGGCGCCGTACGAGGGTGGCCTTGGCGTCGATGTCGAGGCCGGTGAGGACGAAGGTGACCTCGTTGCGGAAGCCGCCGAGGCGGTTGAGGCCGACCTTGAGGGTCGGGGGCGGGGCCTCGCCCCGGACGCCCTCGATGCGGACGCGGTCGGGGGCCTCCTGGGTGAGGCGGACGGTGTCGAGGCGGGCGGTGACGTCGGGGCCCAGGTAGCGGGCGCCGGCGGTCTCGTAGAGGAGCTGCGCGGTGACCGTGCCGACGTCGACGAAACCGCCGGTGCCGGGGTGTTTGGTGATGACGGAGGTGCCGTCGGGGTGGATCTCGGCGAGGGGGAAGCCGGGCCGGGTGGCGCCTCCTTCGCCGAAGAAGGCGTAGTTGCCGCCGGTCGCCTGCGCCCCGCACTCCAGCACATGACCGGCGACGACGGCGCCCGCGAGCCGGTCGTACTCCCCCGGCTGCCAGCCGAAGTGCGCGGCGGCGGGGCCGGTGACCAGGGCGGCGTCGGTGACCCGCCCGGTGACGACCACGTCGGCGCCCGCGCGCAGGCACTCGGCGATACCGAAGCCCCCGAGGTAGGCGTGGGCGGCGAGGCTGCCGGGGTGGTCGGCGGTGAGGTCGTCGCCCTCGACGTGCGCGACCCGTACGGGTATGCCGAGGCGGTCGGCCAACTTCCGTACGGCGTCGGCGAGTCCGGCCGGGTTGAGGCCGCCGGCGTTGGTGACGACGCGGACGCCCCGGTCGTGGGCGAGGCCGAGGCACTCCTCCAGCTGGCGCAGGAAGGTGCGGGCGTAACCGGCGGTGGGGTCCTTCAGGCGGTCGCGGGCCAGGATGAGCATGGTCAGCTCGGCGAGGTAGTCGCCGGTGAGGACGTCGAGCTCGCCGCCGGTGAGCATCTCGCGCATAGCGTCGAAGCGGTCGCCGTAGAAGCCGGAGGCGTTGCCGATGCGCAGCGTCACCGGGCGTCCTCCTTCGGCGGGCGGCCACTGCCGGGTGGGCCCGCGAAGGCCTGGGCGATGTCCAGCCAGCGGTCGGCGTCGGGGCCCTCGGCACGTACGGCGAGGTCGTCGCGGTGGGCGCGTTGGGTGACCAGGAGGGCGAAGTCGAGGGCGGGTCCGGTGACGCGCTGGGCGGCGGTGTCGGGGCCGTAGACCCACAACTCACCGGAGGGACTGACCAGTTCGACCCGAAACTCCTCCCCCGGCGCCGACAGACCGTGCACACCGAAGGCGAAGTCACGGGCGCGAACCCCGATGCGGACCACATGCTTCAGCCGGTCGGTGGGTGGGCGGACCACACCCAGGGCGTCGGCGACGTCCTGACCGTGGGCCCAGGTCTCCATGATCCGGCCGGTGGCCATGGATGCGGCGGACATGGGCGGGCCGTACCAGGGGAAACGCGCGCCGGGCGGGGCCGCGCGCAGCGCCGTGTCGAGGGCGGTACGTCCCTCCCGCCACGTCGCCAGCAGCTCACCGGGCGCGAGCCGGGCGCCCTCCTCGGCGCCCTCGTCGACGAAGGCGTCCGGCGCGGCGAGGGCCTTCTCGACCAGCGTCCGGAACGCGTCGGCGTCGGTGACGGCGAGGAGGGCGGAGCGGTCGGTCCAGGCGAGGTGGGCGATCTGGTGGGCGACGGTCCAGCGGGGCGCGGGGGTCGGCAGCGTCCAGCGCTCCGGTTCCAAGTCGGCGACGAGCCGGTCGAGTTCGTCGCTCTCCGCACGCAGGTCGTCGAAGACGGGCGTCGGGTCGGCCATGGGCAGGAGCGTGACAGCGACGCCGGAACAAATCAAGCACGCTTGCATGATTTTGTTTTTCCACAACGTCGGCATCTGTGCGCGTTCAGGCCGCTACTCTCGGTCACGGGCGGTGGTTGGCGTGCGAAGTCGTGAACTGGACCCCAGTGCATCGCCGTTGGACTACTACGGCTACGAGCTGCGGCGCTGCCGGGAGGCGGCGGGGCTGACGCTGGCGCAGCTGGGCTCGATCGTCTTCTGTACGGGGTCGCTGATCGGGCAGATCGAGACAGCGGCGAAGGTTCCCCAACGGGACTTTTCGGAACGGGTGGACGCTGCGCTGGGGACGGACGGATTGTTCTCCCGGCTGGTGGGGCTGGTGCTGCGGAGTCAGTTGCCGGGGTGGTTTCAGCCGTATGCGGAGCTTGAGGCGAAGGCAGCGTATATCTCGACGTACCAGTGCCAGTTGGTCTACGGGCTCTTGCAGACGGAGTCCTACGCACGAGCCGTGCTGGCTGTCGATCATGCGCGGCGGCTCGACGAGGTGGTGGCAGCACGGATGGACCGACAGCGCATGCTGGAACGCGAGCAGCCACCCGTGCTGTGGGTCGTGCTGGACGAGGCGGTACTGCATCGAGCGATCGGCCGCCGTCAGGTGATGCGAGAGCAACTCGCCCACCGGTTGGACCTCTTCGGCCAACCGTGGCTGGAGATCCAGGTGCTCCCCTTCTCGGCGGGTGAGCACACGGGCATGATGGGCTCGTTCAATCTCCTCCGGTTCGACAGCGATCCGGACCTGCACTACAACGAGAGCTACGACCAAGGGCACATGACCGCCAATCCGCAAGTGATCAGGGAGCGTTCCGTCGGTTACGCTCGTTTGCAGGCCGCAGCCCTCTCACCGAAAGACTCGGCCGCCTTGATCGCCCGCGTGATGGAGGAACGCTATGGGGAACAACCTGAACGGGACGCGAGCGCGGTGGCGTAAGTCGTCGTACAGCGGCGACACCGGCGGCCAGTGCATCGAATGTGCCCCCTTGGGCACCGCCACCTGGCGCAAGTCCTCCTACAGCGGTAGCAGCGGCGGTGATTGCGTCGAAGTCGCCGACCTCACCGCCCACATAGCCGTCCGCGACTCCAAGAACCCCGCCCACGGAACCCTCACCGTCACCGCGAAGGCCTTCACGGCCTTCGTGGCGGCGGCCTCGCGGGGAGCCTTCACAACGGGTCGGGCGTGACCATGTAGACGAAGCTCACTCCCCCGACACCGCCGCAGCCGCGTCACGGTAGATTTCGGCCGCCACGGCCAGGTGCTCCCGGGCCTCCTCAGCCGAGGCGGCGAGCTGCGCGAGGTACTCGGCCTGGTGATACTCCCTCGCCGTCCGCGAATGGCGTTCGATCTCGATCAGCGCCGACCAGTGCCGGAGGCAGGCGTGCACGGGGGCGAGGGAGCCGTGTTCCACCGCTTCTGCGAGGGCCTTGTCCTTGGCCTGGTCATACAGAGGCAGGAGCTGCGGGGCCACCACGGCGCACGCCGCGCGCAGGGCGTCCGGAGTCCGCTCCGGGCGGGGGATCAGCGGTCCGTCACCGGTCGTCTCGGGGTGCTGCACGCTCATGCTGCCGTTCCCTTCGTGTCCTCGGCGGTTCGCCGGTCACGGATCCGACCCTAGCCCCCGGCACCCCACGGCGCGGCGCCGATCGTCAGGAAGGCGTCGCCGTCACCGGCGCCTTCCGGCGCCCCACCTGCGTCCGTACCGCCCCCATGCTCGCCGCGATGACCAGGGCGATGGCCGCGGCCTCCGTGGCGGTGAGGGCCTGGTTGAGGATCAGGAAGCCCGCTGCGGCGGCGATGGCGGGTTCCAGGCTCATGAGGATCGCGAACGTGGGGGCGGGCAGGCGGCGCAGGGCGAGGAGTTCGAGGGTGTACGGCAGTACGGAGGACATCAGCGCCACGGCCGCGCCGAGGCCGACGGTCACCGGGTCGAGCAGCTTCGTACCGGACTCGGCGATGCCCAGCGGCAGGCACAGCACCGCCGCGACGGCCATCGCCAGGGCCAGCCCGTCGGCCTGCGGGAAGCGGCGGCCGGTCCGTGCGCTGAAGACGATGTAGGCCGCCCACATCGCGCCCGCGCCCACGGCGTAGGCGGCGCCGACCGGGTCGAGCGTGTCGAAGCCGCCGCCACTGAGGAGGAAGACCCCGCCGAGTGCGAGGCCCGCCCAGACGAGGTTGATCGCGCGGCGGGAGGCCAGCACGGACAGGGCGAGCGGGCCGAGGACTTCCAGGGTGACCGCGGGGCCGAGCGGGATGCGGTCCAGGGCCTGGTAGAAGAGCCCGTTCATGCCGCCCATGGTGATGCCGAAGACGACGACCGTGCCCCAGTCGGTGCGGGAGTGGCCGCGCAGCCGGGGCCGGCAGACCACCAGCAGCACCACCGCGGCCACCAGCAGACGCAGCGTGACGATGCCCAGGGCGCCGGCGCGCGGCATGAGCGTGACCGCCAGCGCGCCGCCGAACTGCACCGACAGCCCCGCGGCCAGCACCAGGCCGACCGGGCCCAGGGAACCGAACCGGCCGGGGCCCGAGCCGGGTGCGGCCGTCGCGGCGTCGGCGGTGGGACCGGCGGCGGGGCCGACCGCGGGCGCGGCGGCCGGGGTCGCGGGGCCGGAAGAGGCGCTGGGGGTGCTCACGGCGGCCTTTCGGACGGTTCGGGTTCCGTGCATCCGAGTGTACGGATGGGTCCACGATAATGGCCTACGACAGGTGTGTGGAAGGGTGACGCCGCTGACATCTCGTACGGTCAGCGGCGGCGGACGACCCTGACGGTGACCTCGGCGCCCGGAGCGGCCACGACCCACGCGCCGCCCGTCTCCCCGCGCAGCACCATCGCCCTGCCGTCGGCCATCAGCGCGCGACGCCACCATCAAGAGGGCGAGGTGTCCACACTCCTGTCTGTTTGATACGAGGGTCACGGGCCGAATTCTTCGTGTCATCTGCCAGTGCGGCCTCCAGGCACGGGCGCAGCAGACTCTCCGCGTACAGGACGAAGCGCAGAAGGGGGCAGCGCGTGAGCGTGCAGCAGTACGACGAGATCGGCGAGGCGTTCGAGGGGTTCAAGTCCCTGCCGATGATCCGTTACGGGGAGGTGCCGAGCTTCCTGGGCATGGTCGGGGACGTGAGCGGCAAGTCGGTTCTCGACCTGGCGTGCGGCACCGGTTTTTACAGCAGGGAGGTCAAGCGGCGCGGCGCCACGGATGTCCTCGGAGTCGACATCTCCGTCGAGATGATCGCCGCCGCGCGGGAGTTCGAGCGGCGTGAACCATTGGGCGTGCACTACGAGGTCGGGGACGTGGCCGAGCTGCGGCCTCTCGAACGGCGCTTCGACATCGCGCTGGCAGTGCAGTGCCTCAACTACGCCGAGGACATCGCGGCGATGGAGCGGATGTGCCGCAACATCCACCGGAGTCTGGTGCCGGGTGGGGAGTTCTTCGTACTCGCCCAGAAACCCGACTACCAGTTCGACTGTCCGTCCCTGGACACGTACGGGTTCCGCTGCGAGCCGACCGGCGAGGAGGCCGAGGCGGGTCCGCGGGTACGGGTCACGGCGCTCCTCGACCCGCAGCCGATCAGCATCCTCGGCACGGTCCCGCGCCGCGAGGTCTACGAGGGGTGTCTGCGGGCGGCCGGGTTCAGTGCGGTGGAGTGGGTTCCGCTGCGGGTGTCCGAAGCCGGCGTCCGTGAGTTCGGCGCGGACTTCTGGGCGGACCTCCTCGCGTACCCGCCCCTGGAGATGCTGCGCTGCCGCGCCTGACCGGCGGGTACCGGCTGTTCGCCGGTGGGCGGGCCCGTCCACCCGCCCCCGGGGTCGCCGACCCGGCGCGACGCGTCTCACGCGACGGACGATGTTTCGCCCAGCCAACCCCCACCGGCTAACCTCACCCCGTGGCTGAGATCCGGATTCCCTCTGACATCAAGCCCGCGGACGGACGTTTCGGCGCGGGTCCCTCCAAGGTGCGGACGGAGGCGCTGGACGCCCTCGCCGCGACCGGTGCGTCCCTCATGGGCACCTCCCACCGGCAGGCCCCGGTCAAGAACCTGGTCGGCAAAGTGCGCGAGGGCATCCGTGAGCTGTTCCAGCTCCCCGACGGCTACGAGGTGATCCTCGGCAACGGCGGCTCGACCGCGTTCTGGGACATCGCGACGCACGGCCTGATCGAGAACAAGTCGCAGCACCTCAGCTTCGGCGAGTTCAGCTCCAAGTTCGCCAAGGCCGCGAAGCTCGCCCCCTGGCTGGCCGAGCCCGACGTCATCTCCGCCGACCCCGGCACCCACCCCGAACCGGTCGCCGAGGCGGGCGTGGACGTCTACGCGTTCACCCACAACGAGACCTCCACCGGTGTCGCCATGCCCATCAAGCGGGTGGCCGGTGCCGACGAGGGCGCGCTGGTCCTCGTGGACGCGACGAGCGGCGCCGGCGGTCTGCCGGTCGACGTCGCCGAGACGGACGTCTACTACTTCGCCCCGCAGAAGTCCTTCGCCTCCGACGGTGGCCTGTGGATCGGCGTCTTCTCCCCCGCCGCGATCGAACGCGCCGAGCGCATCCACGCGAGTGGCCGCCACGTCCCGGAGTTCTTCTCCCTCCCCACGGCGATCGACAACTCCCGCAAGAACCAGACGTACAACACCCCGGCCCTCGCCACCCTCTTCCTGCTCAACCAGCAGCTGGAGTGGATCAACGGCCAGGGCGGTCTGGACTGGTCGGTGCGCCGTACGGCGACCTCCGCGCGCACGCTCTACGGCTGGGCCGAGGACATCAAGTACGCCAACCCGTTCGTCGCCGACCCGGCCAAGCGCTCGCAGGTCATCGGCACGATCGACTTCACCGACGAGGTCGACGCGGCCGCCGTCGCCAAGGTGCTGCGCGCCAACGGCATCGTGGACACCGAGCCGTACCGCAAGCTCGGCCGCAACCAGCTGCGCATCGCGATGTTCCCGGCGATCGACCCGGCGGACGTCGAGGCGCTGACGAAGTGCGTCGACTACGTGATCGAGAAGCTCTGACCCTTCTCGCGTACGTGACCGAGGGCGCCCTGCCTGTGCGGGGCGCCCTCGCTCGTACTCAGGCAGCAGCGCCCCTGCCGAATACCTCGAACAGCCGCGTCAGGCTGTCGTCTTCGTAGCCCTCCGCCGCTCCGCGTCGGAACGTTTCCAGCACCGCGGCCGGCAGTGCCGGATCCACGCCCGAGTCGCGCGTCGTGTGCACGACGTGCTCCAGGCTCGCCACCGCCATCGAGATCCGCTCGACGTCACCGGAGTGCTGCCCCGCCTCGATCCGTGGCGTGTAGAAGTCCAGGAACTGGCCCATCCCGCCCAGCGTTCCGGCCGCGTACGGCATGACCTCGGAGGGCTTGATGCCGTTGGCGTCCGCCAGCGCCAGCATGTGCAGCCAAGCGGTCAGGGTCGTCCAGAACAGGTCCATCTGGAGCTGGTAGTACAGGGCGGCCAGGCCCGGGTCCGCACCGCGGTAGTCGGTGCCCGTGAGGACCTCCAGGACGCCCTTGTACTGCTCGAAGAGATCCCGGGGGCCGCTGTAGAAGGTGTCGAACTCCGCCGAGCCGATGCCGGACGGCGGAGTCTGCACGCCCCCGGTGAGATGGCGCGCCCCGTGCTCGGCCGCCCAGGCGGCACCCTCACGGGCCCTCTCCGGGGTGTCCGAACTGAGGTTGACCAGGACACGGCCCCGCAGCGCCGGGGCGGCGGGCTCCAGGACCGTGTACATCGCGGCGTAGTCGGTGAGACTCAGTACGACCACCTCGGCTGCCGCCAGCGCCTCCTCGACGGTGGCGGCGCGCACCGCGCCCCTGGCCACCAGGTCGTCCGCGCGGCTCGCGGTGCGGTTCCAGACGGTGACCCGGTAGCCGGCGTCCAGGTAGGCGCCGGCCATCGCGCGACCCATGGGGCCGAGGCCGATGACGGTCACGGACGACGTGCTCACAGCGGACGGACTCACAGAATTCTCCCCGAGGATCACTGAACGAGAAACGACTAGAACGAACGCTCTATCCAGTGAGGACCGTAGCACGGCGACTAGAGCGATCGCTCTACCTCGGTAGAGTGGCGGCGTGAAGACCAAGGCCCCGCACGACCTCGACACCGCCGGCACCCGCGAACGGATCGTCCGCACGGCCTCCCGTCTGATGCAGCGCCAGGGCTACGAGGGCACCGGCATCAAGCAGATCTCCCGCGAGGCCGGGGCGACGCTCGGCTCGGTCTACCACTTCTTCCCCGGCGGCAAGCAGGAGCTCGGCATGGCCGCCGTACAGCTCGGTGACGAGGAGTTCACCGAGCTGCTGCGCGAGACGCTCGACGCGGAGCCGGAACCGGAGAAGGCCCTGCTCGCACTCACCGCCTCCCTCACCCAGGGGTTGCGCGACTCCGACTGGCTCGACGGCTGCCCGGTCACCTCCACCGTCGTAGGCACGGCGGCCAGCGCCCCCGGCATCCAGCAGGCGGCGGCTGAGGCGTTCGCCCGCTGGCGCACGGTCGTCGCCGAGAAGCTGGTCGCCGCCGGCTTCACCGCCTCGGACGCCGAGGATCTGTCCCACACGGTGATCGCCACGCTGGAGGGCGCCGAACTCGCCGCCCAAGTGGCCCGCGACGGGGCGCCGTTGGAGGCTGCGGGGCGGCATCTGGCGCGTCTGGTCGCCTCGTACCGCTGACTGTCGTCGGGTGAGGAAATCCGAAGTCAGTTCGCGGTGGAGGCGCGCGCGTGCGCCGGTCGGGGCTCCGGAGCCGTCAGGACGCCGCGGGCGGCGCCGAGCGCACGACCCGGAACCCCATGAGGTTACCGGCTGAGCCTCTGGAACCTCCGCACCGCCAACGGCAAGAAGATCACCGTCAACACCACCGGCCACACCCCCGCCATCAGCAGGGCGTGCTGCTCGATCCAGGCGTCGCCCCCGCCCACCGGCGTGCCGAACAGCTCACGCGTGGCCGCCGCCGTGGACGAGATGGGGTTCCACGCGGCCACCCAGCCCAGCCAGTCCGGCATCAGCTGCGGGGCGACGAAGATGCTGGAGATCATCGTCAGCGGGAAGGCCACCGCGAACAGCCCGCCCGCCGCCTCCGGGTTGGGCACGATCAGGCCGAGCCACACCCCGATCCAGATCAGCGCGAACCGCAGCCACAGCAGCAGCCCGAACGCGGCCAGGAACCCCCAGCCCCCGTCCGGCCGCCAGCCCATGGCCAGCGCGGTCAGCATCATGATCCCCAGCTCCGCGCAGGCGACGATCAGATCGGTCACCCCGCGCCCGGCGACCACGGCCGACGACGCCATCGGCATCGAACGGAACCGGTCGATGACGCCCTTCGTGGAGTCGTACACCACCACCGTGGCGGTGTTGATGAAGCCGAACGCCATCGTCATCACGAACATGCCCGGCATCAGGAAGTCCTTGTAGTCCCCGCCGCCGGGCACCTTCATGGCGCTGCCGAAGACATAGCCGTACAGCAGCACGGACAGGATCGGGAAGCCCAGCTGCCAGGCGATGTTGACGGGCTGGCGCTGGTAGTGGGTCAGGCCGCGGCGGACGATGTTCCAGCAGTCGGCGAGCAGCCAGTACGTACGCCCTCGGGTGGCCGGGCCGGCCAGGTCGACGGCGCTCATGCGGCGGCCTCCTTCTCGGTGCGGTGTCCGGTCAGGCGCAGGAACACGTCGTCGAGGCTGGGCCTGCGCAGTCCGATGTCCTCGACCCGGACGCCCTCGTCCTGGAGGGTGCGGGCGACGTCCGTCAGCGCGGTCACCCGGTCGGCCACCGCCGCGTGCACCCGCAACTCGCTCTCGTCGGTCTCCGGTTCGCCGTCGGAGACCCGGGCGACCACCTTCACCGCCCGCGCGATGTCCGCCCGTTCGGCGACCACGACCTCGATCCGGTCGCCGCCGACCCGGTTCTTCAGCCCGTCCGGGGTGTCGTCGGCGATGGCCCGGCCCTGGTCGATGACGGTGATGCGCGAGGCGAGCTTGTCGGCCTCCTCCAGATACTGCGTGGTCAGCAGCACGGTCGTACCGCCCGCGACCAACTCCCGCACGGACTCCCAGACTTCGCCGCGGCTACGCGGGTCCAGTCCCGTCGTCGGCTCGTCGAGGAAGAGGACGGCCGGGGCCAGGATCATCGACGCGGCGAGGTCGAGGCGGCGCCGCATGCCGCCGCTGTAGTCGCCGACGCCCTTGTCGGCGGCGTCGGTCAGGTCGAACTGCTCCAGCAGCCCGGCGGCGCGCAGCTTCGCCCGCTTCCCGCCCAGGTGGAACAACCGGCCGAACATCTCCAGGTTCTGCCGCCCGGTGAGCACCTCGTCCACCGCCGCGTACTGCCCGGTGAGGCCGATCCGGGCCCGCACCTCGCGCGGCTGCCGGGCCACGTCCAGTCCGGCCACCGTGGCCCGTCCGCCGTCCAGCCGCAGCAGCGTGGACAGGATGCGTACGGCGGTGGTCTTGCCTGCGCCGTTCGGGCCGAGCAGGCCGTGCACGGTGCCCTCGCGCACGATGAGGTCGAAGCCGTCGAGGGCGTGTTTCTCGCCGTAGCGCTTCTGCAGGCCCTCGGCCCGTACGGCGTATTCGTCGCTCATGGGTCCCCCCTTCTCTCTGAACCGAGTACACCGTACCCGATTGCGCGTACAACGTACCCAGTTTTTCCGTGAGCACCTAGACTGAGCCGCATGACGAGCGGCAAGGGCGGCACCGAGACCAGCGGCAGCGGCGACATCCAGCGGACCCTGGAACTGCTGTGGGACACCGGCCCACGGCCCAGTCGCGGCCCCAGGCCGACCCTGACACTCGACCGGATCGTGGAAGCCGCCGTCCGGATCGCGGACGCGGAGGGTCTGGAGGCGGTGTCGATGCGGCGCGTCGCCGCCGAGCTCGGCACCGGCGCGATGTCGCTGTACCGCTACGTCCCCGGCAAGGCCGAGCTGCTCGACCTGATGCTCGACCGCGTCCAGCGACCGTCCGCCGACCCGGCGGACTTCGGTGACGGCGGCTGGCGCGCCGCCCTGGAGGCGCTGGGCCGCGGCACCCTCGACCTCTACCGCCGCCACCCCTGGCTGCTCCAGGTCAACCAGTCCCGCCCGATCCTCGGCCCCGGCGCCATCGAGGGCATGGAGAAGGTCCTCTCCCGCATCCGCCCGATGGGCCTCGCCGACCGCGAACTGGTCTCGGCGATCATCCTGGTCGACTCGTACGTCGTCGGTGCCGCGCGTACGCAGGTGCACCAGGAGGAGGCGGAGCACAGGACCGGCCTCACGGACGCCGAGTTCTGGGAGGCGCAGGTCCCGGTCCTGGAAAAGGTGATGGCTTCCGGCCGCTACCCGATCATGGCGTCCCTGGACGAGAACACCTGGAACCCGGACTTCGACCACTTCGAGTTCGGGCTGCAACGCCTCCTGGACGGCCTGGAAGTCCTGGTGGCCCAGCGGCGGGAAGCGGCTGGCTAGGCGTCGCCCGGCAGGCGGGAATTGTCAGACAGGCCCTAACCCCGGCGCCGCAGCCGACGCAGGCCGAGGAGGAGGGCGCAGGCGACGACCGCGGCGATGGCGCCGGTACCGGCGGAGAAGCCGCCGCTCTTCTTCTCCTGCGACGTACTTCCCTCCGCGGACGGCGACTTGGAGGACCCACCGGACCCGCCGGACGCACCGGGAGCGTCCAGGGGCTCCACCGTGCTCTGGGCGCCCTCGTTGCCGAACATGACCTTCGTCCCGTCGGCGGTGTACGTCACCGACTCCCCCTGCCCCAGGGACGGCACGCCGAGCCGCCCGGTCCGCTTGATCCGGCCGCCGTTCCAGTCGTAGGCGAGGGAGCCGAAGTAGCTGCGGACGACGAGCCGTTCACCGTCCGGGGAGAGCGCGGCGTCGGTGGCCTCGAGGTCGGCGACGGGGGCGATGGACTTGAAGACGTTCGTGCCGGAGGCGGACAGCTCCGCCGGGCCCTCGTACAGGTGCCCGCCCGCCTCGTTCTTGTCGATGATGTAGACGCGCCCGGTCTTCGGATGCACGACGAGCGACTCCGCGTCCCGCGCTCCGTCGGAGTACCTGACGACGTACTGCGTGGCCCGCACGGTCCGGTCCTTCAGCTCCTCGGGCTCGGGGAGCTGGTAGATCCAGACGTGGTCCCAGGTGCCGCCGAGGTTGTCGCCGATGTCGCCGACGTAGATCTGGTTGCCGGGTCCGATGGAGATGGCCTCGACGTCGCGGGGGCGGCCGACGCCGGTGAGGGTGAGGGTGGCGACGGTCTCGCCGGTCGCGCTGTCCACGGCGTACAGGTAGGCCCCGTCGTCGCTGTCGTTGTGGGTCCAGTAGATCCCGGGGTGCCGGCGGGAGGCGGCGAGGCCGCTGGACTCGGTGATGCGCGGGTCCTTGATCGTGAACCCCTCGTCCCCGTCCGCGGCGGAGGCGGTCGGTACGGCGAGCGCGCCCGTGAGGAGGGCCGCGGCGAGGAGGGCGAGGGATCGGCGCATGCGTCAAGGTTGCCATCCCGCCCGGCGTTTGACGGGGGTGGTGGGCCTCACACCCCACCCTCCCCGCTGATCGTTCATCATGAGCGGATGCTCAGGTTCATGCCCGTAGGCGACTCCATGACCATCGGCAGCGCGGGCGAACACACATGGCGTTACCGGATGTGGCGGCACCTGCGCGACACGTACGGCGGCCCGTTCACGCTCGTCGGCCCGCGCGAGACGCTGTACGACAAGTCGGCCGAGGAGCCGGTGTCGTACGCCTACGCCGAACCGGACTTCCCGCGCGCCCACCTGGCCGGCTGGGGCGAGGGCTGGCTGCACATGGCTCCGCTGATCGGCGGGGCGGTGCGGGACTGCCGCGCGGACGTCCTGCTGGTCTCCCTCGGCCTGATCGACCTGGGCTTCTACACGAACGCCAAGCAGACGGCGGAGAACGTCCGCGCCTTCGTCGCGGGCGCGCGCGAGGCGAAGGCCCGCATCCGCATGGTCGTGCTCCCGGTGATCCCGAACGTGCGCTGCGCGTCGGACGCGCCCTTCGCCGAGCAGGTCGCCGCCTTCAACGAACTCCTCGCCAAGACGTTCGCCGACCTCGACGAACCGCGCTCACCGCTGCTGCTGGCGTCGCCGCCGGCGTCGTACGACATCCACAGGGACACCTACGACGGCACGCACCCGAACGCCAACGGCGAGCACAAGATCGCGGGGGCGTTCGCGGCGGCGCTGTACCAGGGGTGGGGGCTCGGCGGGGACTACGAGGGCTGACCGGCGGCGGCCCGCACGCGCCGCGCGAGGGCATCGGCGCACTGCCGCACCCCCTCGGGTGCCGCGCCCGCCTCCTCCCCCAGATACTCGGCCCGCGCCCAGGCCAGCGCCGGGCGGTGCTCGGCCGGCAGCCGTTCGAGGGCCCACTCGGCGGCGGCGTCCTTCGCGTGGACGGTGCCGGTGACGAGCGTGACCCAGATCCGGGCGAGGGTCAGCAGCACGTTACGGGTGTCCGAGCCGAGCTCGCCCATCAACTCCGGCACCCCCTCGACGATCGCCCGCCGCAGGTCGGCGTCCGGGACGGGCGCGAGGAGGGCGGCGGGCGGGGGCCGTAGAGGGGCGCGTCGCCCTGCAGAACCATGGTGAGCAGCGGCGCGAGGTCCGGCATCGGCGCGGTCGCGGGCACGAATCCGCGCTCGTACTCGTCCCGCAGCCATTCGCCGTACAGGAACTCGCAGTTCGGCGGGTATCGCCACGGGTCGACTTCGCCCTGGCGTACGACGATCAGCTCGACGGGGCGGCGATCCGGCCCACCGGAGACCTTGAGCAACTCCGCGACGAGGGACCGCCGTTCCGCCTCGGTCAGGGGGCGCTCCACGACCACCAGCAGATCGATGTCACTGCGCGGGCGGAGCCCGGCGAGGACGGCGGAGCCGTGGAGGTAGACGCCGAGGATGTTGTCGCCGAGGAGGCGGCGGAGGAGGCGTACGAGGGGGTCGGTAAGGGCAGCCGGCATGTTCGCTTCCTTCCGTGTCGGGTTTCCGTGCGCCTCGTTGTACTGACCGTCGTAGAGACCGACAGGATCTGAGCTGACCGAGGAGAACACCCAGCGCCTCGACAGGTGGTTCGAGTTGCTGGAGCGGATGGTCCCCGAAGGATTCAAGGCCGAGGTGGTCGACGGGGCCGTCCACATGGTGCCGCAGCGGGACACGCACTGGGAGATCACCCGCCGCATCATCCACGCCCTGGAGGACAAGTTCGGGATCGACGTCGATGTCAGGTCAGATGTGCGCATCGACCTCCCCGGCTTCGAGAACGGCTTCTGCCCCGACGTGATGAAGCTGCGCGACGACGCAAAATGGGACCCGAAACACGGCTGGCGCCACGAGGACGTCGAGTTCGTCGCCGAGGTCATCTCCCGCGGCACCGGGATGAACGACTACGGCCCGAAGAAGGCCGCGTACGCGGAGGCCGAGGTTCCCGTCTACCTCATCGCCGATCCCTACCAGGGCCGCTGCCACCTCTTCACCGACCCCAAGGACGGCGAGTACCGCACCGAGTCCAGGTTCGGCTTCGGCGAGCGGATCGACCTGACCCACACCCTCCTCGATCTCACCCTCGACACGGCCAAGTTCCCCCGCGACTGACCCGGCCGCCGCACCCGCTTGCCTTGAGTCCACTTCAAGCCGTTGGCTTGTGGACCATGAGGTACACGCAGCTCGGACGCACCGGACTCAAGGTCAGCCGTCTCGTCCTCGGCACGATGAACTTCGGCCCGCAGACCGAGGAGGCCGACAGTCACGCCATCATGGACGCGGCGCTGGACGCGGGCATCAACTTCTTCGACACCGCCAACGTGTACGGCTGGGGCGAGAACAAGGGCCGCACCGAACGCATCATCGGCAACTGGTTCGCCAAGGGCGGTGCCCGGCGGGACAAGGTCGTCCTCGCCACCAAGGTGTACGGAAACATGGGCACGGACGACAGCGACCCGTGGCCCAACCACAACAAGCTCTCCGCCCTCAACATCCGCCGCGCCGTCGACGCCAGCCTGAAGCGGCTGCAGACCGACTACATCGACGTCTACCAGTTCCACCACATCGACCGGGCCACCCCGTTCGAGGAGATCTGGCAGGCGATCGACGTGCTGGTGCGGCAGGGGAAGATCCTCTACGTCGGCTCCAGCAACTTCCCCGGCTACAAGATCGCCCAGGCCAACGAGATCGCCGCCCGCCGGGGCGGCACCATCGGCCTGGTCAGCGAGCAGTGCCTCTACAACCTCTTCGAGCGCCGCGCCGAGATGGAGGTCATCCCGGCCGCGCAGGACTACGGCCTCGGCGTCATCCCCTGGTCGCCGCTGCACGGCGGACTGCTCGGCGGGGTCCTGAAGAAGCAGGCCGAGGGCGGCCGCCGGGCCTCCGGCCGGGCCGCCGACACGCTCGCCGACCCGACCGCACGCGCGCAGATCCAGGCCTACGAGGACCTGCTCGACAAGCACGGGGTGGCACCCGGCGAGGCCGCCCTCGCCTGGCTGCTCACCCGGCCCGGCGTGACCGGCCCGATCGTCGGCCCGCGCACCACCGAGCAGCTGGGCTCCGCGCTGCGGGCCGTCGAGCTGGAGCTGTCGGAGGAGCTGCTGGCCGGGCTGGACGAGATCTTCCCGGGTCCGGGGCCGTCGCCGGAGGCCTTCGCCTGGTAGGCGGCAGGCGTGGCGGTGGCGACCGGCGTGTCCATTGGCCGACCCATCGGCCGATCCATTGGCCGACCCATCGGCCGATCTATTGTCCGAACGCCGCCGCCACAGCCACCACCACAAACATCAGTACGAGCGCACCGGCCATGATCCGGTTCCGGGTTTTCGGGTCCACGTATCGAGACTAACCGGCCCCGCCAAGCGGCCAGCGGGCGACCGCCTCGTAGCGGGGCTGCTCGCCCGGCACCCCGGACGTCGGCAGGTTGCTGCGCACCAGCGCCAGCTCGTCCACGGTCCACGTCCGGCTCGTGAACCCGGCCAGCGCGTCGAGATACGGCCGTACGTCTCTGGCGTCCCGGCTGCGGGCCAGCGTCAGGTGGGCCTTGTACCGCCGGTGCTCCCCCATCTCCACGCCCACCTTCCGGGCCGCCGCCTCCGCCCGCTCGGCCAGCAGCCGCAGCGTCGCGAGGTCCCCCTCAGCCCCGGCCCACAGCGCCCGCCCGTGCCCGAACTGCCCCCCGCCCCGCACGGCCAGCTCGAACGCCCGCGTCCGATGCGCGGCCCGCTCCAGCCTGACCGCCAGGTCCGGTACGACGTCGTCGTCCACCTCGCCGTAAAAGGCAAGCGTGAAGTGCCACCCGGGACGGCCGGTCCAGCGCAGCCCGTCGGCGCCGGGCAGCCCCTGCAAAACGGTCACTTCCGACGCCAGTTCGCGTGCGACGTCCTCGGGGGGCAGCACGGCGGCGAAAAGTCTCATGGGACCAGTCTGCCGCGCGCACCGGCGTGTCCCGATCACCGTGCGTATCGTTGTACCGCGCGGCTGCACTCGGGCGAGCGGCAGCCGGGGAGGAGCGCCACGATGACCGTCCTTGACGACAGGATCGAGATGGCCGAGGAATGCGGCGAGCTGACTCTGGACGTCCTGTTCGAGTGGCTCGAGAAGATGCCCATCCCCGAGGGAACGAAGGTAGAGATCGTCGGGGGGAACATCTTCATGTCACCGCAGCGGCAGAACCACTGGGAGATCATCTTCGGTATCGCGGAGCAGTTGCGCGCGAAGTACCCCCGCAAACGCTTGGCATCGGACGTGCGGATCGACTTCCCCGGGCATCTGAACGGCTTCGCCTGCGACCTGGCGGCCATGGCCGAACGGTCCGTGAAGGACGGCAACGGCCGCTGGCGCTACCAGGACGTCGAATTCGTCGCCGAGGTCATCTCCAAGGACACTGCGGCCAACGATTACGGCCCCAAGAAGGACGCCTACGCCGCCGCCGAGGTGCCGGTGTACCTGATCGTGGACCCGTGCACCGGCGAGTGGCATCTGCACAGCCTGCCGAAGGACGGCAAGTACCACAGTGACGTCAGCTTCCCCTTCGGCGAGGACATCGATCTGACCGGTACCCCGGTCGGCCTGGTACTCAAGACCGACGAGTTCCCCCGCGACTGACCGGCGGCCCGGCAGCGCCGGGTCATGCCGCCGTCGCCAGCTCCTCCCGCCGCTCGCGTGGTACGAAGCGCACCCTCGGATGGCCGTGGTGCCAGCCGACCGACAGGCGCAGGCCCCCGGCGCGGGCCACGATCAGGCCGATGGTGAGGGCGGCCAGGGCCGCCACCGCTCCGCCGGTCGCGAGGCCGACGCGGGCGCCGTAGGTGTCCGTGATCCAGCCGACGATCGGGGCGCCGACCGGGGAACCGCCCAGGAAGACCATCATGTACAGGGCCATGACACGGCCCCGCATCTCCGGGTCGGTGGCCATCTGGATGCCGGTGTTGGCGGTGACGTTGACCGTCATGCCGAAGATGCCGAGCGGGATCATCAGCAGGGCGAAGAGCCACAGCGACGGGGTCACCGCGGCCACGATCTCCACCGCGCCGAAGACCAGCGCCGCCGCGGCCAGCAGCCGCATCCGGGCCGTGCCGCGACGGGCGGCGAGCAGCGCGCCGGTCACCGAGCCGACCGCCATCAGCGTGTTGAACAGGCTGTACGTGCCCGCGCCGGCATGGAAGACGTCGTCCACGAAGGCCGAGAGATAGACCGGGAAGTTGAACGCGAACGTCCCTATGAAGCCGACCAGCACGATCGGCCAGATCAGCTCGGGGCGCCCGGCGACGTACGACAGGCCCTCGCGCAGCTGCCCCTTGCCGCGCGGGGCGCGCTGGACGGGGTGCAGTTCGCGCGGGCGCATCAGCAGCAGGCCGGCGAGCGGGGCGACGTAGGACAGGCCGTTGAAGAGGAACGCCCAGCCGGTGCCCACGCCGGTGATCAGTACGCCGGCGACGGCGGGGCCGATCATGCGGGCGGACTGGAAGTTCGCGGAGTTCAGGCTGACGGCGTTCTGCAACTGGTCGGGGCCGACCATCTCGCTGACGAAGGACTGCCGGGCGGGGTTGTCGACGACCGTGGCGAGGCCGACCGCGAAGGCGGCGACGTACACGTGCCAGACCTCGACGTGGCCGGTCAGGGTCAGGACGGCGAGGGCCAGGCCCGTGATCGCCATCGACGTCTGGGTGACCAGGAGCGTGGGGCGCTTGGGGAGGCGGTCGACCAGGACTCCGCCGTAGAGGCCGAAGAGCAGCATCGGCAGGAACTGCAGAGCGGTCGTGACGCCGACGGCCGTGGCGGAGCCGGTGAGGCTGAGGACCAGCCAGTCCTGTGCGATGCGCTGCATCCAGGTGCCGGTGTTGGAGACGACCTGGCCGATGAAGAACAGACGGTAGTTGCGGACCTTCAGCGAGCTGAACATCGATGACTTGCGCTCGACGGGGTCGGCGGGGGTGTCGGGGGTGGGCTGGGTGTCGTGGGCGGTCGGTGCGGGGGCGGAGTCTGCTCCGGATCCCGTACTCAAAGGGGTTCGCCTCCTTACGGCGGTGCGGTTACAGATGCGCGAGCTTCTCCAGCACGGGGGCGGCGGCGCGCAGTTTCGCCCACTCGTCCTCGTCGAGGTCCTCGACCAGCGAGGCCAGGAACGCGTTCCGCTTGCGACGGCTCTCCTCGAGCATCGCCTCGGCCCGCTCCGTCTGCGTGACGACCTTCTGGCGCCGGTCCTCGGGGTGCGGCTCCAGCCGAACCAGCCCCTTGGCCTCCAGCAGCGCGACGATGCGGGTCATCGACGGCGGCTGCACGTGTTCCTTGCGGGCGAGTTCGCCCGGGGTGGCGGTGCCACAGCGGGCCAGGGTGCCCAGGACCGACATCTCGGTCGGGCTCAGTGACTCGTCGACCCGCTGGTGCTTGAGCCGACGGGACAGCCGCATCACGGCCGATCGCAGGGAGTTCACGGCGGCAGCGTCGTCGCCATGGGTAAGGTCCGGCATGTTCTTTAGCTTAACTCATTACCCTCTCTAAGGAACACCCGCGACACGCCCGAATGCCGTGAGACGCGCCACGCAAGCCCACCTTCACCCATACGGGTGATCCGGCCGCGGAACGTGACCCGTCGTCCGGGAGCGCCCCCGACCCTCGTGTGCATGGGGACCAGTGTGCTCAGCCTGCGAATAGACGGTGACCTGCTCGAACGCCTGCGGCACCGGGCCGCGAAACGCGGAATGAGCGTCCAGGACTATGTCGTCCGGACGCTCATTCGCGATGACTTCGACGAGCGGTTCGAGGCCGCCGTGGAGGAGACGGAGCGGTTCTACGGGGTCACCTGACCGTTCCGGCCGGGCCCGGCGCGGCTCAGGTCAGACCCAGCGCCGGCATCAGGTAGTAGAAGGCGAACACCGCCGCCACGGCGTACATCGCCACCGGGACCTCCCGGCCCCGGCCCGCCGCCAGGCGCAGCACCACGAAGGTGATGAAGCCCATGCCGATGCCGTTGGTGATCGAGTAGGTGAACGGCATCATCAGCATCGTCACGAAGGCCGGCATGGCGATCGTGTAGTCCGCCCAGTCGATCTCCCGGATCGAACCGGCCAGGATCAGGAAGCCCACCGCCACCAGCGCGGGCGTGGCCGCCTGGGACGGGACCATGGTGGCCACCGGCGTCAGGAAGAGCGCCAGGGCGAACAGCGAGCCGGTGACGACGTTCGCGAAGCCGGTGCGGGCGCCCTCGCCGACGCCGGCCGTGGACTCCACGAAGCAGGTGGTGGCCGAGGAGGAGCTGGCGCCGCCCGCGGCGACCGCGATGCCGTCGACGAACAGGACCTTGTTGATGCCCGGCATCTGCCCCTCGGCGTCGGTCAGCTTGGCCTCGTCGCTGACGCCCATGATCGTGCCCATCGCGTCGAAGAAGCACGACAGCAGGACCGTGAAGACGAACAGGACGCCGGTCAGCACACCGACCTTGGCGAAACCGCCGAACAGGCTGACCTGGCCGATCAGCTCGAAGTCGGGGGTGGCGACGGGGTTGCCGGGCCACTTCGGGGTGGTCAGGCCCCAGGACGGGACGTCGGCGAGGGCCTCGATGACCACCGCGACCACCGTCATCGCCACGATGGAGATCAGGATCGCGCCGGACACCTTCCGCACGATCAGCGCCAGCGTGAGCAGCACGCCGAGGACGAAGATCAGCACCGGCCAGCCGTTGAGGTGACCGGTGGGGCCGAGCTGGAGCGGGACGGTGGTCTGGGCGGCGTCCGGGATGCGGGAGACGAAACCGGCGTCGACGAGTCCGATCAGCATGATGAACAGGCCGATACCGATGGCGATGGCCTTGCGCAGGCCGTACGGCACGGCGTTCATCACGCGCTCGCGCAGACCGGTGGCGACCAGCAGCATCACCACGAAACCGGCGAGCACCACCATGCCCATGGCGTCCGGCCAGGACATCCGCGGGGCGAGCTGGAGCGCGACGACCGAGTTCACCCCCAGACCGGCGGCCAGCGCGATCGGCACGTTGCCGATGACGCCCATGAGCAGGGTGGTGAACGCCGCGGTGAGCGCCGTCGCGGTGACCAGCTGCCCGTTGTCGAGCTGGTTGCCGTACATGTCCTTCGCGCTGCCGAGGATGATCGGGTTCAGCACGATGATGTAGGCCATCGCGAAGAAGGTGGCGAGACCGCCTCGGACCTCACGGGCGAGCGTGCTGCCGCGTTCCGAGATCTTGAAGTAGCGGTCGAGGGCGCCGTACGCGGGCGCGCCGCCCGGCTGCTCGGGCGCGGGAGCCTTGGGGGAGGCCGAGGTGGGCATTTGTTCTTTCCTACGAACAGAACCGGTCAAAGACAAACGGTTTCAGTATGAACATATGAGGGGCGAAGTGCTATCTCCGCGCGTAGACCCATTCGGCGTACGGGCCTCCGGACCCGCCTCGTAAGCTGTGCCCATGGCCGGTCTTTTTTCGGGATCCCCCAAGCACGAGGCGCCGGAGCCCCTGGAGGGCCCCGTGGTCGGCACCGTCACCGGCGGCACGATCGTCTGGTTCGTCCTCTTCCTGGCCCAGCTGCCCTTCTACGGCTGGTTCGACGAGCGCGGCCACACCTGGTGGCTGTGGACCTGTCTGGCCGGCGGCGGGCTCGGCCTGCTCGGCATCTGGTACGTCCGCAGGCGCGACGCCGCGATCAAGCGCGCGGCCGCGGCACGCGAGCAGACGAACCCGTAGGACCAACGGGAACTCCCCCGTACAACCGAGGAACTACGGACGTCCTCCCGTAGTCGGATCTTCACCCCACTCGGGGGGTGAAGGCCCAAATCCGCACGTACCGTCGAATGCATGACGCACATCGACGCGGGCGCCGATCTCGATCCCGCGCACCCCTTGCGCGCGACCTCCCCCACCACCGGACTCACCGCCGCCGAGGTCGCCGAACGGGTCGCGCGGGGCGAGGTCAACGACGTGCCGGTGCGCAGCAGCCGGTCGATGGTCGACATCATCCGCGCCAACGTCTTCACCCGGTTCAACGCGATCATCGGTGTGCTCTGGGCGATCATGCTGGTCGTCGCGCCGATCCAGGACAGCCTCTTCGGCTTCGTCATCCTCGCCAACACCGGCATCGGCATCCTCCAGGAGTGGCGGGCGAAGAAGACCCTGGACTCCCTGGCCCTGATCGGCGAGGTGCGCCCGACCGTACGGCGGGACGGGGTCGCCGCCGAGGTCGGTACGGCTCAGATCGTGCTGGACGACCTGATCGAGATCGGGCCGGGCGACAAGGTCGTCGTCGACGGGGTGTGCGTCGAGGCGGACGGGCTGGAGATCGACGAGTCGCTGCTGACCGGCGAGGCCGATCCGGTCGTCAAGCGGCCGGGGGACCAGGTCATGTCCGGCAGCTTCGTGGTCGCCGGGGGCGGGGCGTTCCAGGCCACCAAGGTGGGGCGCGAGGCGTACGCCGCACAGCTCGCCGAGGAGGCCTCCCGGTTCACGCTGGTCCACTCCGAGCTGCGCTCCGGCATCTCCACGATCCTCAAGTACGTGACGTGGATGATGGCCCCCACCGCCATCGGCCTGATCATCAGCCAGCTGGTGGTGAAGGAGACCGACTTCAAGGACTCCGTCGCCCGTACCGTCGGCGGAATCGTCCCCATGGTCCCCGAGGGCCTGGTGCTGCTCACCTCCGTCGCCTTCGCGATCGGCGTGATCCGGCTCGGCCGCAAGCAGTGCCTGGTGCAGGAGCTGCCCGCGATCGAGGGTCTCGCCCGCGTCGACACCGTCTGCCTCGACAAGACCGGCACCCTCACCGAGGGCGGCATGGACGTCACCGAGCTGCGCACGCTGGACGGCCACGACGAGACGTACGTACGGCAGGTGCTCGGCGCCCTCGGCGAGTCCGACCCGCGCCCGAACTCCTCCCTACAGGCGATCATCGACGCCTACCCCGACAACGACGACTGGCGCTGCGTCGAGGCGCTGCCCTTCTCCTCCGCCCGCAAGTACAGCGGCGCGTCCTTCAGCGAGGGCAACGGCGAGTCCAGTACGTGGCTCCTCGGCGCCCCCGACGTACTGCTCCGCGCGGACGACCCGAGCCTCGCCGAGACCGACCGGCTGAACGAGCAGGGCCTGCGGGTGCTGCTGCTGGCCCGCGCCGCCGGTGACCTGGACTCCCCCGAGATCACCCGGGACGCCAAGCCCGCCGCCCTCGTCGTACTCGAACAGCGGCTGCGCCCCGACGCCGCGGACACGCTGCGCTACTTCGCCGACCAGAACGTCGACGCCAAGGTCATCTCCGGCGACAACGCGGTGTCGGTCGGGGCGGTGGCGAGCAAGCTGGGGCTGGCCGGTACGACGGTGGACGCGCGCCGGCTGCCCGCCGACCGGGACGGGATGGCCGAGGCCCTCGACGAGGGCACGGTGTTCGGGCGGGTCACCCCGCAGCAGAAACGGGACATGGTCGGGGCGCTGCAGTCCCACGGGCACACGGTCGCGATGACCGGCGACGGCGTGAACGACGTGCTCGCGCTGAAGGACGCCGACATCGGGGTCGCGATGGGCTCGGGGTCGGAGGCCACGCGGGCGGTGGCCCAGATCGTGCTGCTGAACAACAGCTTCGCCACCCTGCCGTCGGTGGTGGCGGAGGGCCGCCGGGTCATCGGCAACATCACGCGCGTGGCGACCCTGTTCCTGGTCAAGACCGTGTACTCGGTGCTGCTGGCGGTCCTGGTGGTGTGCTCGCAGGTCGAGTATCCGTTCCTGCCCCGCCACCTGACGCTGCTCTCCACGCTGACGATCGGCGTCCCGGCCTTCTTCCTCGCCCTGGCGCCCAACAAGGAACGGGCCAAGCCCAACTTCGTGCGGCGGGTGATGCGGTACTCGATTCCGGGTGGGGTGCTGGCCGCGCTGGCGACCTTCGCGACGTATCTGATCGCCCGGCAGTACTACACGGGGCCCGGTGCGCTGGCCGCGGAGACGAGCGCCGCGACGCTGACGCTGTTCCTGATCGCGATGTGGGTGCTCGCGATCGTCGCCCGGCCCTACACGTGGTGGCGGGTGGCGTTGGTGGCGTCGATGGGGGCGCTGTTCGTGGTGGTGCTGGTGGTGCCCTGGTTGCAGGACTTCTTCGCGCTGAAGCTGGTGGGGATGACGGTGCCGTGGATCGCCGTGGGGATGGCGGTGGTGGCGGCGGTCGTCCTGGAGGTGCTGTGGAAGTGGGTCGACCGCCGCGTGCCCGCGTAGCGCCGGGGCGTTCTACTTGACGTCGACGAAGTCGCCCGCGGCGTTGACCGCCGTGGTCCTCGTCGTGCCCTTGAAGACGAAGCGGTAGTAGCCGTCCAGCGACGCCTTGACGGTCGTCTTCAGGTCGCCCTTGGTGTTGGTCTTGACGGTCTTGACCTTGGTGTACGTCGTGGCGCTCTTCTTGCGGAACTGCAGCTCCACCGGCTGGGTGGAGTAGCCGACGTACTTACCGGTCTCCCAGTTGGCGAGGGTGAGCCTGCCGGTGACGGTGAGGGTCTTGCCCTTCTGCACCGGCTCCGGCGAGGCGTTCACCGTCAGCTGCGAGGCACGCTGGACCAGGGTGGTGCCGAGGTCCTCCTTCTCCGCGTAACCGACCTTGGTGTTGTCGAACTCCTCGCCCGCCGGGTCCTGGCCGTTGAGCGCGGTGGCGGTGGCCGCGCCCTTCCAGGTGCCGGCGTTGGAGTTGAGCAGGTCTCCGCTGCCCGGGTAGATGTCGATCTTTCCGGTGCAGGTGGCGACGGTCGCGGAGTTGGCCGTGCAGGTGGCGGGCTTGACGCCGGTGAGGGGGACACTGCTCGGGGCGGCGAGCGAACCGCGGTAGAGGACGGGGTTGGTTATGAAGTCCTCTGCCTCGATGTCGACGTCCGCGCCGTGGGTCAGCCTGTAGGTGACCGTGGTGGAGTAGCGGCCGGTGGCGCCGACCTTGATCGCCTTGGTGACCCTGAAGTGGGAGAAGGTGACGTTCAGCGGGTACGGCCGGCCGGCGTCCGGAGCTCTGCCGCCGTCCCTGTGGGCGGCCTGGCTGATCTTCGCGAGCGCCTCGCGGTGGTCGAGGCCGTCGTCCCCGGCGGCGTGCACGGCCGGTACGGCGAGGGTGGAGAGGGCCAGGGCGCCGGTGACGGTGGCGACAGTGGCTCGTATGCGCATGCGTTCCCCAGATGATCGCGAGTGATCTCGAAGCCTGGTGGCTCACTTGATCAGATAGGCGAGTGAGGGGAACGGTTGCTCGGGCAGGTGAAGTTGGCGCACAGCGCGGGAGGGCCTAGACCTTCGGCCACATGCTCTTGCCGGCCGCCAGCGCGCCCTTGCCGTCACCCGCGTACAGGTGCAGGTCGCCGTTGTACGCCATGACCGCCAGGTCGGCCTTGCCGTCGCCGTCGAAGTCTCCGCCGACGACGGCACGGTCGAGAAGTACAACAAGCGCGGCAAGCACCCCGGGGAGTTCGACCCGGACACTGGTGCCCGGACCAAGCCCGCAGACCCGTCCCGGAAGGTAACACCGTGATCTTCCTTGTCACCCGCTACGCGAAGGACGAGGACTTCCCCGACTCGTCCACCGACGTCACCGCCGTCGGCGCCGAAGCCTTCGGCGAACTCCTGGGGATGCCGGCGGACCAGCTGGCCGACGTGTACCCGCTGAAGCAGGAGCACGCCGAGCGCTTCCAGCAGCTGACCCGTATCGCTCTCGACCTGGAGAAGTACGACTACTTCCTGGAACCCGAGGCGGACTGACGAAACGCGCAGGGGCCGTCCGAAGGGACGGCCCCTGTGGCGCGCTCGAACGGCTCAGTCGAACCAGCGATCCCGAGCCAGCTCCTCCGTCCGCGACGGATCCTCCAGCAGCGCCGCCACCTCGAACCGCCGCGGCCACTGCCCCGCCGCCCAGGCCAGCCCGGCCGCGACGCCCTCCAGGGTCGCCGCGTGCAGCACGCCGTCGTCGGTCAGCCGCCAGTCGATCTCCACACCGTCCACGACGAGCTCCTCGTGCTCGACGTACGACTGCGGGGTCCGCGCGCCCAGCAGCACCCGTACCGGCTCCGGTACGTCGTGCTCGGTGCCCTCGGAGTCCACCGAACCCGTCACGGACTCGCTCAGCCGCCGCACCTGGAACAGCTCCGCCAGCTCGACCGCCCGGGACGGCGGCACCGGCAGCAGGGGCACGCCCTCGGTGAAGGGCAGCAGGTCGGGCGAGTCGACGACCACCGCGTCGGCCGCGTCCACGACCTCGACCCGGCCGTCGACGACCGCGCGCACCTCGTCCGGGAGCGTCACCTGCTCGGGGTCCAGCTCGGCCAACGCGCCGTAGAGGGCGTGCAGTTGGGCGCCGGTGAGGGACCGCTCGGGGTCGGCGAGCCGGTCCAGCAGCTCGGCCGCGCCGCCCGGCTCGTCGAGGAGGGCCGCCACCGAGGTGCGTACGCCGAGCGCCCGGAGCACCTGCTCGTCGTGGAAACCCGTCGCGTCGGCCTCGTCGTACAGGCCGCGCAGGAGCGGGTCGCCGCCGGAGGCGAGGAGACCGGCCGGGCGGCGGCCGTCCAGCACCGGGTGACCCCGCAGCCACCACGCGGTGTACGGCCGTACGACCTCATGTGTGCCGTCGGGCAGCAGGATCCGTACCGGCTGCGTGAGCGCGTCCCGCAGCGGCGGCTGGGCGAGCAGGGCGAGGGCCTGCGGCCACTTGTCGTCGTCCACCAGGTCCAGGTCCCGTACGGCGACCAGCTCGGTGGCGACCGGCGGCACCGGCGAGTCGGGGAAGCGGTCGAGGATGTCCTCGCACCACACGTCCACCGCGTCCAGCAGACCGGGGTCGTCCGGCTCGGCGTAGTCCCCTTCGCGGGGCTCCAGTTCGTCGGGGTCGAGGACGACGTCGGTGGCGCGTACGAGGGCGAAGTTGACCAGCACACCGCACGCGGCGAGCGGCTCCTCGCCGAAGCGTTCGGCCAACTCGGCGTCGACTGCGGCAAGTTCGCCCTCGCGCATGACCCGCGCGAAGGGGCTGCCGGAAAAGACCAGTTCGCCTGCGGGGGCCGGCTCCCCCTCCTCGTCGGGGAGCGCGAGGGCGCCCAGCCAGGGTTCGTCACCGGGTTCGAGACCGGCGTCGCGGACGAGAGAGAGGACGGTGTCCGCCAGCTCCTCGGCGTCCAGCGCGTCCTCCTCCCAGGACGGGCCGCCCTCGTCGTCGAGGGAGCCCGCGACCGCGGCCCGCACCTGCGGGGTGGTCAGGACCGCGCGGGGTGTCGCGGGCAGCGCGCCCAGCTTCTCCAGCAGCGGGTGCGCGGCGTCCGGGTGGGCGACCTTCAGGCCGAGCCGGGCGAGGATCTCGGGGTCGATACGGACGGCGTCGGGGGTGGGGAGGAGGACCTGGCGGGGGCCGATGGTCGTACGGCCGTCCGCCAGCGGTACGGGCAGGCCGGAGAGCCGGTCGGGGTCGACGCCCGCGAGGCTGTCGTACAGCCGCCGCCACCAGCCGGGCTCCTTCTCCAGCCCGGCCAGCCGGTCGACGGCGTCGGTCAGCCGGACCCGGGCGACGCCCAGCGTGCGCAGCTCCACCCGGCGCTCCAGCCCGGCGGGCAGCAGGGTGGGCAGCACCTCGGCGAGCACGCGCACGGTCTCCGCCCCGGCGCCCTCGACGACCTCGGCGTCACGCGGCCGCAGCGACTCGGGCAGGTCCTCGTCGGGCCCGGTACCGGCCGGAGGCAGGAAGGACGTGCGCGGCAGCCGCTGAAGGATCGCCTGCCGCAGCGCCCCGTCCAGTTCGCCCTTGCCCAGCGGGCCGGGCACCAGGTCGATGATCCCCTCGGTCACCGGCCGCCACTCGGCGAGCAGTTCGGCGTACGCGTCGGCGGCCTTGCCGACCAGGAAGTCGGTCAGCGGGCCGGGGGCGGCGTGCCGCCGGGTGGTGTCCAGCGGGAAGGACGCGATGAGCAGGGCGGGCACGCCGAGGGGCTCGTCGCTGGGGGTGGGGGCGTGGACGACGGGGCTGGTGCGCGGGCGTGCGGGGGTGTCGTCGCCGTCCACGGGCACCGCCCAGGTGAGCGACCAGTACGGGCGCAGCCGCTCCTCGACCGGCCGGTCGGCGAGCAGTTCGGGCGTGAGCGGCCCGTGCGCGGCGGCGGTACGCCACCGAGTGGTGCCGTCCCGCGAGTCCTCCACGACGGTCAGGGCACCCTCGGCCCGCCGACACAGCGTGCGGGGAGCGTCGGCGCCGATCTCGACGACGACCTCCTCCAGTCCCGACAGGGTGAGCAGCAGGCTGTCGTCGACGGCGTGCAGGAGCCGTTCGGCCAGGTCGGCGGCGGCCGCGTCGCGCAGGGGCAGGATGACGACGGTGTCGTACGGGTCGGGAGCGGTTCCTTCGGCGGCGAACGGCAACCGCAGCAGGGGTACGTGACCGTCCCGGCGCCGGATCTCGTCGCCCAGCCCGGGGCTGTGCCGGGCGGTGTCGGCGGCGAGGTCACGGGCCTCGGCGAGGGACCAGCGGACACCGCCGTGCCGGCCGACGACGGCGGGCTCGTCGGTGACAGCGAGGACGGCCGCGAAGCCGACGCCGAACCGGCCGACCGTCGGCGTGTCCCGCTTGGCGGAGGCCCGCAGCGTGGCCAGCGACTCGACGCCGGCCGCGTCCAGCGGGGCGCCGGTGTTGGCGGCGACGAGGACACCGTCACGGAGGGTGAGACGCAGCCGGCCGGGCACGCCGGCGCGGGCGGCCGCGTCGGCGGCGTTCTGGGCCAGCTCGACGACGAGCCGGTCCCGGTAGCCACCGAGGACGAGGTCCTCCTCGGCGTTGGCGTCCTCCCGGAACCGCGCCGGACTGGTGGCCCACGCGTCCAGCACTCCGCGCCGCAGCCGGGCGGTGCCGAACGGATCGGCCCCCTCGGCCGCCGGCCGCACGAACTTGCTCACGTTCACTCTCCTCATCGCCGTGAGGAGAAGGTATCGCGAGCACGGGACGACGGTGACTTCACCATGTCAGCGGCGCCGGCCGTCTCGGCCGTCCGGCGTTCGAGGAAGAGGCCGCAAGGCCGAGGGGTCTGGGGGCGCGGCCCCCAGGGACCGCGACCACCCTCACACCCGCACGCCTACGAATGCCCCAACTCCGCCGCCGACTCGTCGGAGACCTCCGGCACGGAGCCCGAATCACGCGCCGGTCGCAGTGGAAACGGATCCACCCGCGTCTCGTCGATCACCGGCGGAGCCGGCTGCGGCGGCTTCGGCATGACCGCCGCCTCGGAGTGCCCCCCGCACCCGTACGAAAGCGACACCATCCGGCCGTCGGCCGGTGAGAACTCGTTCGCGCAGACCCCGAAGGCCTGCCCCAGCGACCCGCCGATCGGCACCAGGAAGCCACAGGAGACGCACGCCGCCGGAGCCGCCTGCGCCATCTGCGTCTTCGGGCCGAACGCCTCCTCCCAGCGATCGGCGGCCACATGCAGCCCGTACCGGGACAGCACCCGGGCCCGCCGCATGCCCAGTTCCTCCGCGACCGCCGCGATGGAGCCGCGCGTGGGCGCGGTCGGCAGCGTCGCCGGCGGTCCGGCGGTGACCTCGGCGTCCTCGGCCTCGACCAGCTCCGCCATGTCCTCGGAGACCGCGGCGTTCGGCAGCGGCGCCTCCTCGCCGGACCAGCCCGGCTCCAGCCGCAGATCCTCGGCGTCCGTGGGCAGCAGATCCCCCGGCCCCATGTCGCCGGGGCGCAGGCGCTCGCTCCACGGCACCCACTCCGGCGCCAGCAGCGCGTCCGGGCCAGGCAGCAGGACGACCTCGTCCAGCGTCACGACCTTCGCGCGCGACGCCCGCGCCACGGTCACGGCCCAGCGCCAGCCGCGGTACCCGAGCTCCCTGCACTCGAAGAAGTGCGTGACAACGCGGTCCCCCTCGGAGGCCAGACCCACGTGCTCCCCGACTACGCCGGGCGCGGCGGCCTCCTCGGCCGCGGCGCGGGCTAGATCGACGGCCTCGGCGCACAGGCGGTCGGGGGTGCGGCTTCGCGTTGTCGCTGCGCTCACAGGTATCGCTTCTCTCCTACGCCGTCTCTCAGTGCGCCTGCCGGAAGGCGACGGGGCGGACGGAGCGGACCTGGGGACCGCGTCGACGTCCGCGCCCTGTCGCGCTCGGGCGCACCTGTGTCATCCATTCTGCGGGATGGCCGAGAGGCGCGCGGCCGAGAACGTTCGCCACGGCGCGCTACGCACGCTACCCCTTCACCGCCGCTGGGCCTACACCGGCGGGACATGATCACCACGAAGTGCGCGTCCATACGCGCCGGAAGCACACTACCGACGCCCATCTCAGGGCACTATGAACGTCGTGGCAACCGCAAGGTCGCCCCAGGGCACCTCCGGGACGGGTGGGGTCAAGGGGAACAACCAACGCGGCGGAGCAGGCCGGACGGGCGGCCGGCTCCGCTCGGTCGGCCGTGCCCTGCACTTCCCGGTGACCGGCCCCGCCCGCGGCATCCGCAAGGCCACGCACGCGCACGGCGCCGGCGAGTCCGGCCTCGGCAAACTGATCGAACTGCACGGCGTGAACGGCGCCGGCGACGTCATGATCACCGTCGCCCTCGCCACCACCGTCTTCTTCGCCGTGCCCACCGACGAGGCCCGCGGCCGCGTCGCCCTCTACCTCGCGATCACGATGGCGCCGTTCACGCTCCTCGCGCCGGTGATCGGCCCCCTCCTCGACCGCCTGCCGCACGGCCGCCGCGCGGCGATGGCGGGCGCGATGCTGGCCCGGGCGCTGCTCGCGCTGGTGCTGTCCGGCGCGGTGATCACCGGCAGCATCGAGATGTACCCGGCGGCGCTCGGCGTTCTCGTGGCGTCCAAGGCCTACGGGGTCGTACGCAGTGCCGTCGTGCCCCGGCTGCTGCCGCCCCGCTTCTCCCTGGTGAAGGCCAATTCCCGGGTCACCCTCGGCGGCCTGCTCGCCACGGGGGTGGCCGCGCCGATCGCAGCGGGACTCCAGGCGCTCGGCCCGCGCTGGCCGCTGTACGGCGCCTTCGTGATCTTCGTCGCCGGTACGGTCCTCTCCTTCTCCCTGCCGCACAAGGTCGACTCGGCCAAGGGCGAGGACACGGCGCTGCTCGCCGCGGACGAGGCGCATCTGCACGGGCCGCACCGCAAGCCCGTCAAACGCCCCGGCCTGCGCACGGTCGGCATCGCGGTCACGCACGCCCTGGCCGTGAACGCGGCGATCCGCTGCCTGGCCGGGTTCCTGATCTTCTTCCTGGCGTTCCTGCTGCGTCAGCATCCGCTGGCCGGGCAGAGCGCGGCGGTGTCGCTGGGCATGGTGGCGGTCGCGGCCGGGGTGGGCAACGCGCTCGGCACGGCGGTCGGGGCGTGGCTGAAGGCGCGGGCGCCGGAGGTGATCATCGTGACGGTCGTCGCGATCGAGCTGGCGGTGGCGGTCACGGCGGCGCTGTTCTTCAGCGCGTTCCTGGTGGCGTGCCTGGCGGCGGTGGCCGGGTTCTCGCAGGCGCTGGCCAAGCTGTCGCTGGACGCGCTGATCCAGCGGGACGTACCGGAACTGGTGCGCACCTCGGCGTTCGCGCGCTCGGAGACGCTGCTGCAGATGTCCTGGGTGCTCGGGGGCGCGATCGGCATCGCCCTGCCGCTGAACGGCACCCTGGGCATGACGGTCGGCGCCGTCGTCCTGGCCACCGGCTGGCTCACCACGGTCCGCGGCCTGCTCACCTCCGCCCGACACGGCGGCCGCACACGCCCACGAGTCGCCTGACCCCGCCCCCGGCACAACGGCGTCCAGACCCGCGAGTGACCAGCCCCCGCCCGGGCACAGCAACGCCCGCCCCGCGAGTCGCCAGCCCCGCCCCGGCACAGCAACACCCACACCCCCGAAGCGCATGCCCCCGGCACAGCACAGCAACACCCACCACCGCGAGTCGCCAGCCCCCGGCCCGACACAGCAACGCCCACACCCGCGAGTCACCAGCCCCCGGCCCGACACAACAACACCCACACCCCCAAAGCGCCTGACCCCCGCCCCGGCACAACGGCGTCCAGACCCGCGAGTGGCCTAACCGACGGCACGCCCCTTACCCCCGCATGGGGAGGGGACTGGACGCGCCCGATAGCCTTCGACCATGACCATGCAATCCGCTGTGCGACGCCGCCGCGCCGTCGCCGCCGCCGGCGCCGTTTCCGCCGGACTGCTTGTCCTGTCGGCCTGCGACAAGCCGTCGCCCGTGTCGACGATCACCGTCGGTTCCAGCTCGGTCAACGCCGAGGCGACCTGCTACAACGACGGCGCCGCCGTGAAGACCAGCGAGCTGGCCGAGTGTCTGAAGGACACCGACATCAAGGCCATCTCGGTCGACCCCGACGAAACCGTCCGCTTCGGTGTGGACCCGGAGATCGCGGACAAGGGCTGGACGATCCTGATGAACGGCCAGCCGCTCACCGACGCCAGCACCAAGACCTACCGCACCATCCCGGGCAGCGTGTTCTTCAACGCCCAGTACGGTGCCCAGGGCAACTCCACGCTGGTCTCCATCAAGGAGGGCGAGCAGGAGGTCACCGGCGTGTGGTCCTTCAAGCTGAAGAAGGACGCCTGATCACGTCCGCCGCCGCACGCATCCTCGTGGCCACCGCGGTCCCCGCCGAACGGGACGCGGTGGCACGGGCCTTCCCGGGCCACGCCACCGAGGTCCCGCTGCCCGGCGCCGCGGTCACCCCGGTCACCCCGGTCACCCTGCACCGCCTCCCCGCCGGCCCCGACCTGCTCGCCGCCGGTGTCGGCCCCGCCCTGGCCGCCGCCCGCACCGCGACCGCCCTCACGGCCGCCGCCCTGCACGGCAGGCCCTACGCCCTGGTCGTCTCCACCGGCATCGCCGGCGGCTTCGTACCCGAGGCGCCCGTCGGCTCCCTGGTCGTCGCCGACGAGATCACCGCCGCCGACCTCGGCGCCGAGACCGCCGAGGGCTTCCTGCCGGTCACCGACCTGGGCTTCGGCACCGTCACCCACCGTCCGCCGGAAGCACTCGTACGGGACGCCGCGACCGCCACCGGAGCCCGCCCCGGCACGGTCCTCACCGTCTCCACGGTGACCGGCACCGCCGCCCGCGCCATCGCCCTGCGCGCCCACCACCCCCGTGCCCTCGCCGAGGCCATGGAGGGCTTCGGCGTCGCCGAGGCCGCCGCCGCGCACGGCACGCCCGTGCTGGAGCTGCGCGCGATCTCCAACCCGGTCGGCCCGCGCGACCGCGCCGGCTGGCGGATCGGCGAGGCCCTTCAGGCCCTCACGGACGGCTTCGGGAAGCTGGCACCCGTACTGGAGAGTTGGAAACCGGCATGAGCCGACTGCACATCGCGTACTCCCCCTGCCCCAACGACACCTTCGTCTTCGACGCCCTCGCCCACGGCCGCGTCCCCGGCGCCCCCGGCCTCGACGTGACCTTCGCGGACATCGACATCACCAACGCCATGGCCGAGCGCGGCGAGCTGGACGTACTGAAGGTGTCGTACGCCGTGCTGCCGTACGTCCTCGGCACCTACACCCTGCTGCCGTGCGGCGGCGCGCTGGGCCGGGGCTGCGGCCCGCTGGTGCTGACCCGGGAGCCGGGCGTCGACCTGACCGGACGCACGGTCGCGGTGCCGAGCGAGAAGTCGACGGCGTATCTGCTGTTCCGTCTGTGGGCCGCCGACACGCTGCCCGGCGGGGTCGGCGAGATCGTGGTCATGCCGTTCCACGAGATCATGCCCGCCGTACGGGACGGGAAGGTCGACGCGGGCCTCGTCATCCACGAGGCGCGCTTCACCTACCAGAACTACGGCCTGCACAAGCTCGCCGACATGGGCGAACACTGGGAGCACACCACCGGGCTGCCGATCCCCCTGGGCGCGATCATCGCCAAGCGGTCGCTGGGGGCTGAGACGCTGACGCGGCTCGCGGACACCATCCGCACCTCCGTGCAGATGGCCTGGGACGACCCCGAGGCGTCCCGGCCGTACGTCATGGCACACGCCCAGGAGATGGACCCGGCCGTCGCCGACCAGCACATCGGGCTGTACGTCAACGAATTCACCGCCGGCCTCGGCGAGGACGGCTATGCGGCCGTACGCGGGCTGCTCACCCGTGCGGCGGCCGAGGGGCTGGTACCGCCCCTCGGCCCGGATGCGCTGGATTTCCCGTAAAACCGGGCTCAAACGGGTTTAACCGGGGCCAATCGGGCTTGGACCGCCGGGTTCAAACGGCTTTTATACGTCGAGCTGGTCGGCGACCGCGCGGAGCAGGCCGGCGATCTTCTTGCCGGAGGCCTTGTCGGGGTAACGGCCCTTTTCGAGCATCGGAGTGATGTTCTCCAGGAGCGTGGTCAGGTCCTGGACGATGGAGGCCAGCTCGTCCGGCTTCTTGCGCTGCGCCGCCGCGACCGACGGGGTCGGGTCGAGGATGGTGACCGAGAGGGCCTGGTCGCCGCGCTGCCCGGCGACGACTCCGAACTCCACGCGCTGTCCCGGCTTGAGCGTCTCGACTCCGGCGGGGAGAACCGAGGAATGGACGAAGACGTCACCGCCGTCGTCACGGGAGAGAAAGCCGAAGCCCTTCTCGCTGTTGAACCACTTGACCTTGCCGGTAGGCACGTCTGTCCTCGTCCTCGTACTCGTCGGAAAACTGCTTCTGAAACGGCTCTTGATAGCACTTGGGCGGGTCGTCCGTGACCCGCCGGTACCAAGGCTAATGGTCTTCAGGCCGGTGACAAGACGTCGCCCGGTTGTTCCTTCGCGCTGGGAACTACCCTGGTCCGGTGCGTGACAAAACCCAACCGAATTCCGCCGCGCCCGGTGACCGACTGATCCGTGCCGGTGCCGTCGTCTTCATCGTCGGAGCCGTGGCCACTCTGGTCACGGTGGCTCCGCTGTTCCTCGGTACGACGCCTTTTCCGACGTACATGTTCGGATTGAGCATGCTCATGGGGGCCGGCTTCCTGATCGCCGGAGCGGGGCTGCTCCGGTCGATCGCGGCGGGGCGGCGTCAGGCGCGCGGCGCGTCGAGATAGGCCGAAAGCCATGCCGGGAACTCACCCAGGCCGGTGAGCACGACGTCCGCGCCCGCCGCCGTCAGCTCCTCGGCGTCGCACGGGCCGGTCGCCACCGTCACCGACAGCGCCTCGGCGGCGCGGGCGCCGCGGATGTCGCCGGTGTGGTCGCCGACGTAGACGCCCGCGCCGTGCTCGCGCAGGGCCGCCGCCTTCGCCTCCGCCCACAGGTTGCCGACCACCGCGTCGGGCTCGATGCCGAGGTGGGCGAGGTGCAGCTTGGCGTTGGGCTCGTACTTGGCGGTGACCACGACGGTCCGTCCACCGGCCGCGCGCACGGCCTCCATCGCCTCGTGCGCACCGGCCATGGCGGGGGTCGCGGCTATGGCGATCGTCGGGTACATCGCCCGGTAGACATCGGCCACCGCGGGGACCTCGTCCGCCGGGAACCAGTGCCGCAGCTCCTCCTCCAGCGGCGGCCCCAGCCGGGTGATGGCGAGATCGGCGTCGATGTACGCCCCCGTCCGCTCGGCCAGCGCCAGGTAGCAGGCGTGGATGCCGGGGCGGGAGTCGATGAGCGTCATGTCGAGATCGAACCCGACGGTGAGGGGGCGCGAGGTCATGCGGGCCATTGTGCCGAGTGAACGCGGGGGCGAGGTGAACGGGGTCCGGGGCGGGGCTCAGCTCTTCCTCTGGGACCGCCACACCAGGAACAGCGCCGACGCCACCGCCGCGCCCCGCAGCACCCAGGGCCAGGTCTCGGCGAGGGCGTCGTTCATCCCGCCGTCGGCGATGGGGGTGCCCCAGCGGCCGTCGAGCCTGCCCCACAGCCAGCCGAAACCGGCGGCGAGCGCGGCGCCGGGCAGGATCATCACCGCCCACTTCATCTCCCACCTGGTCAGGCGGCGGGAGGCGTACGCGATGAGCCAGCCGACGGCCAGCGGGAGCAGATTGCCGAGCACGGCACCGGCGACGAGGAGGGCGGCGGCGAGCAGCAGGAGGGGGTTGTTCCAGTCGCCGGGGGACGGGAGGAGCCGGCGACGCGGGGCGGGCTCGCCGGCGTCGGTCTCGGCCTCCGTTTCGGCCTCCGGGGCCGCCGGCCGGGGCTCGGCGTCCTTCTTCTCCTCCGGCGGCCTGAGCAGCTCCGGGATCTCCACGCCGCCGACGAACCCGGGCACGCTGTCGCCGACACCGAAGGGGCTGCTGTCCACCCGCCACCAGTCGGGCTGGGTGGCACTGTCCCCGAGCTCGTGCTCGCCGGCGCGGTGCGGCGGGGCCGGGGCGTCGGCGGGCGGGGGTGGACTCTCGGGCTCGGCGTGCCGGGGCCCCGGCACGATCCGGCGCAGCCCCCTGCCCTTCGACTGCGCCGCCTTCTCCCGCTCGTCCTGCGTGTCCTGCTTGTCCCGCTGTACGGGGACGGCGGCGGCCGGCGCCTCCACGGCACCGCCACCGTCCCCCGCAGCGGTGACCACCTCGTCCGGGCTGCCGATGCGGGCGAGGATGCGGCGGACGGCGGCGGGACTGTCGACGACGGCCTTGGCGCGGCGCCGGTCGATCTCGTCGCGCAGCTGGGAGACCAGGCGCATGCGGGTGGCGGAGGGCAGCTGCCGCTGCTGAGCCACGTCACCGACGCGGCTCAGGTACTCGTAGACGACCTTGTCGCTCTCGATCCCCACGCTGTCCCCTCCGGGGCGGGTGTGCCGGATTGCCCGTATCGCACGACGTTAGCGCAGGCTGGGGGGACCGACGCCACGTCAGGTGGGCTCGCAAATGAGCGGGTTCTCCGTCTGGGCACAGCTCGAACTGCCGTTCGTGCGGAGGATGTCCTGGCCGATCTGACTGTTGAGGAAGCGCAGGAAGGATGCGGCGATGGGCGTGGCCCGCGGGTCTCCGTAGGTGTAGGCGTACTCGGTCTGCCAGTACGGGTAGGCGCCTTCCCGGACGGCGGCGACCGAGGCCGCCTGGCTGTCGATCCGCACCTGGATGAGATCGATCCCGTTGTCCCGGGCGGACCGGAACCAGAGGAACGCGGTGAGGGCGATCGCCACGCTGCCGATCGCGACCAGTTTGTCGAAGTCCAACCACACCGCCGGATCCCCCAATCCTCGTACTGCGTCGCGCAGTTGACAGAATGCCCAGAGTGACCAGCGTGATCCGGGTGCGGTCGGCGTCGGAGTAATCCTCCGGAGGAAATTCACCCGGACGTCATCTGGGAAACGTCTCGTTCGCCTCGGCGCCCGGTGACCACACACGTCCCGGCACCCCGACCCGCTACCGTTGGCCGGATGAGCACCGAGGAGAAGCCGGCGGCCCCGCGGTCCCTCGCGGAGGCGCTTCGCGGGCGGGACGACGCCTCGCTGGCCGCGCTCCTGCGCAGCCGGCCCGATCTCATCACGCCCGTCCCCACCGACCTCACCCAGCTCGCCACCCGCGCCGGCACCCGTGCCTCGGTGGTCCGCGCCCTGGAGCGGCTGGACCGCTTCGCGCTGCAGACGGCCGAGGCGCTGGCCGTGGCGGCCGATCCGGCGACGTACGAGGAACTGCTCGGGCTCATGGCCGGTGACGACGGCGACCCCGTCGTCGCCGCCGCCCTGCCCCGCGGCCTCGGCACCCTGCGCGAGCAGGCCCTCGTCTGGGGCGCCGACGAGCGGCTGCGCCTGGTGCGCACCGCCCGTGAGCTCCTCGCCCCGACCCCGCAGCATCCGTCCCCGACCGGCCTGGGACCGAGCGTCCAGGAGGCGACGGCGGGCATGTCGCCGGGCCGGATCCAGGAGCTCGTCACGGCCGTCGGGCTGCCCTCCACGCACGACTCCGTCTCCGCGACGGCCGCGCTCACCGCCCTGTTCACCGACCGCAAGCGGATGTCCGCGCTGCTCGACGAGGCCCCGGCCGAGTCGGTGGAGGTGCTGGAGCGGCTGGTATGGGGGCCGCCGTACGGGCAGGTCACCGCCGATCCGGCGCCGAGGCTGCGCTGGCTGCTGGACCGCGGCCTGCTGTTGCCGACGGCGCCCGGCACGGTCGTACTCCCCCGCGAGGTGGCCCTCCACCTGCGCGGCGGCCGCGCGCACCGCACGACCGAACCGGCGCCGCCGCCCGTGGAGGCGGCGGCCACGCACCGTCCACAGGTTGTGGACGCCACTGCGGCCGGGCAGGCGTACACCGCGCTGGCGACCGTCGAGGAGTTGCTGAAGGACTGGGACGAGGGCGGTCCGGCGGTGCTGCGGGCGGGTGGGCTGAGCGTCCGCGACCTGAAGCGGACCGCCGTGGCGCTCGACGTGTCCGAGCCGGTCGCCGCCTTCTGGGTGGAGCTGGCCTACGCGGCGGGCCTGGTCGCCTCCGACGGGGAGGCCGACGAGCGGTACGCGGCGACCCCGGCCTACGACGAGTGGCTGGAGCAGCCCGCCGCCCAGCGCTGGACCCTGCTGGCTCAGGCATGGCTGGCGGCGACCCGAACGGCGGGGCTGGTGGGCGGCCGGGACGCGAAGGACCGCGCGCTGGCCGCGCTGGGTCCGGGGCTCGACCGGTCGGCCGCTCCGGAGGTACGGCACCGGGTGCTGAGCCTGCTGGCGCAGTTGCCGGAGGGGGCGGCTCCCGCGGGTGAGTCGGTGCTGGCGCGGCTGCGGTGGGAGCGGCCGCTGCGGCGCGACCCACAGCGGGACGCCCCCCAACGGGACCCGGAACGGGACACCGCCCCTGACGCCGATCTGCGGGTCCGGCTCGCCCAGTGGGCGCTCTCCGAGGCCGAGTTGCTCGGGGTGACGGGACGCGGGGCGCTCTCGGCGCACGGGCGGGCGCTACTGGGCGCGCACGCTCCGGCGCACGCGCCCGCCGACGAGCCCGAGGGCCCCGGCGACAAGCTCCCCGTGCACCACCGCCCCACCCCGCCCCTGGAGCCCCTCACCCCCGCCGAGCAGTCCGTCGCCTCCGCCACGGCCGCCCGGCTGCTCGCCCCGCTGCTGCCCGAGCCGCTGGACCACGTCCTGCTCCAGGCCGATCTGACGGCGGTGGCGCCGGGCCCGTTGCAGCGGCACCTCGCGGACATGCTGGACGTGCTCGCCGACGTGGAGTCCAAGGGCGGCGCGACCGTCTACCGCTTCACGCCGGCCTCCGTACGCCGCGCCCTGGACGCCGGCCGCACCGCCTCCGACCTGCACGCCTTCCTCACCGAGCACTCCCGTACGCCGGTTCCGCAGCCGCTGGCGTACCTGATCGACGACGTGGCCCGCCGGCACGGGCACCTCCGCGTGGGCGTGGCCTCGGCGTATGTGCGCTGCGACGACGACGCGCTGCTGAACGAGATCCTCGCCGACAAGCGGTCCGCCGGACTGCGGCTGCGTCGCCTCGCGCCGACCGTGCTGGCCGCGCAGGCCGACCCGGCGACCCTGCTGGAGGGGCTGCGCGGGCTGGGCTTCGCGCCCGCCGCCGAGTCCCCCGAGGGCGACGTGCTGATCACGCGGGCGCTCGCCCACCGCACGCCGCCGCGCACCCCTCCCGAGCCGGTGCCGGAGGGCCCGCCCGCGCCCGACACCACGCTGCTCGCGGCCGCGATCCGCGCGATCCGGGCGGGCGACCTGGCCTCGACGGCGCCCCGGAAGTCCCCCACGCCGACCGCCACCGGCGGCGGCCTGCCGCGCACCAGCTCCGCCGAGACCCTCGCCACCATGCAGGCCGCCGTCCTGACCGGCCAGTCCCTGTGGATCGGGTACGTCAACGCCGAGGGCGCCGCCAGTCAGCGGGTGATCGCGCCGGTGCGGGTGGAGGGCGGCTTCGTGACGGCGTACGACCACACCGCGGACGAGGTCCGCACGTATCCGCTGCACCGGATCACAGGGGTGGCGGAGCTGGCGGAGGACTAGGGCCCTGTCCTGGCGTCACCCGTTCGGGCGTACGCCGGGATTCATGCGCGCCACGCCGGACACTTCCCACCCATGAGGGAGCTTGTGGCATATCCCGCATCGCCGCGCGGAGGGCCGGGCAGCCACCGGATGTCCTGATCAAGCCCGAGCAGCCCCCAGGGGACTCGGGCGAGCACATCCGAAAGGAAATCCCCCATGCGAGCTGCCCGTCGTGTCGCCGCCGTGCTGACCGCCACCGCCGTGATGCTCGGCGCCCTCACCACCCAGGCCGCCGCCATCGCCATCGACGTCGCCGGCCTGGTCCTGGAGACGCCGGCGATCTGACCCGCCCCGCGTTCCCATCGGGCCGGTCCCAGCGTCCCGGGTCCGGCCCGCCCCGACGAAACCCCCGAAAGGCCCTTACGTCCCCATGCGCTCCAAGCTCCCCCTGCGCGTCCACTCCGCCGTCGCCGTCTCCGCCGCGGCGGTGGTGACCGCCGCCGCCCTCGTCGCCGCGCTCGCGCCCGAGGCCTCGGCGGCACCGGCCGCGCCGCTGCCGCTCCCGATCGCGGGGGCCGCAGGCGAGCCCCTCGTCAACGTCGACGGCCACATCTTCGCCCAGCCGCTGGTCAACAACCTCACCCTGCCCAATCTGAAGTAGGGCGGCGCATCCGGTAGCTGTCCCCTTCCAGGCGGACGATCTCGGCGTGGTGGGCCAGCCGGTCCACCATCGCCGGGGCGGCGGGGCCGCCGAACACCTCGTCCCACCGCTCCAGTGGGCGGTCCCCGGTCACGATCAGCGAGCCGCGCTCGTAGCGGTGCGCGACCAGCCGGAAGAAGAGCTGCGAGGTGTCGGCGTCGAAGGGCAGGTAGCCGACCTCGTCGACGATCAGCAGCGGGTAGGTGTCGAGGCGGCGCAGCTCCTCGCCGAGCCGGCCGTCGGCCTGCGCCTTCGCCAGCCGCGCCGCCCAGTCGCCCGCGGTCGCGAACAGCACCCGGTGACCGGCCTGGCAGGCGCGCACCCCGAGCCCGATGGCGAGGTGCGTCTTGCCGGTGCCGGGCGGCCCCACGAACACGACGTTGCGGCGGGCGACGACGAAGTCCAGCTTGCCGAGCCGTGCCACGGCCTCCCGGTCGAAGGACCGCAGGTGCTCGGCGTCGAAGTCCTCCATCAGCTTGCGGTCGGGGAACCCGGCGGCCCGCAGCCGCGCCTCGGCGCTCGGCGCCTCCTCCCGCTGGGCGGGGATCACGGCCTTCTCGGGCGGACCGTCCTCGGCGGCGTGCTGCGGGGACTGGTGGGACTCGTGGGACTGGTGGGACGACTGATGAGCCCGCTCGGCCTGTGCCGCCATCGGCCCCGACATGTACGCCAGGATCGCCGCCGACAGGATGAACGCCATGTGGATCACCGTGCCCCACAGCAGGGAGTGCCGGGGCGTGTGGTGCACATCCACGAACATCTGCAGCAGATGGACGGACGAGATGCCGACGATGGCGGTGGCCAGCTTCACCTTCAGCACGTTGGAGTTCACGTGCGAGAGCCATTCCGGCTGGTCACGGTGGCCCTGGAGGCCGATGCGGGAGACGAAGGTCTCGTAGCCGCCGACGATCACCATGATCAGCAGATTGGCGATCATGACGACGTCGACGAGTTTGAGCACGGCGAGCATGACGTAGGTCTCTGTCGCCTGCCCGGTGACACACCTGAGGATTAACGCCCACAGCTCGTTGAAGAACTTGTAGACGTACACCCCCTGGGCTGCCACGAGGCCGAAGTACAGCGGCGCCTGCAGCCAGCGCGTGGCGAACAGCGCGTATCCGAGGGTGGTGGTCGGCGGGGACGGGGCACGAGTGATGGCCTGCACGCTCTGCATTGTTCGCACCCGCCGCCGTCCAGGTGAAACCACACCACCCGGGCGGATGAATACACATCCTGTACGACGGGACGGATATCGCCTTCCGCCCGGGCCCTCGTCGAGAAACGATCAGGCACACTGGACGTTTGGCCCGCGCGGAAGGAATGTACGTACGTGAACGGTCCACTCATCGTCCAGTCCGACAAGACCCTGCTCCTGGAAGTCGACCACGAGCGTGCCGACGACTGCCGTCGGGCGATCGCGCCGTTCGCGGAGCTGGAGCGGGCGCCGGAGCACATTCACACCTACCGGGTGACGCCGCTCGGGCTGTGGAACGCGCGCGCCGCGGGGCATGACGCGGAGCAGGTGGTGGACGCGCTGGTGCAGTACAGCCGCTACCCCGTGCCGCACGCGCTGCTCGTGGACATCGCCGACACGATGGACCGGTACGGGCGGCTGACGCTGAGCAAGCATCCCGCGCACGGGCTGGTGCTGACGACCACCGACCGTCCGGTGCTGGAGGAGGTGCTGCGGTCGAAGCGGATCGCGCCGCTCGTCGGCGCCCGGATCGACCCGGACACCGTCGCGGTGCATCCGTCCGAGCGCGGGCAGATCAAGCAGGTGCTGCTGAAGCTGGGCTGGCCGGCCGAGGACCTCGCCGGGTACGTCGACGGCGAGGCGCACCCGATCGAGCTGAACGAGGACGGCTGGGCGCTCAGGCCGTACCAGAAGCAGGCCGTGGAGAACTTCTGGCACGGCGGGAGCGGCGTCGTGGTCCTGCCCTGTGGTGCCGGTAAGACGCTGGTCGGTGCCGGGTCCATGGCGCAGGCGAAGTCCACGACGCTGATCCTCGTCACCAACACCGTCTCCGCCCGGCAGTGGAAGCACGAGCTGGTGAAGCGGACCTCGCTGACCGAGGACGAGATCGGTGAGTACAGCGGGACGAGGAAGGAGATCCGTCCGGTCACCATCGCGACCTACCAGGTGCTGACGACGAAGCGGAAGGGTGTCTATCCGCATCTGGAGCTGTTCGACTCCCGGGACTGGGGGCTCATCGTCTACGACGAGGTTCATCTGCTGCCCGCGCCGGTCTTCAAGTTCACGGCGGATCTCCAGGCGCGGCGGCGGCTGGGTCTGACGGCGACACTGGTGCGGGAGGACGGGCGTGAGTCGGACGTCTTCTCGCTCATCGGACCCAAGCGGTTCGACGCGCCGTGGAAGGAGATCGAGGCACAGGGGTACATCGCGCCCGCCGACTGTGTGGAGGTCCGGGTCAATCTGACGGACGCGGAGCGGCTGGCGTACGCGACGGCCGAGCAGGAGGAGAAGTACCGCTTCTGCTCCACGACCGACACCAAGCGGAAGGTGACGGAGGCGATCGTCCGGCGGTTCGCCGGGCAGCAGATCCTCGTCATCGGGCAGTACATCGACCAGCTCGACGAGCTGGGGGAGCATCTCGACGCGCCGGTGATCAAGGGCGAGACGTCCAACGCCCAGCGCGAGAAGCTCTTCGACGCCTTCCGGGAGGGCCAGATCAGCGTCCTCGTGGTCTCCAAGGTCGCCAACTTCTCCATCGACCTGCCGGAGGCGACCGTCGCCATCCAGGTGTCCGGGACCTTCGGGTCGCGGCAGGAGGAGGCCCAGCGCCTCGGACGGGTGCTGCGGCCGAAGGCCGACGGCCACCAGGCCCACTTCTACTCGGTCGTCGCCCGCGACACGATCGACCAGGACTTCGCGGCCCACCGCCAGCGGTTCCTGGCCGAGCAGGGGTACGCGTACCGGATCGTGGACGCGGACGAGCTGCTGGCCGGGAGCTGACGTCTCAGCGCCGCCGAGGTGAACGCCGCCAGGCCCAGCAGGGGGTAGGGCGAGGCCAGCGGCTGCTGCCACCAGGGGAGTTGGAGGTCGAGGTCGCCCTGGTGGGGGACGAGCCACATGGTGCGGGCCGTGAAGAGGAACGTCACGGCGAGCGCCAGGTGGGTACGGCCGTCCTCCAGGAGTACCGCGATGAGGGGGACGCACCAGATCCAGTGGTGGGACCAGCTGATCGGCGAGATCAGCAGCGCGGTGACGGCCGTCAGCAGCAGGGCGTGGCGGTCGTCCGGCGTGCGGTGGATCAGCCACAGGGCGGTGGCCGCGATCAGGGCGGCGGGCACCACCCAGGCGAGGCCCGGCGCCTGGTCGCCCAGGGTGCGGGCGACCAGCCCCTGGAGCGACTGGTTGTCGACGATCCAGGGCTTGCCCACCCGGTCGGTCTCGTACAGGCGGCGCAGCCAGAAGTCCGCGCTGGCGGCGGGGAGGGCCAGCGCGCCGAGGGCGACGGTCACCGCGAAGGCGGTCGTCGCGGTGGCGGCCTGCCGGTAGCGGCCGCGCAGGAGCAGATACGCGATGAAGACGGCCGGCGTGAGCTTGATGCCGGCCGCGATGCCGATGGCCACGCCCTTGCCCGGGGCGCCGGGCGGGCGGGTGAGGTCCCACAGGACCAGGCAGGCGAGGGCGAGGTTGATCTGGCCGTAGAGGAGCGTCTGGAAGACCGGCTCCAGCCACAGGGCGAGGGCGGTGGCGGCGCAGAGGGCGGGGAGGCTCAGGGGGCGGCCGGCGAGTCGGGCGGAGAGGTGGACCAGGCAGGCGGTGAGCAGGGTGTTGGCCGCGAGGAAACCGGCCTTCAGGGCCGCTACGGGGATCCAGGCGGCGGGGGTGAAGAGGAGCGCGGCGAAGGGAGGATAGGTGGCGGGGAGCCGCCATCTGGTGACGGTGAAGCCGTAGAGGTCATGGCCGTGCAGGACGGCCGCGCCCTCGGCCCGGTACACCAGGGCGTCGGCCATGGGTGGGCGTTGTACGACGCACAGGGCGGCGAAGGCCGCGACGGAGACGGCGAGGAGTGTGGCGGAAGCTGCCGAGCGTTGTCGTCTCGTCACGCCGTGACACTAGACGCTCACTTGCGGCGGACGCCCGCCTCCTCGCCGTACTCGCCGAGGACGATCACATCGAACGCGGCGCCCGCGAACACCCTCACGGCACGCAGGGCTTCGCCGAGGCGGTGACGGTGGCTGCCGGTGAGGGATGTGGCGCCGGGGTGGGCCGGGGCGGGGGCCGGGTGGAAGGTCGCTGCACTCATGTGTCCATGGTGGGTTTCGCACCGTGAAGGGGCATCGGTCTCGGGGCCGAACCTGCGTAGCCCTTGGGTAGCCCTGAAGAGGGAGCCGTGGCCCTGAGGGAGGAGGGCTCGTCCCCTAGGGGCCGTACGGGGAGAAAAACTCGTTGGTCCGTCCTCTGCCGCTCACCTAGAATCTCCGCTCTTGCCCGCCTCCCTCGGGGAGTGCCGCCGCCCGGACGGAAACCGGGGGCATCCCTCACCGCACCCGTAGCTCTCCGGAGGCACCGCCTTGGCCACGCCCGCCGACGATCCGCTCGCCCATGAGCGTTCCCACCTCGCCGCGTCCCGTTCCGCGCTGCGGGCGATGCGGGAGGACGTCGAGTCGCTCGACATCAGCGACGTCACCGCGAACTGGGTCAACGCCCAGATCCTGGAACGCCAGATCGACGAGCGCATCAAGGCCCTCGCCGACCTCAGCGACACCCCGCTGTTCTTCGGCCGCCTCGACTATCTGCGCGCGCCCGGCGTCGAGCAGGCCGAGGGCGCACACGGTGAACGCTTCTACATCGGGCGCCGGCATGTGCACGACGCGGACGGCGACCCGATGGTCATCGACTGGCGTGCGCCGGTCTCGCAGCCTTTCTACCGGGCGTCCAAGAAGGACCCGATGGACATCGCGCTGCGCCGCCGTTTCGGTTACCTCGGCGGGGAGTTGACAGCGTACGAGGACGAGCACCTCTCCGACCCGGCCGAGGCGGCGCGGACCAGCAAGCTGCTCCAGCAGGAGATCGAGCGCCCGCGTGTGGGCCCGATGCGGGACATCGTCGCCACGATCCAGCCGGAGCAGGACGAGATCGTGCGCAGCGGGCTGGGCGGCACGGTGTGCGTGCAGGGCGGTCCCGGCACCGGGAAGACCGCGGTCGGCCTGCACCGCGTGGCGTACCTCCTCTACGCCCACCGCGAGCGGCTGGCCCGCACCGGCACCCTCGTGATCGGCCCGAACCGCTCCTTCCTGCACTACATCGAGCAAGTGCTCCCGGCGCTGGGCGAGTTGACGGTACGACAGGCGACGGTCGACGACCTGGTGGCGCATGTGGAGGTGCGGGGCACGGACGACGCGGCGGCCGCCCTCGTCAAGGGGGACGCGAGGATGGCGGAGGTCGTCCGCCGGGCGCTGTACGCGCACGTGACCATGCCCACGGAGCCGGTGGTCGTGGTGCGGGGGTCGCGTCGGTGGCGGGTGCCGGCGTACGAAGTCGAGGAGATCGTGCGGGAGTTGCTGGACCGGGGCATCCGGTACGGCGCCGCCCGCGAGGCCCTGCCGCAGCGGATCGCGCATGCCGTGCTGGTGCAGATGGAACGGTCGGGTGAGGCGCCGGACGACCGGGTGCAGGACGCGGTGGCCCGCAATAGTGCCGTGAAGGCGGCGGTCAAGGCGATCTGGCCGGCCGTCGATCCGGCGAAGCTGGTGCTGCGGCTGCTGACCGACGCGGACTTTCTCGCCGTACACGCGGAGGGCGTACTGGGCGAGGACGAGCAGAAGACGGTCCTGTGGGCGAGACCGGCGCGGTCGGTGAAGTCGGCGAAGTGGTCGGCGGCGGACGCGGTGCTGATCGACGAGGCGAGGGACCTGATCGACCGCACGCCGTCGCTCGGCCATGTCGTCCTCGACGAGGCGCAGGACCTGTCGCCCATGCAGTACCGAGCGGTCGGCCGCCGCTGCACGACCGGCTCCGCGACGGTCCTCGGCGACCTGGCGCAGGGCACCACGCCCTGGGCGACGGGCAGTTGGCAGGAGGCCCTGGCCCACCTGGGCAAGGGCGACGCGCTGATCGAGGAGCTGACGGCGGGTTTCCGCGTCCCGACGGACGTCATCACGTACGCCTCCCGGCTGCTGCCGCACATCGCGCCGGGCCTGACGCCGGTGGCGTCGGTGCGTGAGAATCCCGGTGCGTTCGAGGTCCGGCAGGTGGCGGGCGACGCGGACGTGGTGGCCGCCTGCGCCGAATCGCTCGCGAACGAGGGCTCGGTGGGCCTGATCGCGGCGGACGCCCGCGTCCCGGCGCTCGCGGAGGCGCTCACGGCAGCCGGGATCGGCTACTTGGCCCCCGGCGAGGAGACGTCGTACGAAACCCGTCTGACCCTGGTCCCGGCCTCACTGGCCAAGGGTCTGGAGTACGACTACGTGGTCCTGGACGAACCCCGGGCCGTGGTCGACGGCGAGCCGGACGAAGGGACCGGCCTGCGGCGTCTGTACGTGGTGCTGACCCGAGCCGTGTCCGGGCTGATCGTCACCCACATGGCGCCGCTGCCGCAGCAACTCACCTGAGGGCGCTTCCTTCAGGATTCAACGAATTGCGACAGACTACCCCAAAAGCCACCCACTGAGTACGTTGGTTACAGGGCACGACCAGCGAGGTTGAGGACGATGGACGAACTCGCGTCGTCGGCAGCCACGGCCTTGGTGGGGGCCATGACCACCGACGCATGGCAACAGGTACGGGCGGTCCTCGTCGGCTGGTGGCGGCACGTACGTCCCCGCCAGGCGAACCGGGTGGAAGCGGCCCTGGCCGAGTCCCGGGAACGCGCGCTGACCGCCCGTCTGACGAACGACGAGACCGAGGAATCCCGGCTGGTGGCGGCCTGGGGGTCCCGGCTGACCGCACTGCTGCGGGACGACCCCGCGCTGAGCGGCGAGCTGCGGCGGCTGGTCGACGAGGAGATCGCCCCGCTGCTGCGCCGCGAGGCCGGCCCCCGCACCGGATCGCACGAGTTCCGGGCCGAGGCGTCCGGACACGGCCGGGTCTACCAGGCCGGGCGTGACCAGATCATCCACGAGTCATGAGCCCCGCCGGCGGACCGGACTCGCGCGGCGAGACCGTCCGGTGGCAGGCGCACGCCTCGGACCGGGCCAGGATCTACCAGGCGCACCGGGATCTGTACGTCTCGGAGCGTGACCTGCACCTGCACTACGAGGACGGCGTGCGCACGGCCCGTCGCGTGCTCACCTCGGCCCGGTCCCAGGAGTGCCCGTATCCCGGGCTGGCCGCCTTCAGCGCGGAACAGGCGCAGTGGTTCTTCGGCAGGGACGCGCTGGTGGCCAAGCTGCTGGTCCGGCTGGACGCCTGCCTCGCGATGGGCGGGGCGCTGGTCGTCGTCGCACCCTCCGGGGCCGGGAAGTCCTCGCTGCTCAGAGCGGGGCTCGTGCCGGAGATCGCCCGAGGCGCCCTGCCGGGCTCGGCGTCCTGGCCCCGGCTGTGGCTGACCCCGACCGCCCGCCCGATGGCGGCCCTCGGCTCCTGCCTGTCGGAGGTGGTGCGCGCGGGGCCGGGAGCGTCGGGTGATGGGGCGGACGGGCCTGATGGGCCGGATGGGCCGGTGTGGGCGCCAGCCGTCCTGCGGCGCGCGCTCGCCGCGGGCGGCAGGGGACGTCGTCTGGTGCTGGTCGTGGACCAGTTGGAGGAGCTGTTCACGCTCTGCGCGGACGAGCGGGCCCGACGGGACTTCCTCGACGCGGTGCTGCGCCTGGCGGAGCCGGGCCCCGGCGGCGAACCGAGCGTCGGCCTGGTCGTCCTCGGTCTGCGCTCGGACTTCTACACGCACTGCGCGGCCCACCCGGGGCTTCTCGAAGCGGTGGAGCGCAACCAGGTGATCGTGGGCCCGCTGTCCCGGTCCGGGGTGCGGGAGGCGATCCTCCACCCGGCCCGCGCGGTCGGGCTGGACGTGGAACCGGGCCTCGTGCAGGTCCTGTTGCGCGACCTCGGCGCACGGGAACCGGACGTGGCACACCCCGGCAGGGACGAAACCGACGCCTACGAGATCGGCCGGCTGCCGCTGCTCGCCCACGCGCTGCGCGCCACCTGGCTGTGCCGGTCGGGCCACGTCCTCACCGTGGACGGCTACGAGTCCACCGGCGGCATCGCGCACAGCGTGACGGCAGAGGCGGACCGCTGCTTCGAGCGGCTGGATGCACGGGCGCGGCGGACGGCGCAGTCCGTGTTCCTGCGCCTGGTGAAGTTCGGCGACGGCACCCAGGACACGCGACGCCCGGTGCGGTACGCCGAACTGCTGGACCACTGCGGGCGCTCCCGTGAAACGGCCGAGGTGGTGGAGACGTTCACCCGGGGACGGCTGCTGACCCGAGAGCGGGACACGGTCACCATCACCCACGAGGTGCTGCTGCGCGCCTGGCCGCGCCTGCGCGAGTGGATCGAGGCGCACCGCGTCCAGTACATGGCCCGCCAGCGGCTGGAGGACGCGGCCACCGCGTGGCAGGAGGCCGGTCGCGACCCGGGGCTGCTGTACCGGGGCCAGCGGCTGGAAGAGGTCTGCGGCACGGCCGGCGACGGCGGGGCGGGGGAGCCGGATCCGGTCGTGGCCGCGTTCGTGGCCGCCTCGCTCCGGCAGCGGCGCCGCGCGCGCCGGATCCGTCAGGGCGTCATCGCGGGACTGACGGCGCTGGCCGTCCTCGCCGCGGTCTCCGCCGCGCTCGCCTTCCACCAGCGCGACACCGCCCAGCAGGAACGGAACGCGGCGATCCTCGGCGAGATCAGGGCGCAGGCCGACCTGGTGCGGGCGAGCGACACGTCGTTGGCCGCCCAGCTGGATCTGGTCGCGCACCGGATGTCCCCGGCCGCGTCGACGCAGACCCGGCTGCTCAGTGCCCAGAACGTGCCGCTGGCCTCCGTGCTGACCGGTCATACGGGCCGGGTGAACGCCGTGGACTTCAGCCCGGACGGACGCCTGCTGGCCAGCACGGGCGACGACGGCACGATCCGGTTGTGGCAGACCGGGCGTGCGGGTGGCCCCGTACCGCTGGGTGATCCGCTGCGCGGCCCCCGGGGCCCGATACGGGCGCTCGCCTTCAGCCCTCGGGGACAGGTGCTGGCCGTCGCCGGCGACGACGGCACGGTACGCCTGTGGGACGTCCGCGACCCGCGTCGCCCGAAGGGCCTGGGCTCCGCCGGCGGTGCGGGCAGCGGGGCGCTGAAGACGCTCGCCTTCAGCCCGGACGGGCGGGCCCTCGCAGTGGCGGGCGGCGACGGCCACGTCCACCTGTGGGAGGTCACCGACCCCGCGCGCCCGCGCGCCCTCTCCAAGCCGCTGCCCGCCTCCACGGACGAGGTGAACGGCGTGGCCTTCAGTCCGGACGGCAAGCTGCTGGCGAGCGGCGGCAGCGATGCGTCGGTGCGGTTGTGGGAGGTGACGGACCGACGGAAGCCGACGCCGGTCGGGCGGACGCCCGACATCGCGTTCCGGGCCGGTCTCCCGGGCTACGCGCAGGCCGTCGCGTTCAGCCCGGACAGCCGCACGCTGGCCGCGGCGGGCAGCGACCAGACCGCCCACCTGTGGGACGTGAAGAACCCCGCCAAGCCGGTCCCGCGCGCCGCCCGGGAGAGCAACAACGTCGTCAACACCGTCGCCTTCTCCCGTACCGGCCCCCTCATGGCCTACGGCGGGGACGACCACACGATCCGGCTCGAGAACGTGACCGATCCGGGCAACGTCCAGACCTTCACCCAGCCCCTGAACGGCCACTCCGGCCCTGTGCGGGCACTGGCCTTCGACCCGAAGGGCACCATGCTGGCCAGTGCCGGCGCCGACCACACCGTGCGGCTGTGGACGATCCCGCGCACGATCCTGAGCGGACACACCAGTTACGTCGACACCGTCGACGTCAGCCCCGACGGCCGGTTGCTCGCCTCGGGCTCCGAGGACAACACCGTCCGGCTCTGGGACGTCCGCGACCCGGCCGCCGCGCGCCCGGTCAGCTCGTCGATCCGGGGCGCCACACCGTACGTCAACGCCGTCGCCTTCAGCCCTGATCGCAGGAGTCTGGCCGTCGCGGCCGGCACGGACGTCCGGCTGTGGGACGTCACCGAACCGGCCACGCCCCGACCGCTCGGCAAGCCGCTGCGCAACTCGCGGGGGAACTTCACGGACGTCCGGTTCACCCCGGACGGGCGCACCCTGGCAGGGAGCAACGGGGACGGCACCATCGCCCTGTGGAACGTGTCCGATCCGTCCCGGCCCGCGCCCCTGGGACGACCGTTGAAGGCCGCCGCGGGCGAGGTGTGGCGTGTGGCCGTCAGCCCGGACGGCCACACGCTCGCCGCCGTGGCCCAGGACGGCGCCGTCCGCCTGTGGGACATCGCCCGGCCCGAGCGCCCGGCTCCGCTGGGCGAACCCCTGCAGGCCAGTGGCGGCCGAGCCATCGGGGTCGTCTTCAGCCCGGACGGCCGGACCCTCGCCACCTCCGGCAACGACGCCGCGATCCGCTTGTGGAACCTCGCCGACCGCACCCGCCCCACGCCTGCGGGCCGCCCGCTGACCGGCCACAAGGACACCGTCTACACCCTGGCCTTCAGCCCGGACGGGCGCACGCTGGTCAGCGGCAGCTTCGACACGACGGTGCGGCTGTGGGACGTCGACGAGCGGGGCCGCGCACGGGCGCACGGTCTGCCGCTGACCGGCGTCACCAATTACGTCAACGACGCCACGTTCTCCCCTGACGGCCGCTTCCTCTTCATCGGCACCGGCGAGGCCACCGTGCACATCCTGCCGCTGTCCGTCCGCACCGCCGTCGACCACGTGTGCCGGGCGACCGGGAACCTTCTGACCCCCGAGCTCTGGGACACGTACATCCCGCAACTGGACTACGACCCGCCGTGCGACCGGCGTTGACAGGCACCGCCTGCTCAGGGGCCGTCGAGTGCGCGGCGCCACTCCCCGACGGCCGCCGCCGACACCGGGCCCGCCCAGCCCCCGGGACGGGCCGCGCCGCCGATGTGGAAGCCGTCGATTCCGGCGGCCCGCAGCACCGGCACGTGGTCGAGTCGCAGCCCTCCGCCCACGAGAACCCGCTGCTCGTACCCCGGCTCCGCGCCCCGCGCCGCCTCCGCGAGCAGCGTGGGAAGCCCGTCGTCGACGCCGGTCGCGGAACCGGCCGTCAAATACGTGTCCAACCCCGGCATCCCGTCGAGCTGCTTCCGCAAGGCGTCCCGGTCCGCCGCCCGGTCGATCGCCCGGTGGAACGTCCACCGGCACCCGTCCAGCACGCCGACCACCCGCTCCACGGCGTCCAGGTCCACCCCGCCGTCGGCATCGAGGAACCCGAGCACGAACTCCTCGGCCCCGGCCTCCCGCATCCGCCCCGCCACCTCGACGAGCCGCCTGACGTCCCCCGCCGCGAACCCGTCCGCCAGCCGCAGCATCACGCGCAGCGGAATGTCGACGGCGGCCCGGATCGCGGCGACGGTCTCGGCGGACGGCGTCAGCCCGTCCGCCGCCATGTCGGTGACCAGTTCGAGGCGATCCGCGCCTCCGGCCTGGGCGGCGACCGCGTCCTCGGCGTCGAGGGCGATCACCTCCAGGACTGCACGCGTGCTCATGGCACCCCTTTCCTTGGGCACTCCCCGAATGGGCATTCCCCGAAGCGGCTACAGGTCTAGTCCAATATCAGGGTACGCCCGCGGGAATCGAGCCCGCGAGACGGCGTCCACCGGCAGGGACGCCGACACCGGCACGGACGCACAGCACCGGCACGGACGCCAGCACCGGCACAGGCACTCGCACAGGCACAGGCACTCGCACCGGCACCGGCACAGGCACTCGCACAGGCACAGGCACTCGCACCGGCACCGCTCAGCCGAAGATGTTCAGCTCCCCCACCCCCGCCCCCGCCAGCTCGAACGCCGCCGCGTCCACCGACCGCCCCGCGTACAGCCGTACGAGCGTCGGGGCGTCCCCGATGTACCGCCCCGGCGTCCGTTCCCCGTTCGTGTCCCCGAACCTCAGCGGCTCGTCGGCGTCGTCGAGGTCGGCGTGCAGCGGCACATGCCCCCGCTCGCGCGTGATCCGGACCAGCAGATCGAGCGCGTACGGCAGCCCCTTCCCCGCGTACGCCCCGGGCGCCCCCAGCGCCTCACGCACATCCCCCGCATGCACCCACTCCCCGAGCGCCAGCCCGTCCAGCGCGCCGCCCGCCTCGGCGATCACCGGGCCCGCCTCGGTCATGCCGCGCTCCAGCTCGTCGACGACCCGCGCGTTCGTCCAGTCGGCGCGCTCGGCGATGTCCCGCTCGTTCGACTCGGGCGAGAACACGCCCTCCTCGAAACGCCCCTCGACCGCCCGCACGAGCGCGGACGAACAGTGCGCCAGCACATCCCGCACCGTCCACCCCGGACACGCGTCCGTCGGCGTCGCGAAGTCCCCGTCGGTCCGCCCTCGCAACCAGGGGATCAGCTGATCCCGCTCCACCACCAGCAACCGCCCCGGCAGCTCCGGGTCCCGTACCTCGCCGTGCACGTCAGCAGAAGTCATGCGTCCAAGCTAGGGCCAGAATTGGGGACATGCCCGACCCCAACACCCTCCGCGCCCGCTTCGTGCGCACGCTGGAAGCCGCCCGTGCTCCCGAGGGCGGCCCCGATCCGGCGCCGTACGCCGACAACCTGCTCGCCCGCTGGCAGGAGCCGCAGCGCCACTACCACACGGCGACCCACCTGACCGCGGTCCTCGACCACATCGACGTGCTGGAGAAGTACGCCGACGACGCCGATCTCGTCCGCCTCGCCGCCTGGTTCCACGACGCGGTCTACCTCCCCGACCGCTCCGAGAACGAGGAACGCTCGGCCCGGCTCGCCGAACGCGCGCTCCCCGAGGCCGGTGTGTCCGCCGCGAAGACCGCCGAGGTCGCCCGACTGGTCCGGCTCACCGCCGGCCACGCCCCGGCCGACGACGACCGCAACGGCCAGGTCCTGTGCGACGCCGACCTCGCGATCCTCGCCTCGCCGCCGTCGGCGTACGCCGCCTACACGGCCGCCGTCCGCGAGGAGTACGGCTTCGTCCCGTCCGACGCCTTCCGCGCGGGCCGTTCCGCCGTCCTGCGCGACCTGCTCGCCCTGCCCCACCTGTTCCGCACCCCGTACGGCGCCGAGCACTGGGAGGCGACGGCCCGCTACAACATCACCTCGGAGCTGGATCTGCTGTCCTGACCGCTCGCCGCAGGCGCGGGGACCTACCGCCCCTTCGGCCTGCGCAACCCCGCCTCCTGCAACAGCCGCACCACTTCCCGGCTGCTGACCTCCACCGCGCCGGCGGCGACCGCGTCGGCGTAACGATGGGACGGGATGTCGTAGTGGTCGCGCTCGAAGGCGCGCCGGGGGACGCCCAACTCCTCGGCGAACTTGTGGAGTTCGTCGTACGAGACATCGCTGACGAGGTGCGACCACATACGTCCGTGGCCGGGCCAGGTCGGCGGGTCGATGTAGACGGTCACGACGGCGGCGGCCCGCCCGAACACGACCCCAGGGAGCCGACCGCCGCGACCTTCACGCCGGCCTTGGCGCACACCCAGTGCGGGTCGGGTCCGAGTTCCGGTTCGACGTCCAGGGCGTGCGGGTCGCCGGAGCCGCAGACGGGGCACAGGGGCCAGCGGCCGTAGCGCTCCAGCAGGGCGTCCTGTACGTCCTGGGCGACCAGCCCGGCGACGTACTCCACGCCGTCCGGCCACTGTTCCACCCACCAGCGCCGCTGAACGACGGACTCCTCGACCAGCGAGACGACGTCCGCCTCGGCGACCTGGCCCGCGACGAGGTCGGCGAGCACCAGGGCGCGGGCAGCGTGCAACGCCTGCTCCAGGGGGCTGATGGGGTCCATGACCCTATTGTGCGCACTCTTGACCACAACGCCGAGCCGAAAATATCTTTCAACGGTGACCCGTGACGTGAAGGAAACTTTCGGCAGCGGCGGGGGATCCCGCTCGACTCCCCCCGCGCCCGCCGCCCTCGCCGCCAAGGTGCGCACGCTCGCCCCGTCCATGACCCGCTCCATGCAGCGCGTCGCCGAGGCGGTGGCGAGTGACCCGGCCAGCTGCGCGGCCCTCACGGTCACCGGCCTCGCCGAGCTCACCGGCACCAGCGAGGCGACCGTCGTGCGCACCGCCCGCCTGCTGGGCTACCCCGGCTACCGCGACCTGCGTCTCGCCCTCGCCGGCCTGGCCGCCCAGCAGCAGTCCGGGCGCGCCCCCGCCATAACGACCGACATCGCGGTCGACGACCCGATCGCCGACGTCGTCGCCAAACTCGCCTACGACGAACAGCAGACCCTCGCCGACACGGCGGCCGGACTGGACACCGCGCAACTCGGCGCGGCGGTCACCGCGCTCGCCGCCGCCCGCCGCACCGACGTGTACGGCATCGGCGCGTCCGGACTGGTCGCGCAGGACCTGACGCAGAAGCTGCTGCGCATAGGCCTCATAGCCCACGCGCACAGCGATCCCCACCTGGCCGTCACCAATGCCGTGCAACTGCGGGCGGGGGATGTCGCCATCGCGATCACGCACTCCGGGTCGACGGTGGACGTCATCGAACCGCTGCGGGTCGCCTTCGAACACGGGGCCACGACGGTGGCGATCACCGGCCGTCCGGACGGACCCGTCGCGCAGTACGCCGACCACGTACTGACGACGTCCACGGCACGGGAGAGTGAGCTGCGGCCCGCGGCGATGTCGTCCCGGACCAGTCAGTTGCTGGTGGTGGACTGCCTGTTCGTAGGGGTGGCGCAGCGGACGTACGAGACGGCGGCGCCGGCGCTGTCCGCGTCGTACGAGGCGTTGGCTCATCGGCATCGGGGTGGGCCCCGGTAGGCCGTTGGGCTTGATGCCGTGGTTTGTCTGCATGCCGTCTGTGGCTGGTCGCGCCCACGCGGCGAAGCCGCACATTGACACAGCCCCGCGCCTCTGTTCGGCGTGACCTGAACCCGTACTGAAGAGAGCCACTTCTCATGACCTCCATGTCAGACCCCCGTGCAGTGCAAGCCCAGCTGGAGTCTCTGACCACCGAGGCGTTCCGCCCGGAGCTGTCGGAGATCGACCGGCTGCCCACCCTGGAGATCGCGCGGCTGATGAACGGCGAGGACGCCCTCGTGCCCGCCGCCGTGGCCGAGCGGCTGCCGCAGATCGCCGCGGCGATCGACGACATCGCCGCCCGTATGGCCCACGGCGGCCGCCTCGTCTACGCCGGTGCCGGTACCGCGGGCCGCCTCGGTGTGCTGGACGCCTCCGAGTGCCCGCCCACCTTCAACACCGACCCGACCCGCGTCGTCGGCCTGATCGCCGGCGGCCCCGAGGCCATGGTCACCTCGGTCGAGGGCGCCGAGGACTCCGGTGACCTGGCCCGGCGGGACCTGGACGCGCTGAAGCTGACCCCCGACGACACGGTGGTCGGCGTCTCCGCCTCCGGCCGCACCCCGTACGCCGTCGCCGCCGTCGAGCACGCCCGCGCGCGCGGCGCCCTGACCGTCGGCCTGGCCTGCAACGCGCACAGCGCCCTCGCGGCCGCCGCCGACCACGGCATCGAGATCGTCGTCGGCCCCGAACTGCTCACCGGCTCCACCCGCCTGAAGGCCGGCACGGCCCAGAAGCTGGTCCTCAACATGCTCTCGACGATCACGATGATCCGGCTGGGCAAGACGTACGGCAACCTCATGGTCGACGTACGCGCCTCGAACGAGAAGCTGCGCGCCCGGTCCCGCCGTATCGTCGCCCTGGCCACGGGCGCGTCGGACGAGGAGATCGAGCGGGCCCTCGTCGCCACCGACGGCGAGGTCAAGGCGGCCATCCTGACGATCGTCGGCGGGGTGGACGGCGGGACGGCCGCCCGCCTTCTGGAGGAGTCCGGCGGCCATCTGCGCGCGGCGCTCGGGGCGGCGGCCCGCTGACCCGCACCCTCGGGTCATGCGCACTGACCCTGCCGAAGTCGCCGCCGCGATCCTGTCGAGTGTCGGCGGCCCCGCGAACGTCACCTCCGTCGCCCACTGCATGACCCGCCTCCGCCTGGCCCTGGCCGACCCGGCCCGGGTGGCGGAGGAGGCGCTGCGGAGGGTGCCGGGCGTGCTGGGGGTGGTCGTGGACGGCGACTCGTACCAGATCGTGCTCGGGCCGGGGGCGGTGGCGCGGGTGACGGCGGAGTTCGAGACGCTGCGGGAGCGGTGGACGGAGGCGCAACGAGCCGCGCCCGGCGAAACACTGCCGGGCCGGTCGACGGCCAAGCAACAGGCGGACCCCGGCAAGGCGCTGCGGGATCGATCGACGGCAGAACAACAGCAGGACCCCGCCGAGACACCGCTGGGCCGATCGACGGCGGAACAACAGCCGGAGCCGGGCAGGGCGCTGCTGGGCCGGTCGGCGGCAGAACAACAGCCGGACCCCGCCGAGACACCGCTGGGCCGGTCGGCGGCGGAACAACAGCCGGAGCCGGGCAGGGCGCTGCTGGGCCGGTCGGCGGCGGAACAACAGGCGGAGCCCGCCGAGACACCGCTGGGCCGGTCGGCGGCGGAACAACAGGCGGAGCCGGGCAGGGCGCTGCGGGATCGATCGACGGCGGAACAACAGCCGAACCCCGCCGAGACACCGCTGGGCCGGTCGGCGGCGGAACAACTTGCCCGCCGAGGGGAGGCGTTGCGGGAGGACCGGCGGCGGCGCAACGCGACCCCGGTGAAGCTGGCGCTGCGGCGCGTGGCGAACATCTTCGTTCCGCTCATCCCCGCCCTGATCGGCTGCGGGGCCCTCGCGGGCGTCAACGGCCTGCTGGTCAACGCCCGTTGGCTACCCGGCGTGACGCCCGCCCTCAGCGCCATCGCCTCCGCCTTCATGGCCCTGATCGCGGTGTTCGTCGGGCACAACACGGCGAAGGAGTTCGGCGGCACACCGATCCTCGGCGGCGCGGTCGCGGCGATCGTCGTCTACCCGGGGGTGGCGAAGGTGACGGCGTTCGGTGTGGCCCTGTCCCCCGGCCAGGGCGGGGTGCTGGGCGCGCTGGCGGCGGCCCTGCTGGGGACGTACATCGAGAAGTGGTGCCGCGGCCGGATCCCGCAGACCCTGGACGTCCTCCTCACCCCGACCCTGACGGTCCTGCTGGCCGGCCTGGCGACCCTGTACGGCCTCATGTACGCGGCCGGGGCTCTCTCGACGGCGATCGGCACCGCCGCGAACTGGCTCCTCACCACGACCGGAGCCCTCGCCGGCCTGATCCTGGGCGGCCTGTTCCTCCCCCTCGTCATGCTCGGCCTGCACCAGGCCCTGATCCCCATCCACGCCACCCTCATCGAACAACAGGGCCACACCGTCCTGCTGCCCATCCTCGCCATGGCGGGCGCGGGCCAGGTGGGCGCGGCGGTCGCGGTGTACGTCCGGCTGCGCCACGACACCTCCATCCGTACGACCATCAGGTCCGCGCTCCCCGCCGGGCTGCTGGGGGTGGGAGAGCCGTTGATCTACGGCGTCTCCCTCCCCCTCGGCCGCCCGTTCCTCACCGCCTGCGTGGGCGGCGCGGCGGGCGGCGCCTTCGTCGGCGTGTTCGCGATGCTCGGCGACACGGTGGGCGCGACGGCGATCGGCCCGTCGGGGTGGGCACTGTTTCCGCTGCTGGCGGGGAGCGGGGGGATGGGGATGGCGCTGGCGGTCTATGCGGGTGGGTTGGTCACGGGGTATGTGGTCGGGTTCCTGACGACGTATGTGGTGGGGCTGCGGGCCGACACCCGCCCTCGCGAGGGGGTCGACGCCGCGCTCCGCGCCTGAGGGCGGGCGGCCCTCGTTGGTCCGCGCGATGGGCTGTTACCGTGGAAACGTGAGACACGGCGTTTACTGCATCTTCCTGTTCGTCTGACGGGCCCCACCGGCCCCGCTCCTCCCCTCGTGGTCGAGGCAGCGGGAGCCGTGGCGTTGTCCGAGGCCGCCCCGTGAGCCGGGTGGCTGTTCGTCAGACCGAAGGCCGCTCTCCCCTTCCCCCTTCCGGAATGTCCCTTTCTGGGCCTCTTCCGGCTTTCTTCGGGTTTCTTCCGGACTGGGGTGAAGTGTGCCTTCTTCATGGAGGAAGAAAGCATGACCGCCACCACTCTGCCTGCCCGCGAACGGGCCCAGCTGACCTGCGCCGGTATCCGCGTCGACCGCGGTGGCCGCACCGTCCTGTCCGGCGTCGAGATGAACGTCTCGCCGCGCTCCCGCTGGGGCATCGTCGGCGAGAACGGCCGCGGCAAGTCGACCCTGCTGCACGTCCTGGCCGGCACCCTGGCCCCGGACGAGGGCACAGTGCACCGCGTCGGAACGCTCGCCCTGGCCGAGCAGGAGATGCCGACGGCGGACCGGCGCACCGTCGGCGACGTCATCGACGAGCACCTCGGGGACGCCCGCGCGGCGCTGAAGCGCCTGGACGCCGCCGCGGCGGCCCTCGCCGAGGAGCGGCCCGGCGCCGAGCAGGAGTACGCCGACGCCCTCGAAACGGCGCAGGCGCTGGAGGCCTGGGACGCCGATCGCCGGGTCGACGTCGCCCTGGAAGGGCTCGGCGCGGTCAGTGACCGCACCCGCCCGCTCGCCACGTTGTCGGTGGGCCAGCGATACCGGGTGCGCCTCGCCTGCCTGTTGGGGGCCGAGTACGACTTCCTGCTCCTCGACGAGCCGACCAACCACCTCGACCTCGCGGGCCTCGAATACCTCACCGCCAGGCTGCGGGCCCACGCGGGCGGCGTCGTCGTGGTCAGCCACGACCGGGCACTGCTGTCGGACGTGGCCACGACCCTGCTCGACCTCGATCCCACCCACGACGGCACCCCGCGCGTCTACGGCGGCGGCTACGCCGGCTACCGGGAGGGACGCGAGGCCGAGCGGAGCCAATGGGAGGCCCAGTACGAGCAGCAGCAGGCCGAACACGTCCGCCTCCAACAGGCACTGTCCGAGGCACAGAACCGCCTGATCACCGGCTGGCGCCCGGACAAGGGCACCGGCAAGCACCAGCGCGCCACCCGTGCCGGCGCCCTGGCCCGCTCCGTCCACCGCCGTCAGGAAGACCTGGAACGGCACAAAGTCACCGCGCCCGTACCTCCGATGCGCTTCTCCATGCCGGAGCTGCCCGCCCGGCCCGGCGCCGTGCTGCTGCACGCCGAGGAGGTGACCGTCGCGGCGCGGCTGCGCCGGCCGACCACCCTGTCCCTGAAGTCCGGGGACAAACTGACGGTCACCGGACCGAACGGCGCGGGCAAGTCCACGCTGCTGGCCGTGCTGGCCGGGCGGCTCGACCCGGCCACGGGCGAGGTCCGCCGGGCACGCAAGGCGCGGGTACGCCTGCTGGGGCAGGAGTCGCCCGAGGGCACGAACCGGCGGGCGCGAGACGTCTACAACACGCACATCGCGAGCCTGGTCACCGCCGGGGTCCTGAAGGAGAGCGAGACCGTGGGGCTGACGGCGCTGGGCCTGCTCACCTGGCGTGACGCCAACAAGGCCGTGGCCGAGCTGTCCATGGGCCAGCAACGCCGCCTCGACCTGGCCTGCGCCCTCGCCGCCCGCCCACACGTCCTGCTGCTGGACGAGCCCACCAACCACCTGTCCATCGCGCTGGTCGACGAACTCACCGACGCGCTCCGGGCGACCGGTGCCGCCGTCGTCGTAGCCACGCACGACCGCCAGATGCAACGCGACCTCCGCCACTGGCCCCAGGTCGCGCTGTCCCCGGCCGAACTGACGCGGATCGCACGGTGAACCCGAACCCGACCCACAGCTTCCCGACCGGAAAGGCCGACGTCCCATGCCCGACGACGACTACCGCGCCGTGGCGCTGCCCGCCTGGCGACGTCGGCCGGGTCCAGCGCGTACTCCGGGACGTTCGTCGTCGCCGTCGCCTCACCGCGGACACCGGCCGGGGTCTGGCTGACATTCTCATGCCACGGATACGTCACTGGCATGGCGTCGTAACTCCCCTGTCGGAGGCTCCTGCAGCACCTCCGGTCTCAGCAGCAACTCACCCCCCACGTGACCGGGTTGATCGGACATCGCGTCCAGGCCGTCCCGTCGGACCGCGGGCGCGGGTGAGGAGGAGTGGATGGCTGCGGAGAGATCCACGGCATCACGGCGTGACTTCCTGCGCAACGTCGGCGTCGCGGGCGGCGCGGGAGTGCTCTACTCGGCGATGGGCGCGCTGGGGCTCGCGCCGGTGCCGGACGTACGGGCCTCGGAGTACCGGGCACCGCGCGAGAGCGACTTCGCGCTCAGCGGGCGCAGTGCCAAGAAGGTCCTGGTGCTCGGTGGCGGCATAGCCGGCCTGGCCACCGCCTACGAACTCGGCAAGGCAGGCTACGACTGCCGGATACTGGAAGCGAAGGACCGCCCAGGGGGCCGTAACTGGACGGTCCGCGGCGGCACTTCGCTGACCGACCTGGACGGCCGCGAACAGACCGCGTCCTTTTCCAAGGGCCAGTACATGAACGCCGGGCCCGCCCGGCTGCCCCAGTCGCACGTCACGCTCGAGTACTGCCGAGAACTCGGCGTCCCCCTCGAGGTGTTCACCAACCAGAACGCCAACGCGTACATCTACCACGAGAACAGCGCCGCCCTCGCCGGGCAGCCGATCCGCTGGCGCACCGCGAAGGCCGACGTCTACGGATACGTCTCCGAACTCCTCGCCAAGGCCACCGACCAGGGCGCCCTGGACGCGGAGCTCACCGCCGCCGACAAGGAACGGCTGATCGCCTTCCTGCAGAACTTCGGCGCCATCAAGGGCAAGGCGGACGGCTACGCCTACACCGGCACCGACCGGCGCGGCTACTCCGTCGAGCCGGGCGCCGCCTTCGAGGAGGGCACGGTGCTGGGGCCGGTGCCCTCGCTGTCCGACGTCATCGCGAGCGGCGTCGGACAGCGCTTCTCCTTCGAACTCGGCTACGACCAGGCCATGCTCATGTTCCAGCCGGTGGGCGGCATGGACGCCATCCCGTACGCCCTGGCCGAGGCGATCGGCCGGGACCGGATCACGTACGGCGCGGAGGTGCTGGAGGTCAGGAACCTGCCGGACGGCGCCGAGGTCACCTACAAGGACACCCGGGGCCGTACCCGCACCCGGCACGCCGACTTCGTCGTCGCCGCCCTGCCGCCCATGGTCATGGCCCGCATCAAGCACAACCTCGGCGCCGACATCACCGCCGCGCTCAAGTACCCGGTCGCCACACCCGTCGGCAAGATCGGCCTGGAGTACCGCAGCCGCTGGTGGGAGACCGACGAGCACATCTACGGCGGGATCACGCCCACCGACACGGACCTGGCCACCATCTGGTACCCGTCGTACGGCTACCACGGCCGCCGCGGCACCCTCATCGGCTACTACAACTTCGGCGCGAACGCCCTCGCCTACAGCGCACTTCCGCACAAGGAGCGCCTCGCACGGGCGGTGAGCCGCGGTGTGAAGATCCACGGCGAGAAGTACCGCACGGAACTCGCCCACTCCTTCAGCGTGGCCTGGCACCGCACCCCGTACATCGAGGGCGGCTGGGTGGGCTGGACCTCGCAGAACGGCCCTGAGTACAAGCTCCTCAACCAGCCGGCCGGACACGTGTACTTCGCCGGGGACTGGCTCAGCCACGTCATCGCCTGGCAGCACGGCGCGTTCACCTCGGCCCGCAAGGTCGTGACCGACATCCACGAGAGGGTGATGTCCGTATGAACCGGCGTACGAAGACTGTCATCGGTACGGCCCTGACCGCCGCGCTCCTCACGGGCGGCACCGCACTCGCCGACGCCCGCGGGTGGTGGCAGCCCGGCCCGAGGGACGTACGCGTCATGCTGCCCGAAGGCCAGTCCAACCCGGCCATCGCGAACGGCGTGGCGACGGGCGGGGAGGTGGCCGTCTACCAGGCCAGCGGTCTCGGACCCTCCGCGCTCAACCCCTCGGCGCCGGACGGAACCCCGGAGCGCTACACCGACCCGTCCCTCACCGAGGGCGCCACCGGCGTCACGATCACCGAGGCGCAGGCCCTCGTCGTACTGCGCAACATCAGGACCAACCTGGAGGCCGCGGGGCTCACCCCCGCCGACGTCATCACCATGAAGGCGTATCTGGCCAACCCGCCGGGCGCGGAGACCGCCGACTACGCGGGCTGGAACCGCGCGTACCGGCAGTACTTCGCCAACATCGATCTGAAGACGCGCGAGGTCGTGCCGGTACCCATGGGTACCTCACCCGCCAAGGCTCCGCTGCTCGCCAACAAGGCCCGCCCGGCCCGTGTGTCGGTGGAGGTCGCCTCGCTGCCCGTCGCGGGCTGGCTGGTCGAGGTCGAGGTCACCGCGGCGTACAAGAAACGCTGACCGGTGACGCCCGGCTGAGAAACGTACGGGGCGGGGTCCGGCGCTCCGCCCCGTGCACAGCCCCGTCGGCCCGCTCAACGGGCCCGCCCGCCGCCATTACGAACGGCCCGCCGTCGCCGAGCCTGGTGGGCAATTGCTGGACCGCCGCAACCGGTGCCGCCGACACCGTGCCGACGCTGCCACCGCGAGGAGGTGGCGTTCGTGGCGCATACGGCCGCGTGAGTCGCCGTGGGGCTCCTGATCGCGTTCGTCCACCATTGCTCCGTACCATCGCAAGGCCCCTCGGCACTCAGGAAGGACCGGCGACCGATCATGAACCACGCCCAGCTCACCGCCCTGGGACGCGCCCTTCGGCTGCTCGGCGAGCATGGTGAGGCCCTCACCGCCGACACCCCGGACGCCCGGCTGCACGAGGTCAAGGCCGATCTGCGGCGTGCGCTCGATCTGCTGGAGGAGAGCGTGACCAGCGCCGCGCCCAGCACCCGCTGCGCGGAGCATCCGACAGGTCCCGTCGACGAGAGCGCGCCCGACCTGTGTCTGCTGTGCGAGACCCGGCGCCGCGCCGCCCGGCGTGCCGAGTACAACGGGCCGGCCGCGCCCGCCCAGCCCACCGAGTCCGCGCCCTCCCGGTACGGCGTGCGCGGTGACCGGCCACAGCCCCAGCAGCGGTGGCTGCCGGAGCTGTGGAACGGGCAGGACTGGCAGTTGTGCGGCACCCCGCGCCGGGACCGACGGGAGGCCGAGCTGTATCTGGCGGCCCAGCGACGCGGTTCGCGGCCCGCGATGGCGTATCGGCTCGTGCACGAGTTCACCGACTACGAGGTGCTTCGAGTGTGGGGTACGCCGGTGCGGGTCGACATCGAGCCGATGGGGAATCTGTGAGCGGCTGCCGCTACGCCTTCGCGGATGCCGGGATCGGCTCGGGCTCCGCCGGGAGTGCCGACCCGGGCGCCTGACCGGCGGCGTTCTGGCGCGGCAGGAACGACGCCACCACGAAGGCGAGCAGCGCGGCGCCCGCGCCCACCGCCAGGACCGTACGGAAGCCGTCCTGCGAGGGCAGCGAGAAAGCGCCGAACCGCGTCGTCAGCTGGGCCAGGATCACGCCCGCCACCGCGCTCGCCACCGACGTACCGATGGAACGCATCAGCGTGTTGAGGCTGTTCGCCGCGGCCGTCTCCGACGCGGGTACGGCGCTCATGATGAGCGCGGGCATCGAGCCGTACGTGAAGCCGACGCCGGCGCCGATGACGCAGGAGACCAGGACGAAGTGCCAGACCTGGTCCATCAGCATGATGTTCAGCGCGTAGCCCGCCGCGACGATCAGGGCGCCGATCATCAGGGTGACCTTGGGACCCTTCGCCTTGGAGACCGCCGCGGACACCGGTGCCGTGGCCATCATGACCAGGCCGGACGGGGCCATGACCAGGCCCGCCGCGAGCATCGACTGGCCGAGGCCGTAGCCCGTCTCCGACGGCAGTTGCAGCATCTGCGGGATCACCAGGGACATCGCGAACATCGCGAAGCCGACGGCCACCGAGGCGAGGTTGGTGACCAGGACCTGGCGGCGGGCCGTGGCGCGCAGGTCCACCAGCGGCTGCCCGACGCGCAGTTCCCACCAGCCCCAGACGAGCAGGACCACGACGGCCACGCCGAACAGGCCGAGCGTGGTGCCGCTGGTCCAGCCCCAGTCGGCGCCCTTGGAGATGCCGAGCAGCAGGCAGACCAGGCCGGCCGCCATGCCGACGCCGCCGACCAGGTCGAAGCGGCCGCCGGTGCGCACCTGCGACTCGGGCACCAGGGTGAGGACCAGAACACCGGCTACGACGCCCAGAGCGGCCGAGGTCCAGAACAGGACGTGCCAGTCGAAGTTGTCGGCGATCAGCGCGGCGGCGGGCAGGCCGAGGGCGCCGCCGACGCCGAGGGACGCGCTCATCAGGGCGGTGGCGGAGCCGAGGCGCTCGGCGGGGAGTTCGTCGCGCATGATGCTGATGCCGAGCGGGATCACGCCCGCCGCCAGGCCCTGGAGTACCCGGCCGACGATCATCGGGGTGAGCGAGTCGCTGAGGGCGGCCGTGACCGAGCCCGCCACCAGCATCACCACGCTGACCAGCAGCATCCGGCGCTTGCCGTACATGTCGCCGAGCCGGCCCATGACGGGCGTGGCGACGGCGGCGGCGAGCAGCGTGGCCGTGACGGCCCAGGCGGTGTTGGACGAGGAGGCGTTCAGCAGCCGGGGCAGCTCCGGGACGATCGGGATGACCAGGGTCTGCATCAGGGATACGACGATCCCCGCGAAGGCCAGCACCGCCACCACGGCGTTCGACCTCGGCGGGGCTGATCCTGCCGAGGCGGGTCGGGCAGGGGTGTCGGACATGGGTGGCCTCCGTCGCATGAGCAAGTGCTTGACTCAGGCAACCTTAAGCCAGTTGATTGACTTACTCAAGAAAGCCGGGTCGAGCGGCATGCGAAGAGGCGGTGCCCGGATCCGGACACCGCCTCTTCACTCGCGCGCGCCGGGACTCAGCTCAGCGACCTCAGCGACGCCACGTCGTACGGCGCCAGCTCCTCGAACCGGCCCGCCAGCACCTTCGCCGCCCACTGCGGGTCCTGCAGCAGCGCCCGCCCCACGGCCACCAGGTCGAACTCGTCGCGCTCCAGCCGGTCCAGCAGGTTGTCGATGCTGCCCACACCGGCACCCTCGCCCTGGAACGCCTTGAGGAACTCCCCGTCCAGACCCACGGACCCGACCGTGATGGCGGCCTTGCCGGTGAGCTTCTTGGTCCAGCCCGCGAGGTTGAGGTCCGAGCCCTCGAACTCCGGCAGCCAGTAGCGACGCGTCGAGGCGTGGAAGGCGTCGACACCGGCCGCCGCGAGCGGGGCGAGGATCGCCTCCAGCTCCTCCGGGGTCTCGGCGAGCCTCGCGTCGTAGGCCTCCTGCTTCCACTGCGAGTAGCGGAAGATGACCGGGAACTCCGGCGAGACCGCCGCGCGTACCGCCGCCACGATCTCCGCCGCGAACTTGGTACGGGCCACCGGGTCACCGCCGTAGGCGTCCGTACGGCGGTTGGTGCCGGCCCACAGGAACTGGTCGATGAGGTAGCCGTGGGCGCCGTGCAGCTCGACCCCGTCGAAGCCGATCCGCTCGGCCGCCGCGGCCGCCTCGGCGAAGGCGGCGACGACGTCGTCCAGGTCCTGCTGGGTCATCGCCTTGCCGGTGCCCTCGGTACCGTCCAGCCGCAGCCCGGACGGGCCGACCGCCGGGGCCTCGGCGACGGGCGGGGCGCCCTGCTTGCGCACCATGCCGATGTGCCACAGCTGCGGCACGATCTTCCCGCCCGCCGCGTGCACCTCCTCGACGACCTTCGCCCACCCGGCCAACTGCTCCGCACCGTGGAACCGCGGGATGGCGTCGCTCTCCCCGGCCGACTCGTGGCCGACGTAGGTGCCCTCGGTGACGATCAGACCGACGCCCGCGCCGGCGCGACGGGAGTAGTACGACGCCACGTCCGCGCCCGGGATGCCACCCGGGGAGAACTGGCGGGTCATCGGCGCCATCACGATCCGGTTCGGGACGGTGAGCCCGCCCACGTTGAAGGGCCGGGACAGAACCTGGGCTGCTCGGGAGAGGTCGGAGGACGCGGTGACGGTCACGTGGGGGCTCCTCGGAAATGGCCGACAAACGGTGGGCACACACTTGCGAATTAATGCATGCGCATACTTCCACAGCATTAACTGCTTCATCGGCCACCGCATTCCGCCCCCCTCCCGTCTCCGATGTGATCCCGGACACGCCCGAGGGCGGCACCCCCTGTCTCCAGGGAGTGCCGCCCTCGGTACTTACGGACGGATCCGATCCTCGGGAGGATCAGAAGTCCATGTCACCGCCCGGCATGCCGCCGCCGGCCGGGGCCGCGGCCTTCTCCGGCTTGTCGGCGATGACGGCCTCGGTGGTGAGGAAGAGCGCGGCGATGGAGGCGGCGTTCTGCAGGGCAGAGCGGGTCACCTTCGCCGGGTCGATGATGCCTTCCTTGACCAGGTCGACGTACTCGCCGGTCGCGGCGTTCAGGCCGTGGCCCGGGGTCAGGCCGCGAACCTTCTCGACCACGACGCCGCCCTCGAGGCCGGCGTTGACGGCGATCTGCTTCAGCGGAGCCTCGAGCGCGAGCTTCACGGCCTGGGCGCCGGTCGCCTCGTCACCCTCCAGCTCCAGCTTCTCGAACACCTGGGAGGCCTGGAGCAGGGCCACGCCACCACCGGCGACGATGCCCTCCTCGACGGCCGCCTTCGCGTTGCGAACGGCGTCCTCGATGCGGTGCTTGCGCTCCTTGAGCTCGACCTCGGTGGCGGCACCGGCCTTGATGACGGCCACGCCGCCGGCCAGCTTCGCCAGACGCTCCTGGAGCTTCTCGCGGTCGTAGTCCGAGTCGCTGTTCTCGATCTCGGCGCGGATCTGGTTCACGCGGCCCGCGACCTGGTCGGCGGAGCCGGCGCCGTCGACGATGGTGGTCTCGTCCTTGGTGATGACGACCTTGCGGGCGCGGCCCAGGAGGTCCAGGGTCGCGTTCTCCAGCTTGAGGCCGACCTCCTCGGAGATGACCTCGCCGCCCGTGAGGATGGCGATGTCGCCGAGCATGGCCTTGCGGCGGTCACCGAAGCCCGGGGCCTTGACGGCGACGGACTTGAAGGTGCCGCGGATCTTGTTGACGACCAGTGTCGACAGGGCCTCGCCCTCGACGTCCTCGGCGATGATCAGCAGCGGCTTGCCCGACTGCATGACCTTCTCCAGGAGCGGGAGCAGGTCCTTGACGTTGGAGATCTTGGAGTTGGCGATGAGGATGTACGGGTCCTCGAGGGCCGCCTCCATGCGCTCCATGTCGGTGGCGAAGTACGCCGAGATGTAGCCCTTGTCGAAGCGCATACCCTCGGTGAGCTCCAGCTCCAGACCGAAGGTCTGGGACTCCTCGACGGTGATGACGCCTTCCTTGCCGACCTTGTCCATGGCCTCGGCGATCAGCTCGCCGATCTGGGTGTCGGCGGCGGAGATGGAGGCCGTGGAGGCGATCTGCTCCTTGGTCTCGACCTCCTTGGCCTGGTCGAGCAGCGCACCGGAGACGGCCTCGACGGCCTTCTCGATACCGCGCTTCAGGGCCATCGGGTTGGCGCCGGCGGCGACGTTGCGCAGGCCCTCGCGGACGAGCGCCTGGGCGAGAACGGTCGCGGTGGTCGTACCGTCACCGGCGACGTCGTCCGTCTTCTTGGCGACTTCCTTGACCAGCTCGGCGCCGATCTTCTCGTACGGGTCCTCCAGCTCGATCTCCTTGGCGATGGAGACACCGTCGTTGGTGATCGTGGGGGCGCCCCACTTCTTCTCAAGGACGACGTTGCGGCCCTTGGGGCCGAGGGTCACCTTGACGGCGTCCGCGAGCTGGTTCATGCCGCGCTCGAGGCCCCGCCGCGCCTCCTCGTCGAACGCGATGATCTTGGCCATGTGAAGTGGTCCTCCCAGGACTGGGGGTGATTACTTCGGACCGCGCCCGCGCCCGCGACGGACGGCTCGCCTGCCTGTGGTTCCTTGCCCCACCCGGCCTGCGGCCTCACCGACCCGGTCCATCTTTGTCACTCTCACCTTCAGAGTGCTAACGCCAATGATTAGCACTCGCCCCTGCCGAGTGCAAGCGGCTCCCGGGATCCGACGCGGGACGGGCGAGGGCCTCGTCGCGTACACGCCGAAGGGCCCGCACCCCGGAGAGGTGCGGGCCCTTCGAACAGAACGTCACATACGGTGGTCGCGCGCTTAAGCGGTGACGCGAACCATGTCGGCCTGCGGGCCCTTCTGGCCCTGCGAGATCTCGAACTCGACCCGCTGGCCCTCTTCGAGGGTCCGGTAGCCGTCCATCTGGATCGCGCTGTAGTGGACGAAGACGTCCGCACCACCGTCGACCGCGATGAAGCCGTACCCCTTCTCCGCGTTGAACCACTTGACGGTGCCCTGAGCCATGCCTAACTCCCCTATTACTGGCCCTTGCACAGATCCACACTTCGCGGATCCGGGTCAGACCTCACCCCCCATTTGTTGGGGGCGTGCGCCGGAACGCGTCGACCGCGGCTGAATGTATCTGTCCAACTGCCGTCTGCAACAGGTCAATCGGACGAGAAATCTGGGCGCGGGCGGTCGGTAATTTATGGAGAATTCACCCGAATTCAGGGCAAGTCGGGCCCCATAAAAGGAATGAAAGACGCAAAAGAGCCACATACTTTGGCTACTTCTCATCGCATCGGAGCCGGAACTCATATGCGTCCGGCATGTCGATCCGCAACGCGTTCCCCAACTCTACCGCGCTCAACCACACTGAATTGCCCCCTCCGCTTCTCTCACGGAGGGGGCAATTCGATGAACAATGAGTAACTCGCGTTACTCACGGTAACGCGCGGGCGGTTCAGCCGCCGGCCACCGCCGGAATGATCGACACACCGGCACCGTCCGGGGTGGCCGTCTCCAGCCCCTGCTCGAAACGGACGTCATCGTCGTTGACGTACACGTTGACAAACCGCCGCAGCTTGCCCTGGTCGTCCAGGACACGGGCGCCGATACCGGTGTGGTTCTTCTCCAGGTCGGCGATGACCTCCGCGAGGGTCGTCCCCTCGGCGGACACCTCGGCCTGGCCACCCGTGTAGGTGCGCAGGATGGTAGGGATGCGGACGGTAACGCTCATAACTTGTGACCTCCGGTCAGGTGACTTACCTAGGGGCGCGGGGCTGTGCTGAATATGCGGCTACCGCCGCGTGGGCGCGACCAGCCCCAACCGGCCCGCAGACGAAGTACAAAGCTCTCTTACGCGAGCCCAGCCTCACGGAACGACTCAAGGCTCGGGCGAATGGTGGCCGTCAGACCCGTACCGGCCACCGCGTCCAGCGTCTTCAGACCATCCCCGGTGTTCAGCACCACGGTCGTCAGCGACGGATCCAGCACCCCGCCCTCGACCAGCTTGCGCGTAACCCCGACGGTCACCCCACCCGCGGTCTCCGCAAAGATCCCCTCGGTCCGCGCCAGCACCTTGATCGCGTCCACGACCTGCTCGTCCGTCACGTCCTCCACGAAGCCACCCGTGCGGCGCGCGATGTCGAGGACGTAGGGACCGTCGGCCGGGTTGCCGATGGCCAGCGACTTGGCGATGGTGTTCGGCTTCTGTGGCCGCACCACGTCGTGCCCCGCCTTGAACGCGGTCGACACCGGCGAGCAGCCCTCCGCCTGCGCCCCGAAGATCTTGTACGGCTTGTCCTCCACGAGCCCGAGCTTGATCAGCTCCTGCAACCCCTTGTCGATCTTCGTCAGCTGGGAGCCGGACGCGATCGGCACCACGATCTGGTCGGGCAGCCGCCAGCCGAGCTGCTCGCAGATCTCGTACGCCAGGGTCTTGGACCCCTCCGCGTAGTACGGCCGCAGGTTGACGTTGACGAAGCCCCAGCCCTCGCCGGCCGGGTCGCCGATCAGCTCGGAGCAGAAGCGGTTCACGTCGTCGTAGTTGCCCTCGATGCCGACGAGCTCGCCGCCGTAGACCGCGGCCATGACGACCTTGCCCTGCTCCAGGTCGTGCGGGATGAACACGCAGGAGCGGAAGCCCGCCCGGGCGGCGGCGGCGCCGACGGCACCCGCGAGGTTGCCGGTGGAGGAGCAGGAGAGCGTGGTGAAGCCGAAGGCGCGCGCGGCCTCCAGGGCCTGGGCGACCACGCGGTCCTTGAAGGAGTGGGTCGGGTTGCCGGAGTCGTCCTTGGCGAACAGCTTGCCGGGCTCGACGCCGAGTTCACGGGCGAGGTTGTCGGCCTGGACCAGCTTGGTCCAACCGGGGTTCAGGTTCGGCTTGTCGGCCACGTCGGCGGGGACGGGCAGCAGGGGCGCGTAACGCCAGATGTTCGACGGGCCCGCCTCGATGCGCCGACGGAGCTCCTCGGCGTCGTACGCGGAGAAGTCGTACGCGATCTCCAGCGGGCCGAAACACTCCTCGCACGCGAAGACCGGGCCGAGCGGGACGCGGTGGCCGCATTCGCGGCAGGAGAGCGCCGCGGCGGGACCGAGGTCGACGGTGGGATTGCTGGTGCTGCTTGCGACAGTCTGCACAGCCATGTGAGGCGAGGCCCTTTCTCCTCATCTTCCTCACGACGCATCTCGCCGTGAGACGGAATTGGCACCTTCCCTAGCCGGGAGCCTCGCGGAACGATCGGAAACGATCTACGAGAACCGACTGGAGGGTTGCCGGGGCTTCAACGGGCCGTATCCCTCTGCCCCTCTGGATGAGCTGTATGTGGTTGTTATGCGGTTGTGGGCGCGAACGACCCCCGACATGCGATGGTCATCAGCGTTGTTCAAGACTGTAACCGAAGGCCAGGACAGTTGAGATAGTCGTCCGAACCGCGAGATGGATCACAGACCACGTCCCGCTCGCCGAGAGAACGCTAAGGAGCCGCCGACCGTGCTGGAAGAAGTCGAGCGCTGGCTGAGCACCCGCTCCTGGTCGCTGGCCGATCGCCCGCTCCACAAGATCCTGGCCGCGAAGCGCGGCACGGGCCAGTCGATCAGTGTCGTGCTGCCCGCGCTCAACGAGGAGCAGACCGTCGGCGACATCGTCGCCGTGATCCGGCGCGACCTCGTGGAGCAGGTCCCGCTGGTCGACGAGATCGTCGTGGTCGACTCCGGGTCCACCGACCGCACCTCCGAGGTGGCCGCCGCGGCGGGCGCCCGGGTGGTGCACCGCGACGAGATACTCCCGCGGATCCCGGCCGTGCCCGGCAAGGGCGAGGTGCTGTGGCGCTCACTGCTCGTCACGCGCGGCGACATCATCTGCTTCATCGACGCGGACCTGAAGGAGTTCTCCTCGGACTTCGTCACGGGCATCGTCGGCCCCCTGCTCACCGACCCGGAGGTCGACCTCGTCAAGGGGATGTACGACCGTCCCCTGGGTGGCGCTGCCGGGCAGGGCGGCCGGGTGACCGAGCTGATGGCCCGCCCGCTGCTGAACCTGCACTGGCCGCAGCTGGCCGGTTTCGTCCAGCCGCTCGGCGGGGAGTACGCGGCCCGGCGCTCGCTGCTGGAGCAGCTGCCGTTCCCGGTCGGGTACGGGGTGGAGCTGGGCATGCTGGTGGATTCCCTGCATCTGGTCGGCCTCAACGCCCTCGCCCAGGTGGACGTCGGGGTGCGCAAGCACCGGCATCAGGACGGGCAGGCGCTCGGCCGGATGGCGGCGGCGATCTACCGCACGGCTCAGCTGCGGCTGGCCCGGGGCCATATGGTCCGGCCGTCTCTCACCCAGTTCGAGCGGGTGGAGGACGGGTTCGAGCCAAGGACGTACTCCGTGGACACGGAGGAGCGGCCGCCGATGGTGGAGATCGCGGAGTACGCGGCCCGGAAGGTGGCCTGACCGTTGTATACAGCCGCGCGCCGGGCTCGAACCGTACGTTTGAGCGGATCCACGGAGGGCTAGGTTGAGGCGTATGGCTTCGACGTACGGTCCTGCGCAGGTACTGGTGGCCTCCAACCGTGGCCCGGTGTCGTACGAGGTGCGCGACGACGGCTCGCTGCACGCCAAACGCGGTGGCGGCGGGCTCGTCTCCGGCCTGTCCGCGATCGGTCCGGACGCCGGTGCGCTGTGGGTGTGCTCGGCGCTCGGTGACGGTGACCGCGAGGCGGTGCGGCGCGGGGTCGGTGAGTCCGGTGTGCGGATGCTGGACATTCCGGCCGACGTGCACGCGGACGCGTACAACGGGGTCGCCAACTCGGTGCTGTGGTTCGTGCACCACATGCTGTACCAGACGCCGCTGGAGCCGGTGTTCGACGCGGAGTTCCGGCGGCAGTGGGCCTCGTACGAGGCGTACAACCGGGCGTTCGCCGAGGCGCTGGCGGCCGAGGCCGCCGAGGGGGCGGCGGTGCTGGTGCAGGACTACCACCTGACGCTGGTGCCGGGGATGCTCCGTGAGCTGCGGGCGGACGTGCGGATCGGCCACTTCTCGCACACGCCGTGGGCGCCGCCGGAGTACTTCCGGATGCTGCCGGACGAGGTCGCCGGGCAGGTGCTGAGGGGCATGCTGGGCGCGGACCGGCTCGGGTTCCTCACCCATCGGTGGGCGAATGCCTTCACGGCGTGCTGCGAGGCGTTCGCCGGCGGGCTCGGGGACACGCGGGTCGGGGTGCACGGGCTCGGTGCCGACGCCGACTTCCTGCGCAAGCGCTCGCACGAGGCCGACGTCGAGGAGCGGATGGCCGCGCTGCGGGCGGAGATCGGCGAGGGGCGCAAGGCGATCGTCCGCGTCGACCGGACCGAGCTGTCGAAGAACATCGTGCGCGGGCTGCTGGCCTACCGGCAGCTCCTCGACGACCGCCCCGAGTGGCGCGAGCGGGTCGTGCACGTCGCCTTCGCCTACCCCTCGCGGCAGGACCTCGCCGTGTACCGCGACTACACGGCCGAGGTGCGGCGGGTGGCCGAGGAGATCAACGAGCGGTACGGGACACCGGGCTGGACGCCGGTGGTGCTGCATGTGAAGGACGACTTCGCCCGCTCCCTGGCCGCCTACCGGCTCGCGGACGTGGCGTTGGTGAACCCGATCCGGGACGGCATGAACCTGGTCGCCAAGGAGGTGCCGGTCGTGTCCGACGAGGGCTGCGCGCTGGTGCTGTCCCGGGAGGCGGGCGCGTACGAGGAGCTGGGCGAGGACGCCATCGGGGTGAACCCGTACGACATCGGGGGCACGGCCGACGCCCTGCATGAGGCACTGTCGATGCGGGCCGGGGAACGCGCCGAGCGCACCAAGCGCCTGGCAGCGTCCGCCACCGCGCTCCCCCCGGCCCGGTGGTTCCTGGACCAGCTGAACGCCCTGCGCGATCAGCCCGCCAGCTGAGCCGCGAGTCCCGCGAGCAGTCCCACGACCGCCTCCGGGCCGTCGACCACCACGTCCGCGCGGTTGCGCAGCTCGGTCACCTCGTCGCTGCCGCTGCACACCAGCAGGCCCGGGGTGCCGTCGGCGCGGAGCCTGTCGACGGCCGCGTAGGCGGGCAGGTCGCCGAGGTCGTCGCCGGCGTAGAGGACGGATTCGGCGCCGAGTTCCCGGACGTATTCCAGGAGGGCCATGCCCTTGTCCATGCCCGGCGGGCGCAGTTCCAGGACCATGCGGCCGGGCTCGACGATCAGGCCGTGGCGGCCGGCGAGGTCGGAGAGGGGTTCGCGGAGGGCCTCGAACGCGGCCTGCGGGTCGCCGGCACGGCGGGTGTGGACGGCGATCGCACGGCTCTTGTCCTCGATCCACGCGCCCGGCCCGGCGCCGACGCGGTCGAGCAGTCCCGGCAGTTCCTCGCGCACGGCCGCCACGCCGGGGTGCGGGGCGGGGGCGCTGACCTCGCCGCTGACGGCGTCCCAGCGTTCGGCGCCGTAGTGACCGAGGACGACGAGGTGCTCCAGGCCGCCGACGCCCGCGAAGCCGCCGTGGCGTACGGCGACGTCGGCCGGGCGGCCGGTGATCACCGCGACGGCGGCCACCTTCGGGGCGAGGGCGGCGAGCGCCGGTACGGCGTCCGGGTGGGCGCGGGCCTGCTCGGGGTCGGGCACGATCGGGGCGAGGGTCCCGTCGAAGTCGAGCGCGATCACCGCCTTGCCGGGCCGCGCGAGAATCGCGTCGAGCCCGGCCCGCCCGGCGGAGGTGGCGGGCGTCGGGAGAGTCTTGCCGGTTTCGGTCTCGTGGCTGCCCATACGGCGACCCTATCCACCGGGAATGCCAGGCCCTACCGTTCCGCCCGTCGCCGCTCCCGTATCCGCCGCAGCCGGTTCACCGTCACCGGGTCGTGCGCCAGCGCCCGCGGGTCGTCGAGCAGGGCGTTGAGCAGCTGGTAGTAGCGGACCGGGGCCAGGCCCAGCTCCTCGCGTATCGCGCGCTCCTTGGCGCCGGGGCCCGAGAGGCCACGGCGCTCCAGGGCGAGGATGTCCTGTTCCCGTCGGGCGAGCTGCTCCTGGTCCATGCCGTGCACGGTAGCCGCCGCCACTGACACCGGCCCCTACCCGGCCGCCGAGCTCTCCGCCGTCGTGGCCGTCGACTGCAGCTGGTTCAGGATGGCCGCCGGGCTGCCGCCCGGTTCCACGGCGGAGCCGATCCGCTTCTTGACCTCCGCGCTGACCGACGCCCAGGACGTCTTGCCGACCGGGTAGAGCTCGGACAGCGTGAGCTCGTCCAGGAAGGGCTTGAGGTCCCGGTCCTCCGCCGCCGCGCTCATCACCTCGGAGGCGGAGTTGGTGACCGGCAGCAGGTCGTACTCGCGGGAGAAGTCGAGCACGTTCTCCTCGCTGTAGACGAAGTCGAGGAAGTCGCCGACCTGTTCCTTGTGGCCGTTCTGCTTGAAGGCGAGCATCCAGTCGGCGACGCCCATGGTGGCCTTGGACTCGCCGTCCACGCCGGGCATCGGCACCATGCCGAAGTCCACGCCCTGCTTCTCGGCCATCTTCATCAGGGACGGGTGCCCGTTCAGCATGCCGACCTCGCCCTTGGCGAACGCGGCGAAGGCGTCGGCCCGGTCGAGCCTGCCGGGCGCGACCGGCCCGGTGAGCTTCTCGCCGACCAGCTCGTCGCGCAGCCAGGTGAACGTCTCGACGTTCTCCGCGGAGTCGATGGTGTACGTGCCGACCGCGTCGGTGTAGCCGCCGCCCCCGCTGAGCAGCCACTGCATGGTCTCGGCCTGCGCCTCCTCCGAGCCGAGCGGCAGCGCGTACGGGTACTTCACGCCCTCCGCCTTCAGCGCCTCGGCGGCGTCGGCCAGCTGGTCCCAGGTGGTCGGCGGGGTGACGCCGGCCTCGTCGAAGAGCTTCTTGTTGTAGAAGAGCAGCCGGGTGGAGGCGGCGAACGGCATGCCGTACTGCACCCCGTTGACCTGCCCCGCCCCCGCGAGCGCGGAGGAGAAGCCGGCCTGGACGGGTATGGAGAGCAGGTCGTCGGCGGAGTAGAGCAGATCGTCGGCCGCGTAGTCGGCGTACGCCCCGATCTGCGCCATGTCGGGCGCCTTCCCGGCGTCGACCATCTCCTTGACCTCACGGTCGACGTCGCTCCAGGAGTACACGCTGACCTCGACCTGGACGCCGGGGTGGTCGGCCTCGTAGGCGTCGACCAGCTTCGCCCAGTACTTCTTGGAGCTGTTCGCCGCGCTGTCGCCGTAGTCCGCGGCGACCAGTCTGAGCGTGACGTCGTCGGAGCCTCCGGTGAGGCCGCAGCCGCCGAGGACCGCCGTCATGCCCAGTGCGGACATCACCGCGATCATTCCTGTCCTGCGCCGCCGCTGCACGCTGTCCCACCCTGTTCATGTCAGTCCGAATTCCGGATTAAGGTCTACACCACGCAAGTGGACTAGACCTCTTCCGGGTCCTCGGGCCACACTGTCTCCCGTGAAACACGTCATCGCCCTCGATGTGGGCGGCACCGGGATGAAGGCCGCCCTGGTCGGGGCGGACGGCGCCCTGCTGCACCGGGCGCGCCGCGCGACCGGCCGCGAGCGCGGGCCCGAGGCGGTGGTCGACGGCATCCTCGACTTCGCCGCCGAGCTCCGCGCCTACGGCGAGCAGCACCTCGGCGCCCCCGCGAGCGCCGCCGGAGTCGCCGTCCCCGGCATCGTCGACGAGCGGCACGGCATCGCCGCCTACGCGGCCAACCTCGGCTGGCGTGACGTACCCCTGCGCACGCTGCTCACCGAGCGGCTCGACGGCATCCCGGTCGCCCTCGGCCACGACGTGCGCACCGGCGGCCTCGCCGAGGGCCGGATCGGCGCGGGCCGGGGCACGGACCGCTTCCTGTTCGTGGCGCTGGGCACCGGCATAGCGGGCGCGATCGGCATCGACGGCCGGGTGGAGTCGGGCGCGCACGGCTTCGCGGGCGAGATCGGCCATGTCGTCGTACGCCCCGGAGGAACCCCCTGTCCCTGCGGCCAGCGGGGCTGCCTGGAGCGGTTCGCGTCGGCGTCGGCGGTCAGCGAGGCGTGGGCCGCGGCGACCGGCGACGCCGCGGCCGACGCGGCGGACTGCGCGAAGGCGGTCGAGTCCGACGACCCTCGGGCCGCACGGATCTGGCAGCAGGCCGTCGACGCCCTGGCCGACGGCCTGGTCACCGCCCTCACCCTGCTGGACCCGCGCACGCTGGTCATCGGTGGCGGGTTGGCCGAGGCAGGAGAAACCTTGTTCACACCACTGCGGGACGCGGTGCGCGAGCGCGTCACCTTCCAGAAGCTGCCGTCCATCGTCCCGGCGGCCCTGGGGGACACGGCCGGCTGCCTGGGCGCCGGCCTCCTGGCCTGGGATCTCGTCGACATGACCGACAGTACGGAGGTAACAACCTGATGGCCGCCGACCCAGGGGCGCGGGACAGCGCTCACATGCGGCTCCGCCGCGGGGCGCGAACAACCCCCACCGGCCCGCAGACGCCACACGACGTCACGGTCCTCACAGGTGCCCGCGTAGCCCTCCCCACGGGAGTCGTGGACGGGGGCCGAGTGGCCATCGAGGGCACCCGCATCGCCGCCAAGGCTCCGGAAAACGCCCAGGTGATCGACCTCACCGGCCACTACGTAGTCCCCGGCTTCGTGGACATCCACAACCACGGCGGAGGAGGCGCCAGCTTCACCTCCGGCACCGCGGACGACGTACTCGCCGGCATCCACACCCACCGCCTCCACGGCACCACCACCCTCGTCGCCTCCACGGTCACCGGCGACATGGACTTCCTCACCCACCGCGCCGGCCTGCTCGCCGAGCTGGCCGAGCAGGGCGAGATCGCCGGCATCCACTTCGAGGGCCCGTTCATCTCGCCGTGCCGCAAGGGCGCCCACTCCGAGGAGCTGCTGCGCGACCCGGAACCGGCGCAGGTGCGCAAGCTGATCGACGCGGCACGCGGCCACGCCCGGATGCTGACGCTGGCCACCGAACTCCCCGGCGGCATCGAGTCGGTGCGGCTGCTGGTGGAGCACGGCGTGATCGCGGCGGTGGGCCACACGGACGCCACCTACGAGCAGACGGTCGAGGCGATCGACGCGGGCGCGACGGTCGCCACGCATCTCTTCAACGCGATGCCCACGCTCGGCCACCGCGCCCCCGGCCCGATCGCCGCCCTCCTTCAGGACGAGCGCGTCACGGTCGAGCTGATCAACGACGGTACGCATCTGCATCCGGCCGCCCTGGAACTGGCGTTCCGTCACGCGGGCCCGGAGCGGGTCGCGTTCATCACGGACGCGATGGACGCGGCCGGTTTCGGCGACGGCCGCTACATGCTGGGCCCGCTGGAGGTCGAGGTCAGCGAGGGCGTGGCCCGGCTGGTGGAGGGCGGCTCGATCGCGGGCTCCACGCTCACCCAGGACCGCGCCTTCAAGCGGGCGGTGACCGTCGACCGGCTCCCGGTCGAGGACGTCGTCAAGGCCCTGTCCGCCAACCCGGCGCGGCTGCTCGGCATGGCCGACCGCATCGGCTCCCTGGAGCCCGGCAAGGACGCCGACCTCGTCGTGCTGGACGCGAACTTCGACCTCAAGGGCGTGATGCGCAAGGGCGAATGGGTGGTCGATCCCCAACTGCCCTGATTTCGCCGCCAGTAGGGAGACGGTGGCCGACCCGGGGACTGGGCGGTCCGCCGTCTCTTTGGCATGATCGACCCTCCGGAAATCGAGAACGAACCCTCGGGGGAGGTCGACCCAGGTGATCCTCACGGTCACGCTGAACACCGCTCTCGACATCACGTATCGCGTACGGTCGCTGCGCCCCCACGCCACCCACCGGGTGTCCGACGTGACCGAACGCCCCGGCGGCAAGGGCGTCAACGTGGCCCGTGTGCTGGCCGCGCTCGGCCACGAGGTGACGGTCACCGGGTTCGTCGGCGGCGCCACCGGGCGGACCGTCCAGGACCGGCTCACGGCCACGCCGGGCGTGGTCGACGCGCTGGTCCCGATCGGCGGCGCGACCCGGCGCACGATAGCCGTGGTCGACGAGCGCACCGGCGACACGACCCAGCTCAACGAGCCCGGCCCGGCGATCGCACCGCCCGAGTGGTCCGCCTTCCAGGAGGCCTACGAGGATCTGCTCGCGTCGGCGTCGGCGGTCGCCCTGTGCGGCAGCCTGCCACCGGGCGTGCCGGTCGGTGCGTACGCGGGCCTGATACGTACCACCCGCGCGGCCGGTGTGCCCGTGCTGCTGGACACCAGCGGCGAGCCGCTGCGCCGCGGGGTCGCCGCCCGCCCCGACATCGTCAAGCCCAACGCCGACGAGCTGGCCGAACTCACCGGCTCCCACGAGCCGTTGCGCGCCACGCACGCCGCCCGTCGCCGGGGTGCCCACGCGGTCGTCGCCTCCCTGGGCCCTCAGGGCCTGCTGGCGGCCACACCGGACGGCACCTGGCGCGCCACCCCGCCGGGTCGTGTGCACGGCAACCCGACGGGCGCAGGTGACTCCGCGACGGCGGGCCTGCTGGCCGCGCTGGTGGAGCGCCGCCCGTGGCCGGAGCGCCTGACCCGCGCGGTCGCACTGGCGACGGCCACGGTGCACGCCCCGGTCGCGGGCGAGTTCGACCGGGGGACCTACGAGGAGCTGCTGGGGCGGGTCGCGGTGACCGGGGAGGTCACCGCGGCCTGAAGCCCGGCCGCCCTACTCGACCCAGCCCTTGACCAGCCACATCTGGTCGAGGTTGGCGTCGCACTGGTTGCCCTGCTCGCAGGAGACCTTGATGGTGTTGGTGCCCTTGTTGAGCTCGACGTAGTTGTAGGTGCGCGTCCAGCCCTTGGCGTAGTCGCCCTCGGCGGCTTTCGCGTAGTTCTTCATGTTGACCGGCGTGGTCGAGGCGGTGCCGTTGACCGTGAGGGTGGCGTTGGCGTCCTTGCCGGGCACGCCGTAGCCGACGTACAGGGTGTACTTGCCGGACTCGGGGATGCCGTTGACGGTCCAGGTGGCCGAGGCGCCGACGGCGTTGAAGCCGGTCACGTAGACGCCGCCGTCCGCCTGGGCGCCCGGGATGTCGGAGGCGGTCGTCATGCCGGGCGCGAGCTGGAGGGCCTTGGCGTCGATCGTCGGCAGCTCGGCCTCGCTCTCCGCGCTGCTCTCCCCCGACGGCGTCGACTCCGCGCTCTGCTCGGCGGTCGGGGTGGTGGCGGGCTGGTCGCCGCCCGCGTTCTTGTCGTCGTCGCCGCCCAGCATGGCCACGCTGATGCCGATGACGACCGCGGCGACCACCGCGATCGCGCCGATCAGCAGGCCCTTGGTGTTGGGCCCGCGGCCCCGGCCGCCGCCGGACCCGTGACCGGGCATCGGCTGCTGGGTGGTCGGCGCGCTGCCCGGGAACGTCTCGGGTGCGGCGTAGTGCGCGTTCGGCCGGCCGTACGTGCCCTGCTGCTGCGGCACGTTCGGCTGGCCGTACGCCTGCTGGCCGTACGGCCGGTCGCCGACCGTACGCACCCTGCTGACCGAGTTCGGGTAGCCGTAGCCGCCGGACGGGGGCTGGGCGCCGTTGGCCTGACCGTCGGCGTACAGATAGCCGAACGGGTCGTCGTCCTCGGGCGTGCTCGCGCCGTTGTTGCCGGGCGTCATCCCTAGGTACTCCTCAACAGGTGCGGAACGGATGCGGTACGTGTGGTGAGAATGGCGAGCCTACCCGTTCGCCATGACCCAAACGGGTGACCAGGATCGCATCATCCCGCAGACCCGGGTTCATCCCGCACGCCGATGCTGTTTGGGACGAGACCGTTTCTCGACGTACATCCGCTCGTCGGCGGATTTCAACACCTCGTCCGCCGTCATCCCGCAGTGCGCCCAGCCGATGCCGAAGCTGGCCCCGACCCGTACGGCCCGCCCCTCGGCCCGGATCGGCTGGATGATCTCGTTGCGCAGCCGTACGGCGAGATCCTGGGCGTCGGCCCGGCCGAGCCCGTCGGCGAGGATCACGAACTCGTCGCCGCCGAGCCGGGCGACCGTGTCGCCGTCCCGGACGCCGTTGCTGAGCCGCCGGGCGACCTCGATGAGCACGGTGTCGCCCGCGTTGTGCCCGAACCGGTCGTTGATCGACTTGAAGCCGTCGAGGTCGCAGAAGAGCACCGCGAGCCCCTTGGTGCCGTCGTCACGATCACCCTCGGGGGCGACCGTGTGCACATGGTGGTCGTAGACGTCGTACGTGTCCGTGCCGCCCGGCACGAAGTCGAAGCCGTGCCCGCCGGCGTCGTAGACGGGGTGGCCGAAGGCCGTGTCCTGGGATTCGAAGGCGCCGGGGTAGCCGGTCTGGGGGCGCTGGCAGAGCCGGGCGGCCAGGCGGGAGCGCAGCTCGGCGGAGTTCGGCAGACCGGTGAGGGAGTCGTGGGAGGCGCGGTGGGCGAGCTGGAGCTCGCGGCGCTTGCGTTCCTCGATGTCCTCGACGTGGGTGAGCAGGAAGCGGGGGCCGTCGGCGGCGTCGGCGACAACGGAGTTGCGCAGCGACACCCACACGTAGCTGCCGTCCCGGCGCCCGAGGCGCAGCTCGGCCCGGCCGCCCTCGGCGGAGGTGCGCAGGAGCGTGCCTATGTCCTCGGGGTGGACCAGGTCGGAGAAGGAGTAGCGGCGCATCGCGGAGGCAGGGCGGCCGAGCAGGCGGCACAGGGCGTCGTTGGTGCGGAGTATGCGGCCGTGCTGGTCGCCGCCCATCTCGGCGATGGCCATACCGGAGGGGGCGTACTCGAACGCCTGCCGGAAGCTCTCCTCGCTCGCCCTGAGGGCCTGCTGCTCGCGTTCCAGCCGGACCAGGGCGCGCTGCATATTCGCGCGTAGACGCGCGTTGCTGATGGCGATGGCCGCCTGAAACGCGTACATCTGGAGCGCCTCGCGGCCCCACGCGCCCGGCCGCCGGCCGTTGCGCGGCCGGTCCACGGACAGGACGCCGATCAGCTCGCCGGAGGCGGGGCCGCCCTGGGCACCGGGCGCGTACATGGGGGCGAAGAGGCGGTCGGAGGGGTGCCACTCGCCCTCGAAGCGCGGCGCGGGCCCCTCGGTGTACCACTGCGGGACGTCGTCGTCGTCGAGGACCCAGCCCTCGGTGTGCGGTATGAAGACGAGGTCGCCCCACTGCTCGCCCATGCTCAGCCGCCGCTCCCAGGAATCGCGGGAGCCGACCCGGCCGGTGATCAGCGCCTCGGCGGCGGGGTTGCCGGAGAAGGCGGCGACGACCAGGTCGCCGTCGGGGCGTACGAGGTTGACGCACGCCAGCTCGTAGCCGAGGGCGCTGACGACCCCGTCCGCGACCGTCTGCAATGTGTCCGCCAGGCTGCGGGCCGTGTTCATGTCGGCCATGACCTGGTGCAGCTGTCGCAGGGACGCAAGGCGGACATACGGCTCCGACTCGGTCTCCATGCTCGCCCTCCCCCCGAGACCTCGCAGCGAATCAAGGGTTGTCTTCGGCGCCCTTTGCCTCAGTGGTGCTCTTACAGCTTCTACAGCTTCCCGCCACTGAATCACAGCGCGCTGCCCACTCGGTACACAGGGTCAACAATTAATGCCCCTTGTGACTCAAGTCACAGCTAAACCTGAACAATTGAGTGGAGTTTCTGCGTTTTTCCCGTGCGTTTACCGAACGCAAAATTTGTGCGGATGCCCATCAAGTGTCCGTCGCAGGTCCTAGGACCGCCTTCGGGCCGAGGTCCGATGCGGCGCGCACGCACGGAGATTAGCGTTTCGTATGTGCAACACACACACGCATCCGCACCGCCCGTCACCGTGCCCGCCCAGCCGTCCCCGGCATCGCCCCTTGGGCATGCTGTGGGGGTGACCAACGACGAGTTCCGTGCCGCGATGTCCCGGCTGGCCGCAGGGGTGGTTCTGGTGACCGCGCGCGAGCCGGCACTCGACCCCGACGACCCGCAGGCGCCGAGCGGCGAGGACGTCGGCATGACGGCGACGGCGTTCATGTCCGTCTCCCTCGACCCGCCCCTGGTCCTGGTCAGCCTGCGCGAGGGCGCCCGCATGGACGACCTGCTCGCCGAACAGCCCCTGTGGGCGGTATCCGTCCTCGCCGAGAGCCAGCGGCACATCGCCGGCCGGTTCGCCATGAAGGGCCGCATCAGCGACCGGCTGCTCTTCGAGGACATCCCCTACGTCCGCGGCGAGGCGAGCGGCGCGCCGCTGGTGGGCGGCGCGCTGGCCACCCTGGAGTGCCGGACCGAGCAGCGGGTGACGGCCGGGGACCACACGCTGGTGATCGGGCGGGTACTGACGGCTCGGCTGCCGAGTGCGGACGGGGGCCCCTTGTTGTACTTCAAGGGCCGCTACCGTCACCTGGGGTGAGGCTCCTCAGAGCAGGGTGACGTCGAGCCGGGACAGGCGTGCCGCGTCGGTGACGATCTCGATGACGGCGATTCGCTCCTGTACGAAGGTGAATCGCAGCACCCGCACCAGCCGCCGGCCGTCGTCGGACAGCATCGCCAGGCCCGGCACCCCGTCGACCAGAGCGAGCCGGGAGGCGCGCGCGAGGTGCGCGAAGCGGGTGGCGCCGGAGGCGACCGCGGCCGCACCGGTGGTCACGCCGACCTCCGTGCGGGCGACCACATCCGGATCGAGCACCTGAAGGAGCCCGTCGAAGTCACCGGCCCGCGCGGCGGCCAGGAAGGCGTCGACGACCTCCCGCTGCCGCGCGAGATCCGCGTCCGGCGCCGGGGCGCCCCGCACCCGCCGCCGCGCCCGGCTGGCCAGCTGCCGCGCCGCCGTCGGCGTCCGCCCGACGACGCCTGCGACCTCCTCGTACGGCACGGCGAACATGTCGTGCAGCACGAAGGCGAGCCGTTCGGCGGGCGTGAGTGTGTCCAGTACGACGAGCAGGGCGACGCCGACGGAGTCGGCGAGGAGGGCGTCGCGCTCGGGGTCGGTGGCGGCGGGGACGGTGGCGCCGGCGTCCAGGGACTGGTCCAGCGACTCCTCGGCACGGGACTTGCGGGAGCGAAGCAGGTCGAGGCAGACCCGCCCGACGACGGTGGTGAGCCACCCGCCGAGGTTGTCGACCTCCCGCGTGTCGCTGCGGCTCAGCCGGAACCAGGCCTCCTGCACGGCGTCGTCGGCCTCGGCCAGGGAACCGAGCATGCGGTAGGCGACGGCGCGCAGGTGCGTGCGGTGCGCCTCGAAGCGCTCGGCAAGGAAGTCGTGCTCACTCATGTGCCCCGTCACCAGCCTCGTCGTGGATGCCGTCAGGACTATGACGGACGGGGCGCGGCACATGTGACGCGTGGCAGCGGCGGGAGCCGCCGGTCGTCCGTCACTGCCAGTCGCGACCGGTCCGCCCACGCTTGGTCTCGGAGCGCTGCTTCTTCTCCCGCAGCCGGCGTTCGTTGATACCGCGCGGGATGCGGGTCGGCCTGCGGGGCTTGGGCGGGGGTGCGGTGGCCTCGGCGAGGAGCGCGGCCAGGCGTACGGCGGCGGCCTCGCGGTTGCGCCACTGGGACCGGTGCTCGGAGGAACGTACGGTGACGACCCCGTCGACGAGCCGGCCCGCCAGCCGCTCCAGGGCGCGCCGCTTCCACACCTCGGGCAGGGCCTCGGTGGCGGCGAGGTCGAACCGCAGCTCCACGCTGGTGTCGCTGGTGTTGACGTGCTGGCCGCCCGGGCCGGAGGAACGCGAGAAACGCCACTGGAGCTCGGCCTCGGGAAGCGAGACGGAGCCACGGATGACGTGAGGACCGGCCATGGCTGACATGTTCCCGCCTGGACGCCGTGGGAGTCATCCGAATATCGCCGGACACGGCAACCGGGTAAAGAAAGTAAAGCGCGGGGAACCCGTGGCACCACCCTCGACGTTCATTGGGGTAGCTGTAGGTTCAGCAACCACACACGCATAGCGCACGCATCGAGGGAAGGAACTCCCGACCATGGCTGTAAGCCTGTCCAAGGGTGGCAACGTCTCGCTCACCAAGGAGGCTCCGGGCCTGACCGCCGTCACCGTGGGCCTCGGCTGGGACGTCCGCACCACCACCGGCACCGACTTCGACCTCGACGCGTCCGCGATCGCGGTCAACGCGCAGGGCAAGGTCTACACGGACCAGCACTTCGTGTTCTTCAACAACAAGCAGACGCCGGACCAGACGATCGTCCACACCGGTGACAACCGCACCGGCGAGGGCGCGGGCGACGACGAGGCGATCAACGTCAACCTGGCCGGTCTCCCGGCCGACATCGACAAGATCGTCTTCCCGGTCTCGATCTACGACGCCGAGTCCCGCTCGCAGAACTTCGGCCAGGTCCGCAACGCCTACATCCGCATCGTCAACCAGGCCGGCGGCACCGAGATCGCCCGCTACGACCTGTCGGAGGACGCCGCCACCGAGACCGCCATGGTCTTCGGCGAGCTCTACCGCAACGGCGCCGAGTGGAAGTTCCGCGCCGTCGGCCAGGGCTACGCCTCCGGCCTGGTCGGCATCGCCCAGGACTTCGGTGTGAACGTCTGAGCGACGCCCACTCCAGCAGCCTGACGCCGGGCCCCTCGACGCGGACGCCGCATCGAGGGGCCCGGCGCGTGCGACGGGGCGCGCGCCTCGCCGTCATCGGGGCCGCTCCGGCTTCCCCTCCCCGTACAGCCAGTCCTCCCAGACGCCGTCGAAGTCCTTGTCCGGCGCTCGCCGTTCGACGTACGTAGTGAAGTCCTCGGTGCTCGCGTTGCCGTGCCGGTGGGTGCCGGCCCAGCCGCGCAGCAGGGCGCGGAAGGCGGTGTCGTCGGCGAGGATCTGACGGATCCTGTGCAGGACCATCGCGCCGCGGTCGTAGACGGGAGGACCGGAGATGCGGGCGGCGTCGGGAGGATCACCGGGAGGGAAGGACCAGACGGCCCTGTTGTCCTCGGGCAGGGGGTAGTGGGTGCCGGCGTAGAGCTCGTCGAAGATCTGCTGGGCGGTGTCGCCGCCGTGGTCCTCCGCCCACAGCCACTCCGCGTACGTCGCGAAGGACTCGTTGAGCCACATGTCCTGCCAGGACTCGGGGGTGACGGAGTTGCCGTACCACTGGTGGGCCAGTTCGTGGACGAGGAGGTCCATATTGGGGGCGCCGGGGAAGACAGGGCGGGTCTGGGTCTCCAGGGCGTAGCCGAAGTCGCCCGGGCGCTCGACGATCGCGCCCGCGGTGGTGAAGGGATACGGGCCGAAGAGGCCCTCCGCCCAGTCGATGACCTCGGGGAGCCGGGCCAGGACCCTGCGACTGGCGTCGGCCTCGGTCGGGTCGACGGCGGTGTACACGGGCAGGCGGTCCGGGGTCGCCGTGCGGCTGATCTCGTAGCGGCCGATGGCGAGGGTGGCGAGGTAGCTCGCCATGGGTTGGGCGGTGTGCCAGGAGGTGGTGGTACGGCCGCCGGTGGTGCTCTCGGTGCGCAACTCCCCGTTCGACACGGCCCGCAGGCCCCGCGGCACGGTGACCTTGATGTCGTACGTCGCCTTGTCGGAGGGGTGGTGGTTGCCGGGGTACCACGCCATCGAACCGACCGGCTGGCCCAGGGTCAGCGCGCCGTCGTCGGTGGGCAACCAGCCCTCCTCCGAGCCGTCGGGGTCGGTGATGGTGGCCGGGGTGCCGGAGTAGCGGACCGTCACGCGGAAGGTGCGGCCCTCGGCGAGGTCGTCACGGGGGCGGACGGTCAGCTCCTGGCCTGCGCGGTTGAAGCGGGCGGTGGTGCCGTCGACGGTGACCTTCTCGACGTCGAGTCCCTGGAGGTCGAGGTTGAAGGCGGACAGGTCCTGGGTGGCGCGAGCGGTGATCGTCGCGCGGGCGGTGAGGGGGCGGGCGCCGGGGGTGTAGGACAGGGTCAGGTCGTAGTGGGTGGCGTCATAGCCGCCGTTGCCGGCCTTCGGGAAGTACGGGTCGCGTACCCCGGATCCGCCCGGCGTGCCGTCGACGCCGCTGCTCGAGCATGCGGTCAGGGCAAGCGCGAGCAGGGCCGCGGCGGGGACAACCGGTGCGAAACGGGACACGTCAGTGATCCTACGAGGGGCATGACACCATCGCGTACGTGCTCGACATCGGCTACGCCCTCTCCAACCGCTTCCCGGACCCGCCCCAGACCGACTACCGCCGCGCTGACGTGCACGCCCTGCGGCACGACCTGTTCTGCGGTGACGTCTATCTCGCCGACACCGAGAAGGACCGGGAGCTGTCCACAGCCTGGGGATGGGTGCCGGTGCTCGACTTGGCGTGGGCGCTGTGCGACATCGTCGAGCGGCTGGACCGCGACCCGGCGGGCTCCCGCGCCGCCCGCCCCCAGCACGCGGAGCTGGACTTCACCGAGTCCACCGACCGCCTGCTCTTCGAGCGCCGCTTCGGCTGGGTCGACATCGAGTCCGACTGGCAGCCGGCCGAGGAGCCCCCGCTCACGTTCTCCCACACCGAGCTCCGCCGCGAGGCCCGGGACTTCCTGCACGATCTGATCGCCGACCTGTGCGACCTGCACGAGGACCTGGCGGAGAATCCGGCGATCTGGTCGCTTCAGGCGCGGTTCCCGCGAGTGCCGTGACGCGGTGGGGCGGTTACGGGCGCTCAAGCAGTCGCCCTCGCTCAAGCAGTCGCCCTCGCACAAGCAGTCGCCCTCGCACAAGCAGTCGCCCTCGCACAAGCAGTCGCCCTCGCACAAGCAGTCGCCCTCGCTCAAGCAGTCACGGTCACCCCCCTTCCACCCTGATCCCCAACGCCCCTGCCAACACCGGCGCCAGCTCCACCAACTGCCCCGTGCTGATCACCGCCCCCGACAGCCGGTCGACCCCGCGCGTGATCTCCAGGGGAGCCGCGCCCCGCAGGTCCACGTCCGCCAGAGTCGCCCCGCTGAAGTCCGCCCCCTTCAGCGCGCAGTCCGTGAACTCGACGCGCTCCAGCGACGCGCCCCCGAAGTCCGGTTCCACCAGCACGCATCCGTCGAAGACCACGTCCTTCAGCCGAGCCCCCCGAAGGTTCAGGTAGTCGAGCTTGCCGCCCCGGATCAGGACGCGTTCCAGTGCGGCACCGTGCAGTTGCGTACCGCCCAGGCGGGCGTCGCGCAGTTCGACGTCGCGCAGGGTCGCCTCGGACAGGTTCGTGCCCACTCCGCGCGGGGCGGTGAGGACCGAGTCCAACAAGCGCGCCCGGTGCAGCCGCGTCTCGTCCAGCGCGCACCCCGTCAACGCGCAGTCCATGAAGCGGGCGCCGCCGCCGTCCTGTCCCGCCAGCTCCGCATCCCGGAACTCCAGCCCGTCGTAGTCCCCGTCCGGCTCCAGACCACCCCCTCCGTACTCCGCCAACTCCGGCAGCCGCACCTCCGGTCGCCGTGCCGCCCTCACACCGCCCGCCGCTCGCCTCGCCATGCCCCCATGCTGCACGGCACCACTGACAATCGCCCTGACCTGCGAAGACGCCGATATCTCAATCGTCGAGGACCCGGATCCGGCACTCGATGTCACATTCGGGGCCCGCACGGAGTCGTACTCCCAGAAACCGCAACCCAGGCGAACCCGAGCCACGAACCCGAGCCACGAACCCGAGCCACGAACCCGAGCCAAAGGAGACCGACCCCATGCCCCACCTCACCGTCATCGGCGGCGGCTTCGCCGGCCTCACCGCCGCCATCGCCGCAGCCGAAGCGGGCGCCAAGGTCACCGTCCACGAAGCCCACCACACCCTCGGCGGCCGGGCGCGCACCGCCGACGGCCCGTACCGGACGAACGAGGGCCCGCACGCCCTGTACAACGGCGGCCCGCACTGGACCTGGCTGACGCAGCGCGACCTGATCGGCCCCCTCGCCCCCGTCCCGCCCCTGGAGGCCGCCCGGCTGCGGCTGCGCCACCAGGGCGTCCTGCGCCGCACCCCGCCCTTCGCCATGCTCAAGCTGCTGCGCCGCGCCGCCCGACAGGCCCCTGTCGACATCGACTTCCTGACCTGGGCCACCGAACAGGCGGGCGAGGAGGGCGCACGGGCCGCCGCGCACTACTCCGCCGTGGCCCTCTTCCACCACGACCCCGGCATCCTGTCCGCCGCGTTCGTGCAGGAACGGCTGCGCCGGTCCACCAAGTTGCCGCCGGAGGCGCACTATCCGCGCGGGGGCTGGGCAAGCGTCGTCGACCGGATGGCCGCCCGCGCCTGGAACCTCGGCGTCCGCATCGAGACCCTGTCCCGCGTCGACACCCTCCCCACCGACACGCCCGTCATCGTCGCCACCTCCCTCGACGCCGCCCGCCGTCTCCTCGGCGACGACTCGCTGACCTGGCCGAGCGGTCGTACGGCCCTGATCGACCTGGCCGTACGCACCCGGCGCGGCGACGCCTTCATCGTCTCCGACCTGGACGCGCCCGGCTGGCTCGAACGCTTCACGGCGCAGGACCGCACCCTCGCCCCGGCCGGCGAGCAGCTCATCCAGGGCCAGATCCCGATCGCCCCGCACGAGTCCCGCGCCGACGGCATGGCCCGCGCCGAGCAGCTGCTCGATCTCGGGTTCGACGGCTGGCGCGACCGCGTCACCTGGCGGCGCGAGGCGATCGCGGGCGGCCGTACGGGCGCCGTCGACCTGCCCGGTACTACCTGGCGTGACCGGCCCGCCGTGGACCGTGGCGACGGCGTGTACCTGGCCGGCGACCAGGTCGCCGCGCCCGGTGTCCTGTCGGAGGTGTCCTTCAACAGCGCGCTGACCGCCGTATCGCTGGCCCTGGGTGGCAGGCGCGTGCTTGACCTCAAGCGCGCTTGAGGTTGAACAGTGAGGGTGGAAACACAGCCAGGCAGCCAGACAACCGCCAACCACGGGGGGACCCCATGCTCGCCATCCGCCTCCACGCCTTCGGCCCCGCCGAGAACCTCACTCCGGAGGAGGTCGAGGATCCCGTACCCGCCCCCGGCCAGGTGCGTATCGCCGTCGCCGCCGCCGGCGTACACCTGCTCGACACGGCCATCCGCGCCGGCCACCCGGGCCCCGGCCCCGCGCCCGACCTGCCCACCATTCCCGGCCGCGAGGTCGCCGGAGTCGTCGAGTCGCTCGGGGAGGGCACGGACGAGGCGTGGCTCGGCAAGCGGGTCGTCGCCCACCTCGGCTTCGTCCCCGGCGGCTACGCCGAACTCGCCGTCACCGACGCCGACCGCCTGCACGAGGTCCCCGCGGGCCTCGACTTCGCCGAGGCCGTGGCCATGATCGGCACGGGGCGGACGACGATGGGGATCGTGCAGTTCGCCGAGCCGGGCCCGGGTGACGTGGTCGTGATCCCGGCCGCGGCCGGCGGTATCGGCACCCTCCTCGTGCAGTACGCCAAGAACGCGGGCGCCACCGTCATCGGCCTGGCCGGCGGCCCGGAGAAGACGGCGCGGGTGGCCGCGAACGGCGCCGACCTGGCCGTCGACTACCGGGACCCCTCCTGGCCGGAGAAGGTCCGGGCGTACGACGGCAAGGTCACGATCGTGTACGACGGGGTCGGCGGCGACACCGCCCGCACGGCCGTCGGCATGCTCGCCCCCGGCGGCAGGCACATCGTCTTCGGCTGGTCCGCCGAGGGCATCCAGGGCGGCGAGCCGCTCGTTGTCGAGGGCGTCACCGTGCAGGTCCTGGGCCCGGTGATGCTGCAGAAGGCGGGCGGCCCGAACCCGATGCGCACCCTGGAACTCCGGTCCCTCACCGAGGCCGCCGCGGGCCGGCTGACCCCCGCCGTGCACCGCTTCCCGCTCACCGAGGCCGCGGCCGCGCACCGCGAGCTGGAGAACCGCGGCACGACCGGCAAGGTGGTCCTGGAGCCCTGACCGGAAGAGCCCGCACCGTAAAGACCTGACCAGGTGGGGCGTGGCATGCCGTACAGTACGCCCGGATTCGTGGTCTTCTGTCCGGATGACCGTGCCTAGGACTGGTGCCCCCGGGGCTTCTGCGGCTGCCGACCCCCACCGCTGGTGGGGGCTGGTGGTGATCGCCCTCGCCCAGCTGATGGTCGTCCTCGACTCGACCATCGTGAACATCGCGCTGCCGTCCGCCCAGGACGAGCTGGGGATGTCCGACAGCAACCGCCAATGGGTGATCACCGCGTACACCGTCGCCTTCGGCGGTCTGCTGTTGCTCGGCGGCCGGATCGCCGATCTGGTGGGCCGTAAACGGACCTTCGTCATCGGGCTGATCGGCTTCGCAGGCGCCTCCGCGCTGGGCGGCGCCGCCGTCGGCCCGGGGATGCTGTTCGGCGCCCGCGCGCTGCAGGGCGCGTTCGCCGCCGTGCTCGCTCCGTCCGCGCTGAGCCTGCTCGCCACGACGTTCACCGACCCCAGGGAGCGCGGCAAGGCCTTCGGTATCTTCGGGGCCCTGGCAGGCAGCGGCTCCGCCACGGGCTTCATCGTCGGCGGGTTGCTCACCGAGTACCTCAACTGGCGCTGGTGCCTGTACGTCAACACCCCCATCGCGATCCTCGCGCTGATCGGCGCCTTCGTCGTCCTGCGCGACCGGCCGGGCCGGCCGGGCGCCCGCCTCGACGTGCCCGGCGTGCTGCTCGGCTGCGGCGGCCTGGTCCCGATCGTCTACGGCTTCAGCGAGGCCGAGTCCCGCGGCTGGACCGACACGCTGGTCCTCGGCCTGCTCGCGGGAGGCGTCGCACTACTGGTGGCCTTCGTGTGGTGGCAGGCCAGGGCGCCCCTGCCGCTGCTCCCGCTGCACATCATCAAGGACCGCGACCGCGCGGGCTGCTTCCTGACGATGATGCTGGCGATCATGGGCATGTTCGGCCTGTTCCTCTTCATGACCTACTACTTCCAGGTCGTCCTGGGGTACTCGCCGGCGCGGACCGGTCTGGCCTTCGTCCCCGTCACGGCCGCGACCGTCATCGGCTCCACCCAGATCGCGGGCCGTCTGCTGCAGCACGTCCCGCCGCGCACCCTGATGGCCCCCGGCATGGTCCTGTCCGCGACCGGAATGGTGATGCTCACCCGGCTCACCGTGGACTCCTCGTACACCACCGACATCCTCCCCGGCCTGATCCTGGCGGGCTTCGGGATGGGCCTGACCTACATGCCGGTGTTCGCCACGGTGACGGCCGGTGTCGCCCCGCAGGACTCGGGCGTCACCTCGGCGACCCTCAACACCTCGCAGCAGGTGGGCGGCTCCATCGGTACGGCCCTGCTGAACACCATCGCCAACACCAGCACCGCCGGCTTCCTCGCCGCCCACCTCACCGACTCCGCCTGGCCCGCGGAGGTGACCCGCGAGGCCTTCGTCCACGGCTACACGGTCGCCAACTGGTGCGCCGCCGGCCTCATGCTCGTGGCCGCCCTGGTCACGGCCCTACTGGTCACGGCGAGGGCCCCGAAACACGGCGCACCGACGAAGGCGCCGCTTCCCGAGGCGGCCCGCTAGTAGTGCTTCGTTAGGTTCTGGCTCTGCTTCGGGGTGTGGTGAGGGGGCGGCCGCAGGTGGTGCAGGTGCCGGTCCAGCACCTCAGCAGGTCCTGAAGGGCACCAAGGACCTGGTAGAGGGTCAGGCCGGCGCTTGGGCTTTTGGGTCGAGCCGCCTGAGGGTGAGGAAGGCCTGGGCGGCGGTGACGAGGGTGACGTGGTGGTGCCAGCCGCGCCAGGTGCGGCCTTCGAAGTGGTCCAGGCCCAGGCCGTGTTTGAGTTCGCGGTAGTCGTGCTCGATCCGCCAGCGCATCTTGGCCCACCGCACCAGGTCGGCGATCGGAGTGGTGGCGGGCAGGTTGGTCATCCAGTAGCCGGTCGGCTCGTCGGCTTCTTCGGGCCGTTCGACCAGCAGGGTCCGCAGCGGCAGCACACCGTCCCACCGGCTGCGTCCCCCGGCCTGTTCCTGGGCGGTGCGGCAGGCCTCCTTGCCCGAGGGCCGCACCGGAAGCACCGCGAAGTGCGAGGTCATCGCCCCCTTGCTGCCCTGCCTCCAGGTGACCTCCTCGAACACGGCGGTTTCATCAACGAGGCCGGGCAACGGGCAGGGCTTCTCGCGGTAGCGGGGCAGGGTCGGTGGTCCCAGCCCGCCATAAGCCGGCTGATACGGCTCGGCGTCGGCAGGCCGCGCGATCTCCTTCGGGTCGACGGCCATGACGTAGGTCCAGGCGCGTTCCTCCAGTGCGAGCCGGAAGGAGACGCTGCGGCCATAGCCGGCATCGGCCACGATCACCGGCACCGCCAATCCCTGCCCGGCCAGCCGGTCCAACAGGCCCAGAGCCAGGTGCGTCTTGGAGACATGCCCGACCTCCACGGGTATCCCAGCGCGCTGCCGCCGACCATCGTCGTGCGCCCACTCCTGGGGCAGGAACAGCTCCCACTCCAACGGGCACGATGCTGTGTCGGTGGCCGCGTGGACGCTGACCGCGACCTGGCAGTTCGCCCGCTTGCCCAGCGCTCCGCAGTACTGCCGGGCCACCCCGACCGACGCCGTGCCGCACTTGGGAAACGACACATCGTCGACCACCCACACCTCAGGGCGGATCGCCTCGCACAACCGCTGGGCGATCCGCCGCCGCACCGGCAGCGGGTCCCACGGCGACTGGTTCACGAACTGCTGCAGGGCCTGCATGTTGCCGTCCGGCAGCCGCTCGGCCATCGGCTGGATCGACTTCCGCCGGCCGTCCAGCATCAGACCCCGCAGATAACAATCGCCCCACCGCCGCTGATCCCGCCGCGGCAACGACCCCAAGACATCGGCAACGAACTCTGCTAACTCACCGCGGAGCCGTTCCACTTCCCCCAGCTTCACACCACGAAGATGCCCACCACCAGGCGAGATCACTCGACGTAACGAAGCACTACTAGGGCCTGTTGCGAAAGTGGCCTCGTCGCCCGGAGGGCGGCCGCGCGGCCAACAGGCCCTAGACGCCACGCTCGGCCGACGGGCGGGGTGTTGCCCCCAGCGCGGCCAACGGCCCGTCCGTCAGGCGGTACACCGTCCACTCGTCCTGGGGCCGCGCCCCCAGCAACTCGTAGAAGTCGATCGCGGGCCGGTTCCAGTTCAGTACCGACCACTCCAGGCGCTCGTAGCCGCGCTCCACACAGATCCGTGCCAGCTCCCGCAGCAGTGCCTTGCCGTGACCGCCGCCCCGCGCGCGTGGGCGTACGTACAGGTCCTCCAGGTAGATGCCGTGCACTCCGCGCCAGGTGGAGAAGTTGAGGAACCACAGCGCGAAGCCGACGCCCTCCCCGGTGACGTCGTCGGTGGCGATGTGCGCGTACGCGGCGGGGCGCTCACCGAAGAGGGCCTCCCGCAGCTGCTCCTGCGTGGCCCTCGCCTCCTGGGGAGCCTTCTCGTACTCGGCGAGCTCGCGCACCAGCGTGTGGATGAGGGGGATGTCGTCGGGTGTGGCGGTACGGATCATGCCGGCAGGCTAGCTCGCAGCCGCCGGGCGATCTCCAGCTGCTCGTCCTCCACCGGCCGGCCGTCCTCGATCTCCCACAGGCAGTTCTGCAGCACGCGCGCGAGGGTCCAGGCGCGTGCACGCGCGCGTTCCAGCCCCAGTACGTCCGTCATGGCGTCGAACCGCCAGCGGACCTCGTCCGCGTCGAAGCGGTTGTCGATGGCGGGCAGCAGGTCGAAGCCGGGGTCACCGGCGAGGGGCTTGGGGTCGATGGCGAGCCAGGGGGCGCGGTCGGAGGCGAGGACGTTCTCGAAGTGCAGGTCCCAGTGCAGGAGCCGGTCCCCCGGCTCGTCCACGACCTCCCGTACGGCGGCGGCGCAGTCGGAGAGCAGACGGCGGGCCTCCGGGGCCGGGACCCGCCGAAGCGCCCACGGCGTCTGCTCCAGCATCGCCCGCGCGATGTCGCCGAGCCCGCGCATGCCCTCAGGGGCCGGTACGGAGGTCAGACGGCCCAGCAGACGGGCGATGACCAGCACGGCCTCACGGGAGTCGGGCACGTGGGACAGCATCCGGGCGGGGTCGAGGCGTTCGAGGAGCAGCGCGCAGGTCTCCGGGTCGTGGTCCAGCAGCCGTACCGCCCCCTCGCCGTCCCACACGCGCAGGGCGACCGGCTCGCCCTCGCTCTCGTCGTCGAGCAGCTGCAACTTCAGCGCCGCGCGCGTGCCGTCGGCTCGCACGACCGGCAGGACCAGCGCGCACACGCCGTACATCGACGGCCCGTCGATCCGCAGCTCCCAGCGGTCCAGGAAGCAGGCCGCCAGCTCCGGCAGCCCGGCGATGAAGGCGCGGCCCTGCTCGCCGTTGTACAACGCCTGAGACGCCGCCAGTTCCTCCGGAATCTCGATCACATACGGGACCCTATGGGCGTACGCGCGCGTGCTCGACCCAATTTCCCCACCTCCGGCCCGCCACAACGACGAAATCCGAAGGAGACATCCCCGCGCGCGCGGGTTAACGTCGCGGCCATGAGCAGCTCGCCCAGCAGCGTCGTGAACGGCGGCGTCTCCTTCTGGTACGCCCAGGAAAGCTTCCCCGCCCCCAGGGAGCCCCTCTCCGGCGACGCGTCCGCGGACGTCGTGATCGTCGGCGGCGGCTACACGGGACTGTGGACGGCGTACTACCTGAAGAAGGCCGCGCCCTTCCTCCGGATCACCGTCCTGGAGCAGAAGTTCTGCGGCTACGGCGCCTCCGGCCGCAACGGCGGCTGGCTCTACAACGGCATCGCGGGCCGCGACCGGTACGCGCGCGTGCACGGCCACGAGGCCGCCGTACGCCTCCAGCGGGCCATGAACGACACCGTCGACGAGGTCATCAGGGCCGCCCGGGAGGAGGGCGTCGAGGCCGACGTCCACAAGGGCGGCGTCCTCGAAGTCGCCTGCACCCCGGCCCAGCTGGCCCGCCTGAAGGCCTTCCACGAGCACGAGCTGTCGTACGGCGAGAAGGACCGCGAGCTGTACGGCGCCCGCGAGACCGCCGAGCGGATCAGGGTGGCCGGCGCGGTCGGCTCCTCCTGGACCCCGCACGGAGCCCGCATCCACCCGGTGAAGCTGGTGACCGGCCTCGCACGGACCGTCGAGTCCCTGGGCGTGACCATCCACGAGTCGACCCCGGTGACGGAGATCCGCCCGAAGCACGCGGTCACCCCGTACGGCACGGTCCGCGCGCCCTACGTCCTGCGCTGCACGGAGGGATTCACGGCGTCCCTGAAGGGCCAGAAGCGCACCTGGCTGCCCATGAACTCCTCCATGATCGCGACCGAGCCGCTCACCGAGGAGCAGTGGGAGGCGGTGGGCTGGGCGGGCCGCGAGACGCTCGGCGACATGGCGCACGCCTACATGTACGCCCAGCGCACCGCCGACGGCCGGATCGCACTCGGCGGCCGCGGAGTGCCGTACCGCTTCGGCTCCCGCACCGACAACGACGGCCGCACCCAGGAAACGACGATCGCGGCACTGCGGGAGATCCTGGAACGCTTCTTCCCGTCCCTGACCGGCGTCGGCATCACACACGCCTGGTCCGGCGTGCTCGGCGTACCCCGCGACTGGTGCGCCACGGTCACCCTGGACCGCGCCACGGGCCTCGGCTGGGCGGGCGGCTACGTCGGCTCCGGCGTCGCCACCGCCAACCTCGCCGCCCGCACCCTGCGCGACCTGGTCCAACTCGACTCCGGCCAGGGCACCCGCACGGACCTGACGGACCTGCCGTGGGTCGATCACAAGGTCCGCAAGTGGGAACCGGAGCCGCTGCGCTGGCTGGGCGTCCACGGCATGTACGCCACCTACCGCACCGCCGACCGCCACGAACACACCACGCACAGCGCCGAGTCGTCCCGACTGGCACGACTGGCGGACCGGGTGGCGGGACGACGCTGAAGAAGACGCGACGTCGTACTCGTACCGCTGGTACGCGAACGGCAAGGCCATCAGCGGGGCCACCAAGTCCTCGCTGGTCCTGAAGTCGGCCCAGAAGGGCAAGAAGATCACCGTCAAGGTGATCGCCCACCGCCCCGGCCACAGCGACGGATCAGCGCTGAGCAAGCCGACCAGAACGGTCGCCGGGTTGCACAAGTGTCAGCGGAACAGTTCCGCGCCGGCCGGCCCGCCGGGCAGTCTCGGCGAGGCTCTGGTCGTACGGGATGTGGGCGAGCGGAGAGGCCACCTGCGCAGGAGTGAGGGCGACCTCCAGCGGTACCGCACTCGGCTCCTCACGTACGACGGCGACGCTGCGGCCGTCATTTCTGCTCTGGAAGCCGGTGATCCTCGCACCGCAACAGACCGCCGCGGTTGATGTCCCCCGTAGATGTCGAACGCCCCGGACCGATCATCGGCCGGGGCGTTTGTGCTGCTCAGGAGAAGAGCCCCCTGTCGGATTCGAACCGACGACCTTCGCTTTACAAGTTCCCACCAGCGATCGCGTGACAGGGATGTTGGCGTTCCGGCCCGCTATGTAGGGTCCACGGCCGCTCCTCGCGATACGGCAACGTGCACCCGTGTTGCCGTCAGGTGTTGCCGTCAGGGCGCGTCGTAGCCGTCCTCAGGAGTCACCCGTGAGGAGGGCGGCAATATCCTGCTCGGACCAATGGCCGGACGCCCCTGGACAGGCTGCGACGTACTCGGCAATCGCATCCACATCCCAAGTGCCAGCCGACAATAGCCCCGAGGCGAGGAACTCCACATAGGGCAGCGAAGGCGGAATCCATGGCACGTCGTTCATTCCCCAGGGGGCAGTGAAGGTTAGAACAGGCAAGCCGTCAATCTGGCCTACGCAAACCAACGTCTCATAGCGTCCCTCGCCCAAAACGGCGCGCCCGTGTTCCAGAGCCTCGCCAAGCTTCAGGTTCGTCCCCGGCTCCCTGTACATCTCTTGAGCAGCGATGTCCGAGAACTGCTCAGTAGTCACCAGGTGTGCCCTAGCCAACACGCGGCCTGACCCCTCGGGATCGTAGAAGGCTCTTCCGCCTCCCCACACTGGCGACTCGGTGGCGAAGTACATCGCGCCGGAAAGCTCAACCGCGAGTGACCGGGGAGGCATTACCGGGTTTCTGCAACCGGGATACTCCCTGGTCGCACCCAGCGGACGACCGCCCCGGATGTAACAGGCAAGACGATCAAGGTGCATGTTTGAGCCATAAGAGGTGTACCAAACCTCCTTTGGCTCCCGGTCGTCGGGCAACGTTGGATCAATGCTGCTGAGCGCTTTCACACGCGTCGGCTCCTGGGAGACGGGGCTATTCGGCGGATACGTCGTACCTGATGACATGACGGTCTCCCGGAAGGACTGTGATCATTACTCGTAGGGGACGGTTGTTTTCGTCGTAGCCCGTACGCATGTGCACAGCCACAGGCGTGGCAGCGGGCAGGGACAGCTTCTCGATCTCGGCACGAGTCGGCATCCGCACGGTGATCTCATCTCGATAACGAGCCTGGATGAGCCCGACGCTCGCCAGCACACCGCCCGGCGCTGACACGTCCTCAGGCAGCATCAAGGGCGTGCCACGAACCAACTCCTCAGGGAAGTAGGAGTCAGCCAAGGCGTAAGGGTCATGGTCGACTATGCGGACCCGCTCCCGCACAACGGTGATGCCTGTCTCGGGATCCAACTCCAGCCGCTCAGCGACCTCCGCCGGCGGTCGCCGGATGGATACACGGACTTCCTGCCGTGGTTGGCGACCACTTTCGGCCACGATGCTGGCCCACTGGTCACCCTGCTTGTCCGTCTGATGCCGGGCGCGAGACTCCAGAACCGACCAGTCCCAGACCGCTGGCGTGAGGCTGCGGCGAACGAAGCTACCCCGCCCCTGACCAGCAATGATGAGCCCTTCTTCGGTCAGGCGCCGCAGGGCGAGCCGGACCGTATTCCGACTGGCCTCGTAGCGCTCCACCAACTCGAACTCAGTCGGGAGCTGTTCACCGGGTTCAAGCTCCCCTCGCTCGATCTGTCCTCGCAGGTCATCAGCGATGCGGTGATACCTCGGGCGTTGCTCCCTCACGGTTCCTCCCCGACAGTTGGCTGACTTGTGCCAACAACATACGCCCTCTGGCTTGACCGACCCAACAACTGTGGTCAAACTCAAGGCAGTTGGTTGTTGGTACAACACCACCAACACCGACGAGTCAGTCCTTATGCCGGACAGGGGCTGCCTACGGAACCTCGTAGGTCCCTGAACTGGGCGTTCTTTGAAAACTGAATGGGGATCACGTCGCCTCTCCTCGGCCAAGTAGGCGACCACGCGGGTCTCCCGCGTGAGGTACAGCGCGACCCAATCTCCGCAGCGCCGCTGCGGCCGGTTGCCTCCCTCGCCCGTCCGGCGCGTGTGTAGCGCGGCGCCGTACGGGCGGGGTGTGGGGAGCCGGATTCCCGACTTCAACGGCGCGCGGCTCCCGGGGTGCCTCCCGGGAGCCGCTGTTCGGGCCGTTCCACCCTTCGAGAGGAACACGACCCAATGAGCCACATCGTCACTGTTCAGGACGCTGTTACCGCGTTCGCCGACTGGATCGAACCCACGGACGCGGAACTGGACGCGATCGAGCAGGAGATGCCGCTGATCCTCGCGGACGTCGACCTGCTGGACGCGCACATCATCACCCTCGACCGCACGCCGACCGAGCTGGACGCCCGCCGCATCCGCCGGGCCCGCCGCCGGGCGCTGGCCGCCCGGGTGGACCTGGCCAACCGCACCGCCGGCGCGAGCCTGCCCGGGGGTGCGGCGTGAACGAGCCGCTGACGCTGGACGGCCTGGCCGTACCCCTGCGTGCGCTGCGACTGCTGGTCGCTGACTTCGGGCATCTGCCCGCCCCGGACGTCGACCTTTCCCGCATCTACCCCGACCGGCTGACCCTGCGCTTCCACGAGGGTCTGGACGCATTCGAAGCGTGGCGGGAAGCCCTGGCCGTGCCGCCGGAGAAGGTGACGCACGGGGTGCAGGGCGACGGCATGACGCGCGTGCTGAAGGCGTCCACCGACTACGCGGGCGCAGTGGTCCACCTGCACGGCTACACCGACGTGCCGGCTGCGGACGGGGGTGCGGCATGAACGCCAAGACCGTTCTGCCCGCCGTCGCGATGACGGCCGTGTCCATGGTCCTCACTCTGGCCGTGGTGGTGATGTGGCTGGGCACGGCCGTGCCATGGCCGGTGGCCGTGGTCGTCGGACTCGGGATCGACGGCGGATGGCTGGCCACCCTCGCCTACGAGCGCCGCCTCGCGGCGCAGGGCGACCACAGCAACGCGGTCACCGCCGTCGGCTGGTCGTTCGGCCTGATCGCCACGGGCGTGTTGGTGGCGCACGCGCTCACCGCCGATCACTCCGCCGGCGCGTGGCTGGCCGTGGCCTGGCTGCCGGTCGCGGCCAAAGCGCTGTGGCTGGTGCACGGGCTGTGGGAGCGCACCGCGCTCACCCCGGCGGCGCTGGGAGCGATCCGGGGAATTCAGCAGGAGGCCCGCGATGAGGCGGCGGTGGCCCGCGCCCGGCTGCGGGCGGAAGCGGCGACTGAGGAGACGCGGTTGACGGCCGTGACCGAGGCCGGCGCCCGCGTGGCCCGTGTCCAGGCCAGGACCGCTGACACCCTCGCGGGGGCGTGGTCGACCCTGGAGAAGGCGCGTGCCGGTGAGGAGACAGGGCGGGCGCTGACCAGCGTGACGCACCGGGTCACGCCCGGTGTCACGCCCCGCTGGGAGCTCCCGGTGTGGGGGCCCACCGAGCAGGTTCCCGCACTGGAGTCGGGCCCGGCGCTCACGGATGACGCGCTGGACGCCGTGGTCGACGCCATCCGTACCAGCGAGGACCCGGCCCTGTCCTACCGCGAGATGGCCGCCCGCTTCCGGGCGGCCGGTCACTCCGCGTCCGAGGTCCGGCTCAGGGCTTCCTGGAAGCGCGTCGCCTGATGGCGGCGCTGCCGGTGTTCCGGTGGCGCCTCGCCCCGGACGGATACGCCACCCGCCGCCAACTCCGGGCCCAAGGTTTGCGCCCCGGTGGTCAGGACGTGGCCGCTCAACTCGAACGTCCCCGCCGACGGCGCGAACCCCTGGTCGCCTACCTCTACCGCGTCGACCTCGCCCTACCGGTGCGGCCCATGACGGCCGCGAAATGGGCGGCTCTGGCCAAGGCCAACGCCGCCCGCCGCACCTGTCCCCAGTGCCAGCGGGATGCCGGATACGTCATCCCCGCCTCGCTCGGCATGTGCGCGCCCTGCGCCTACCCCGACACCTCCCTGTCCGCGCCCGGCAGTACCGGAACGGAGACTCCGTGAAGACCACCACGTCGACGCACAAGATCCCCGGCTACGGCTCGACCCTGCGCACCGCGAAGCGGCTGACCGAGCAGGCCGCACGGCTGGTGAACCGGTCGGTACCCGGCACGATGTGCGACGTCGAGGTCATCCTGACCAACGAACGCGGCATGGCCGACCTGATGACCGCCGCAGACATCGCCCTCGCCGGCAGCGCCGACCGACGCGCCCTCCAGCGCGCGCAGCGCGACGCCAAGCGGACCGCCCGCAACATCCAGGCCGCCGCCATCCCCCGCCCGGACGGCAGCGCGCTGGTCCTGATCAACGCCGACCGCCACCCGACGCCGGCCGAGTTCGCCGTGACGCTCGTGCATGAGCTGGTGCACGTCATGCAGTTCAGCCGCAAGAACGTCCGCGAGCGGATCGTGGCTGACCTGCGTGACCGCCTCGGTATCGAGCGTCAGTCCCGCCGTCACGCCCGCGAGTTCGAGCGGGCGTTGGAGCAGGACGAACGCGAGGCGTACGGCCGCGAGCACCTCGCCGCCCACCTCGTTCCCTCCGCTGCCGCCGCGTGAGCCGACACCCCACCTTCCCTCACTTCCGCCCCGACTCAGGGGGCAGTTCAGGAGATTCCCGCATGAGCGACAACGTCGTGCACCTGCACAAGCACCACACCCCGCCCGCCACCGCGACGGACAGGGACACCCCGACCGTGCTCACCGTGGTGTCGGCCCCTGCGCCCGCACGGCCGGTGCCGCTGTGGGTGCGATCCGGCCGCGCCATCCGCACGGCCGTCACCCACGACAACACCAAGACCACCGCCCGCATCGTCGTCCGCCACGGCGCCTACGTCGTCGGCGGGGCGAAGATTGCTGCCCGCCGCACCTGGGACGGCCGTACCGGCGCCCGCTACGAGCGCATGCTCCGCGCCGCTGAGGCTGCCGGGAACCATGAGATGGCCACTGAGTGGGAGGAGCGCCTGCAGCGCTTCCGCGAGGCACGCCACCGCCGCCGCATGGACCTGCTCACCTCCCCCGTGGACGCGGCCAAGGGCGTGCTGGTCGGAACGGGCATGGGCATCGGTGGCCTGGTGGCACTCGGGATCGTCATGGCGATCGCCAACAAGGACGTCACCGACGTCGTCACTCCGCTGACGGCGGTCATCGAGTTCATCGCCCTGGTCATCACCATCGTCTCTGTGGTGTGGGGGCCGCTGGTCACCGTCGGTCCGCTGCTCGCGCTGCTCGCGCTGTGGTCGGTCGGCCGCAAGCAGCAGGCCGCACCGAACTGGGCACTGCCCGACCGCGTCCGCAACGGCGAGGGTGAGCCGATCACCCCGTCGATCGTGGTCAAGGCCCTGCGCGACCTCGGGGTGCCCGCGCTACGCAACGCCATCAAGGACATGGGCGACGCCGGCGCATCCATGCTGTCCCCGATCGTGATCGCCGGATGCGGCGTCGAGGTCGACGTCACCCTGCCGTCCGGGGTGTCCACCGACGAGATCCAAAAGCGGCGCCGCAAGCTTGCCGAGAATCTCACCCGTCACGAGCACGAGGTATTCATCACGATCCCCAAGGCCGCCCGCACGGTGCGGCTGTGGGTCGCCGACTCGGGAGCGCTGGATGAGCCGATCGGCCCGTCGCCGCTGGTCACCGACGAGACGCTGACCGCGAACTACTCAACGGGTAAGGCGCCGTGGGGTCAGGACCTGCGCGGCGACGCGGCGGCGATCAGCCTGTATCAGCGCCACCTGCTCATCACCGGCCTGTCCAACCAAGGCAAGACCGCAGCCCTGCGCTCCCTGGCGCTGTGGCTGGCGCTGGACCGCACGGTGGAGTTCTGGCTGGGCGACCTCAAGGGCGTCGGTGACTGGGCCATGTTCGACGGGCTGGCCACCAGGCTGATCCAGGGCCCGACTGACGACCACGTCATCCAGGTGACCGAGATGCTGGAGGACGGGGTGGAGGAGATGAACCGCCGTATCCTGGCGCCGCCCGGCACCGAGTTCCCGCCGCTGATCATCATCGTCGACGAGGCTCAGCTCGCCTTCATGTGCCCGGTCAAGGATGAGCAGAAGCGGCCCTACGGCGGGTCCAGCTCCACCTCCCGGTACTTCATGGCCGCCCGGAAGATCCACAACCAGGGCCGTGCCGTCGACGTGCTGCTGTGGCAGGGCACCCAGGACCCCACCGACCAGAACCTTCCCAAGCTCGTACGCGAGGGCGCCCACACCCGCGCCGCCCTCGCCCTGGGCACCGAGTCCCAGGCCCGCATGGCACTGGGAGACAAGGCCGTCGACGGCGGCGCCGCCCCCAACCTGCTGCGTCAGGGGCTGGACAAGGGACAGGTCGTCGTCGCCTCCGACGGCATCGAGATGCCGGCCGGACAGTCCTTCGTCAATGTGCGTACGCACTACATCAGCACCGATGACGCGAAGGTGATCGCCGCCCGTGCCAAGGCACTTCGCGACGGCGTCACCACCCTCCACACCATCGAACGCGGCGAACAGCGCGACCCGCTTACCGACATCGCCGCCGTGCTCGGCAACGCCCCGCGCCTGTTCACCCAGGACGTGATCCAGCGACTGGCCACCCTGGACGCGGACGCCTACGGCGGCTGGACGTTCGCCGACCTCAAGCGCGTGCTGGAGGCGGCGGGCGAGGAGCCGAAGAAGTCCCACGGACGCATGGTCGTCCACCGCGATCACGTCTTCCGCGCGCTCGCCAACCGCGACGCGGACGATTCCGCTTCCGCCGTCGAGTAGCGGGGAGGAACCCCGCCGCGTGCCGGGGAGGCGGGGAGAACTCCCCAACCGCCTCCCCACCCCTGCCTCCCCCACGTTGATCAGCGAAAACGCCTCTTCGGGGAGGCGGGGAGGCGCGCAGGTCAGACCCCCGAAAACCCCCTCCACACGCCACCCCCAAGGGTGTGCCTCCACCTCCCCACCCGAGCACCGGAAGGGATTCCACATGACCCATCGTGACCCGCCGGGGATCATCGCCCCGCACATCCCCGCCGACGCCTACCGGCGTGCCGAAGCCACCGGACAACCCATCGTCATCGTCGTCCACACCACCGAACCCAACGGACGGCCCCTGCGCGCCTACCTGTTCCCCATCGTCGTGGCGGGTGCCGGCGCAATCGGCATCTTCGGCGTCGTCGCCGCGTTCCTCGCCCTGCTCGACCTCGCCGCCCACACCGCCGCCGTCATCGGCGCCGCCGCCGGACCCATCGGCGTCGGCGGGATCACGCTCAGGCTGGCCCGCCGCAAGAACCCCTAGCTACGCCAAGGGCGGCCCCCTCGTCTCGCCAAAGTCGCGGGGCCGCCCTTGCTAGCCAGTCACCCATCAAGGAACTGGAGACATCCAGCATGACCCATGACCCCCGCTTAGCGCTGCTGCGCACAGCGCTGGACGCCGCCGAACGCGGCTGGCACGTCTTCCCCCTCCGCCCCGGCGGCAAGCCGCCGGCGCTGCATGGGGAGAAGTCCTGCACCCTCACCGGTGAGTGCGCCGACGGGCACCTGAAGTGGGAACAGCGCGCCACCACCGACCCCGACCGCATCCGCGCCGCCTGGTCGCGGGCGCCGTTCAACGTCGGCATCGCCACCGGCCCCTCCGGGCTGGTCGTGGTCGACCTGGACACGCCAGAGCACAAAGGCAGTTCGGACGCGCCTGACGGCGCGACGACCTTTGCAGCGCTCTGCGAGCGCGCCGGCCATGCCGTCCCCGACACCTACCGCGTGCGCACCCCGAGCGGCGGAACCCACCTGTACTTCACCGCCCCGCACGGCGTCCGACTGGCCAACACGGCTGGCACCGTTGCCGATTCGGTCGACACCCGCGCATGGGGCGGCTACGTCGTCGCGGCCGGCAGCACCACTCCCGCCGGACACTACGAGGCTCTGTGCGGCCCCAAGACGGCCGCTCTGCCCTCGTGGCTGCAAACCATCCTGCAACCCGCCCCCAAGGCGCCTCAGGCGCCCTCTATGGCCGTAGCGGGGCAATCCCGCCGATATGCGGAGATAGCACTCGCCAACGAGACGCGGAACGTCGCCACCGCCCAACGCGGCTCGCGGGAAGCCGCGTTGTTCCGGGCCGCGCGCGCCCTGGGACGGTTCGTCGCGTGGGGCGACCTCCCCCGGCACGTGGTCGAGCAGGCTCTTCAGGAGGCAGGCGAGACGGCCGGACTCACCGTCTCCGAGTGCCGCTCAACCCTGCGCAGCGCCCTCAACTGGTCCATCACCCACAACGCGGTCAGGCGGGATGCGGCATGAGCGCCCCCACTCGCCCCTGCCTGAAGAGCATCCCCTCCACCCCGACCGGCCCGTCCGCCGCCGCACAGGCTGTGGACACGGCGGCCGTAGGCGTGCCGAAAGGCGCCGCCCGTAAGGGCGTCCGAACTGCCCTTCGCTCTGACCCGCACACGGTCACGGTGACCGGCATCATCCCCGGCCTCCACATCCACGCCGGCCGCATCGAGACCGCCGACTGGCTGTGCTCCTGCGGCCACCACGAACGGGCCCGTGGCCGCGCCGCCGTCACCGAACTCATCGCACGCGTACGCGTCGGCGTCTGCCCCCACTGCGCCAGCCCCCAGGAAGGGAGGACCGCCGCATGACCGGAACCATCGACGGGGCCGCACTGCTCGACGAGGTGGAAGCCTTCCACCGCCGCTTCAACGTCTTCCCCCACGAGGCCGCCTACGTCGCCGTCGCCTTGTGGGACGCGCATGCTCACCTGCTCGACTGCTTCGACTCCACCCCCCGCCTCGCCTTCTTGTCCCCGGAGCCGGGGTCGGGCAAGTCGCGGGCGCTGGAGATCGTAGAGACCCTCGTGCCGCAGCCCATGACCGCCGTCAACGCGTCCGCCGCCGCCTTGTTCCGGTCGGTGTCCAGCCCCAACGGCCGGCCCACGATCCTGTTCGACGAAATCGACACGATCTTCGGGCCCAAGGCAGGAGACAACGAGGAACTACGCGGCTTCCTCAACGCCGGCCACCGCCGCACCGGAGTCACCTACCGGTGCATCGGCGACGGCGGCAACCAGACCGTACAAGCCTTCCCCTCGTACTGCGGCGTCGCGGTCGCCGGACTCGGCTCCCTACCGGACACGATCATGACCCGCTCCGTCGTGATCCGCATGCGCCGACGGGCACGCAACGAACGCGTGGAAGCCTTCCGCGCCCGCATCCACGAAGCGCAGGGACACGCCCTGCGCGACCGACTCGCGCAGTGGGCCGAACACGCCCGTGGGTTCGTCATGGGTGCGTGGCCGGACATGCCCGACGGGGTCAGCGACCGCCCGGCGGACGTGTGGGAACCCCTGCTTGCCGTCGCCGACGCGGCCGGCGGCGACTGGCCCGAGCGGGCACGGAAGGCGTGCGTGACGCTGGTGACCGCGTCCAAGGCCAACGACAAAGGCAGCCTCGGAGTCCGGCTGCTGACCGACCTGCGCGATCACGTCATGGTCGGCATCGATCGCCTGCCCACCGTCGCCATCCTCGACAGGCTCAACGCGCTCGACGACGCCCCGTGGGCGGACCTGCACGGCAAGCCGCTCGACAACCGGCGCCTGTCGAAGATGCTCGCGGAGTACATGACGGCGGACAACGAGCCGATCGCCTCCCGCAACATCAAGACCGCCGGGAGCGTCCTCAAGGGCTACTACGCCGCAGATCTCCACGACGCGTGGGCCCGCTACTGCCCCCCACCCCCGGAAAGTCCGCTACTTCCGCTACCCGGCACTGAAAACGCGGCCTGACCAGCAACAACGGGGTAGCGGCAACCGGCATTGCCAGCCGCTACCCCGCCGCTACCGCTACCCCCTCCCGCTACCCCGAACAGGCCCCTGACCTGCGCGGTAGCGGCGGTAGCGGAAGTAGCGCCCCTCAGAAGGGGGCCGCGACGCAGGCCCCGCCCCCTCCCGGAGGTTTCCACGTGCTGACCGTCGTCCCGAGCGACCCGCAAGCCCTCACCGTCCCGGAGGTCATGACCGCGCTGAAGCTGAGCCGCAGCAAGGTCTACGACCTGATCCGCTCCAAGCAACTCCCGAGCTACACGTCCGGCCGTGCCCGCCGTATCCCGGTCGACGCCGTCCGTCACTACATGCAAGACCGACTTGAGGAGAACGCAGCCTGATGGCCCCGCGAAAGAGGAACCCCAACGGCGCCGGCAGCATTTGGCAGCGCAAGGACGGGCGCTTTGAAGCGCGCGTCTACGTCCCGCAGCCTGACGGCACCCGCAAGCGCAAGACGGTGTACGGGGCCACCTGGGAAGAGTGCGATGAGAAGCGTCAGGAACTCGTGCGCCGCGACCGCCAGGGGATCCCGACGCCTTCCCGATCCGCGAAGCTCTCGGAATGGCTGCCGTACTGGCTGGAGGAATACATCAGGCCCCACCGGAAGCGCACCACGTACATCAAGTACGAGATGCACGTCCGGCGGTACCTCGTACCCTTGCTCGGCAGTCGCCGACTGGAGTCGCTGACCACGGCGAACGTGCGCCGGATGATCTCCGAGGTGACCAGGCAGGCGTCGGCGGCAACTGCCAAGGAGTCCCACCGCGTGCTGCGCACGGCTCTTACGGCCGCATGCCGTGAGGAGCTGATCAGTCGCAACGTCGTGCAACTGGTGCCCGCTCCACGAGTCGAGCCGCGCGAACTGCGCCCCTGGACGCTGGACGAGACCTTAACGTTCCTGGAAGCAGCTCGGACCGATCCCCTCTACACGGCGTTCGTCCTGGCGGTCGCGCTCGGTCTGCGACGGGGGGAGATCTTGGGGTTGCAGTGGAAGGACGTGGACCTTGACCAGCGCGTTCTCACCGTCCGAACAACGCTGAACCGAGGTGGCAAGGAGCTGTACCTGGACACGACCAAGAACCGGCGTGCTCGGGTGATCCCCATTCCGCAGATGTGCGTGGCGCCTCTCCGCTGGCAGCGTCTCCGACAGGCAGACCGGCGAGTGGCCGTCGGCGCGAAATGGCACGACAGTGATCACGTGTTCACGACACGAAGCGGCCGGCCGATCGAGCCTCGGAACCTCTACCGGTCGTTCCTACGGATCTCCGCGTCGGCTGGCCTGCCGCAGGTCCGCTTGCACGACACACGCCACGGCTGCGCGTCCCTTCTCTTCGCGGCCGGCGTCGCTCCCCGAACTGTGATGGAGATCTTGGGGCACTCCCAGATCGCGGTGACGATGAACGTCTACACGCACGTGAGCGACGGTGACCGGCGTGAGGCCATGGGGCACATGGATCGACTGCTGAGGCGGCGCCGGTAGAGGGACTGCCGTCAAGAGCTGCCGTCAACGCCCCCGTGATCTTGGATCCGGGGGCGTTGACCTGGGAGCCCCCTGTCGGATTCGAACCGACGACCTTCGCTTTACAAGAGCGGCGCTCTGACCAGCTGAGCTAAGGAGGCCTGCACGCGCGCGTGACAGCGTGCCCGTGCAGTGTACCCAGGTCCCGCCCCTGCCCTGTCGAAAATCTCCGCGAAGTTCACAGCGGCACGGCTACTGACAGAACTGGTGAACGCGAGGTACCGTCCTGACCCAGTTCACACGTGTGGACTAAACACACCACCTTCCTACAACGGATCGTCCGGCACGTTCCTGCCGGTAGAAGGGGGCCCATTCACCATGGCCACTGTCACGTTCGACAAGGCGACCCGGATCTACCCGGGCACCGAGAAGCCCGCCGTAGACGCGCTCGACATCTCCATCGAGGACGGAGAGTTCCTCGTACTGGTCGGCCCGTCCGGCTGCGGCAAGTCCACCTCCCTGCGGATGCTGGCCGGCCTGGAGGACGTGAACTCCGGCGCCATCCGCATCGGCGACCGCGATGTGACGCACCTGCCGCCGAAGGACCGGGACATCGCCATGGTGTTCCAGAACTACGCCCTCTACCCGCACATGACCGTCGCCGACAACATGGGCTTCGCGCTCAAGATCGCCGGCGTCAACAAGGCGGAGATCCGGCAGAAGGTCGAGGAGGCCGCGAAGATCCTCGACCTCACCGAGTACCTGGACCGCAAGCCGAAGGCGCTCTCCGGTGGTCAGCGCCAGCGCGTGGCGATGGGCCGCGCGATCGTTCGCGAACCCCAGGTCTTCCTCATGGACGAGCCGCTGTCCAACCTCGACGCCAAGCTCCGCGTCTCCACCCGTACGCAGATCGCCTCGCTGCAGCGCCGCCTCGGCATCACCACGGTCTACGTCACCCACGACCAGGTCGAGGCCATGACCATGGGCGACCGGGTGGCGGTCCTCAAGGACGGTCTGCTCCAGCAGGTCGACTCCCCGCGCAACATGTACGACCGCCCGGCGAACCTCTTCGTCGCCGGCTTCATCGGCTCCCCCGCGATGAACCTCGTCGAGGTGCCGATCACCGACGGCGGTGTGAAGTTCGGCAACAGCGTCGTGCCGGTCGACCGGGACGCGCTCTCCGCCACCACCGACAAGACGGTCACGGTCGGCGTCCGCCCCGAGCACTTCGACGTGGCCGGCGCGGAGTCCGACCAGGGCCTGGCGGTCACCGTGAACGTCGTCGAGGAGCTCGGCGCCGACGCGTACGTCTACGGCACCGCCAAGCTCGGCGGCGACAACTCCAAGGACCTGGTGGTCCGCGTCAACGGCCGTGACGTCCCGGAGAAGGGCAGCACGCTGCACGTCGTCCCGCGCTCCGGCGAGACCCACGTCTTCTCGACATCGACGGGCGAGCGCCTCTCCGACTGACGAAACACCCAACCCGGGTAATTCACCCAGGTTGACGAAATGGGCCCCGCAGCCTGGCCGCGGGGCCCTTTTCTTGTCGACAAATACCCCGGCACACTGGGCCATTTCGAGCACTGTGCGTCAACCCCGTACCCAGAAAAGGCCGCCACTTCATCACCCGAATCGGTGACCAAATGTCGCCAAATCATTACCGGGCGCTACCCTCACTCGCGTGAAGCACTCCACCACCTCACAGACGCGACGCGGCCAGGGCCCCGCCCGCCGGATCGGCCGCTCCCTCGCCCTCGTTCTGCCCGTCGTCCTGGTGCTCTCCGGGACTCTCGCGGTCACGCGGGTCAACTGGTCGGGAGACTCCGAGAGCTCGGTGCTCACCGCAGTGGACGTCTCGGCCCCCGGCACCAACGCCCGCACCGCGCCCCGCGCCCCGCACGAGGTGCTGCGCGACCAGCTCCTGACCGAGCTCCAGGAGACCGACCCGGGCACCGCCCTCACCCATCTCCAGCAGGCGGTGGACGAGCGCCCCTCCCTGGCCCGCCACTGTGCCTCCATCGCCCGCGCCCTGGGCCGCGCCGCGGTCCGCATCTACGGCCCGACCCGCGCCCAGTCCTACTCCCGCCCCGTCTGCGACACCGCGTTCGCCTCGGGCGTCCTGGCAGCCCACGGCTGACCAGCACACCACAGAGCCCCGGGCGGGCACTCGCGCACGGCGGGAAGGGGCCGTGTCGGGGGGTGTCCGCCCGCAGCGGTTGGCGCGTCAACCCGGCTGCGTTGATAAGTGACCGATTCCGCGCCGTTCCGAGGACGGACACCCCCCGGCGCGGCCCCGCCCCACCCACCGAACCGCAGGCGCGACAGCAACCACGCACCCACAGCCACAGGCCGCCGCAGGCACCCGCAGGGACCCGCAGGGACCCGCAGGCACCCGCAAGCACCCGCAGGCACCCGCAGGCACCCGCAAGCACCCGCAGGCACCCGCAAGCACCCGCATGGCACCCGCAGGCAGCCGCAGGCACCCGCAGGCACCCGCATGGCACCCGCATGGCACCCGCAGGCACCCGCAGGCACCCGCCCCACCCCCCACCACCCCCCGCCCACGTAAAGTGCGGCCATGACCGATCCGACCGCCGCCTCCCGCCCCGTCCAGGCCGTCATCCTGGCCGGAGGCCAGGGCTCCCGGCTGCGCCCCTACACCGACGACCGTCCCAAGCCGATGGTCGAGATCCCCGGCACGGGCACGCCGATCATCGGCCACCAGCTCACCTGGCTCGCCGAGGAGGGCGTCACCGACGTCGTGGTCAGCTGCGGCCACCTCGCCGAGGTCCTGCAGGAGTGGCTGGACACCGCCGACCTCCCGACGCGCGTCACCACCGTCGTCGAGCAGGAACCCCTCGGCCGAGGCGGCGGCCTGAAGCACGCCGCCGCCCACCTCCCCCACCCCGACCGCGCCTGGTACGCCACCAACGGCGACATCTGGACCCGCTTCTCGCTGCGCGACATGGCGGACTTCCACACCGAGCGCGACGCCATAGCGACCCTCGCCCTGGCCCGCCCCCGCCTCCCGTGGGGTGCCGTCCAGACCGACGGCTTCGGCCACATCACGGACTTCATCGAGGCCCCGCCGTCCACCTTCGAGATCAACGCGGGCGTCTACGTCTTCTCCCCCGAGTTCGCCACGATGCTCCCCGAGCGCGGCGACCACGAACGCACCACGTTCCCCCACCTGGCCCGCGAACGCCGCCTGGCCGGCTTCCCGATCCCCCAGGGCGCCTACTGGCGCGCCATCGACACCGCGAAGGACCTCACGGAGGCCGCGAAGGAACTGGCCGCACTGGGCCGCTGACAACACAACGGCACGACAACGGGGCCCCGCACCTCACCCCAGCGGGACCCCGTCGTCGTACCACCGAAAAGACAGCCCTAGCCCAGCAGCCCTGGCCCAGCCCCTAGCCCAGCAGACCCCCGACCAGCCCCGGCTGCCCGGACGACGCATCCCCATCGCCGGATCCGGTGCCACCCGTGGAGCCCGTGCCGCCCGTCGAGCCGCTGCCGCCGCCCCCGGACGTGGGACCGGCGCTGGTGCTCGGGGCCTGTTCCACCGGCGACGACTGCTGTGGCGGCGCCTGCCCCGCCGTGCCCTGCGTCTGGCTCGGCGAGCCGCCGGTGACCGTGCCGGTGTCGCGGCTCGCGCCCGGCGTGGTCGCGGCGCCCGCGGTCGGCGCGGCCGAGGTCGCGCCCTGCGTCGGCGAGGTCTCGGCGGCCGACGGCGTGGTGCTCTCCCGGCCATCGTCACCTGCCTTCGACGGCAGCGGAGAGCCCGGGAGTTCGTTGCGCGGCGCCTCGCCGGGACCCGGGACGACCACCCGGTCGGAGTCCCGTACCGCACCGCCGAGCAGCGAGCCGACCAGCAGCGTGAGCCCGGTGACGATCGCGGTGACGAGGGCGCCCCGGCGCAGGACGTATCGCCGCAGCTCCCAGATGTCGGCGCGCGGGCCGAGCCGTCGCCAGGCGAGCCCGGCCAGCCGCCCGTCGATGGAGTAGACGGGCGCCCCGGCGATGATCAGTGGCGACCAGGCGGCGAGGTAGATGATGTCGGGGGCGTCGTACACGGGGACGCTCTTCCAGCTGACGGTGACGAGCAGCGCCGCGGAGAGCAGCGCACCGCCCACCGCGGCGACCCGCTGCCAGCAGCCCAGGATCGTGAGCACGCCCACGATGACCTGCGCGAAGGCGATCACGAGCCCGGAGCCGACAGGGTGCTGGAGAGCGAACTGGCGCAGCGGCTCGGCGACTTCCCAGGGGTGCAGGGTGTTGAGCCACTTGACCATCGAACCCCGTTCGCCGCCGTCGAAGTAGACGGGGTCGCAGAGCTTGCCCATGCCGGCGTAGATGGAGATGGCACCGAGGAAGACGCGTAGCGGGAGCAGGACGACTCCGAGGTTCATCCGGCGGCCGGGGTAGTAGGCGTGCCGCGCGGGGTCGTCGGCGTGCCGCCGGGAGCGCGGTTCGCCGCTCTCGTCGTCCAGGTCGGCGGCCGCCGCGTCGTCGCCGTAACCGTCGTCGCCGTAGCCGTCGTCGAACCGCTCACCGGCGTAGGCGGGTTGGTCGTACGCGCCCTCGACGGTCCGCATGGCCGGCAGCAGCCGGGTGCCGACGCCGTCCGGTGTGCGCTGGGCGCCGACGACGGGGGTCTCGACGGTCTGGTCGAGGTCGCCGTAGCCGTCGTAACCGTCATAGCCGCCGTAACCGGCGTCTTCGTCGACGCGTGGAATGACCTGGGTGGCTCCGGTGTCGGCGGACGGTTCCTCCGGGTGGCGGACGCCCGCACTGCGCACGGCCTGGAGCAGGCGGTGGGCGCCGGTGTCGTCGGGGGCGGACCGGCCGCTCCACACGACCGGGCGGCGGCGGGCCTCGCCGGCCTGGGCCGCTCTGCCCGTCGTACCGACGACCGGAATCCGGGCGGTGTCCTCGGTGGCGCTCAAGTGCCGTGCGACCCGCGGCGACTGGGCGCGGCGCGAGGACGCGCCCAACTGCACACGGAAACTCGCGTGATTGACGATGATCTGCGCCGGGTCGCTCGGCACCTTCACCATGCTCAGCGCGGGAGCGTCGTCGAATCCCGACGAGCGGTCCCCCGTGGGTGTGCGGGGTGTTCTGGTGTCCACACTCATCTAACCGAGTGACGTCTGTTTAGGACACTGCTTTGACCCGCCGGATCTGTCCGGACCGCGTCAAGCTTGCCCGGACCGCCCGGAATTCCCCGAGTGGGTGACTATGTCGAACGGCCGTTCAGGCCCGCCGCCGCGCCGCCTCGTACAGCACGATCCCCGCCGCCACACCGGCGTTGAGCGACTCCGCCCCACCCGGCATCGGAATCCGCACCCGGAAGTCGCAGGTCTCCCCGACCAGCCGCGACAGCCCCTTGCCCTCGCTGCCGACCACGACGACGACCGGCCCCTCCAGGGCCTCCAGTTCGCCGAGTTCGACCTCACCGTCGGCGGCGAGCCCGACCACGACGATCCCGGCCTTCTTGTACGCCTCCAGCGTGCGCGTGAGGTTGGTGGCGCGCGCGACCGGCGTACGGGCGGCCGTACCGGCGGACGTCTTCCAGGCACCGGCCGTCATCCCGGCCGCACGCCGCTCGGGTACGACGACTCCGTGACCGCCGAACGCGGAGACGGACCGCACCACCGCGCCGAGGTTGCGCGGGTCGGTCACCCCGTCCAGAGCGACGATCAGCGGGTCCTCACCCTCGTCGGCGGCGGCGTCGGCGAGGTCCTCGGGGTGCGCGTACTCGTACGGCGGCACCTGGAGGACGAGCCCCTGGTGGTTGAGGCCGTTGGTCATCCGGTCGAGCTCGGGGCGCGGCGCCTCCATGAGGTTGATGCCGCCGCGCTCGGCCGCGAGCTGGAGCGCCTCGCGGACCCGCTCGTCGTTGTCGATGAACTGCTGCACGTACAGCGTGGACGCGGGCACGCCCTCGCGCAGCGCCTCGACGACCGGGTTGCGCCCGACGACCAGCTCGGACGTCCCCTTGCCCCCGGCGCGCCGCTGCTGCGGGCGCCCCTGAGCACGCCGCGTCTTCGCGGCGGCGGCACGCTGCTTGGCGTGGCCCTTGCGCATCTCGGCGGGGGGCGTCGGCCCCTTGCCCTCGAGGGACCGGCGCCGCTTGCCGCCGCTGCCGACCTGCGCGCCCTTCTTGCCGGACATGCGGCGGTTGTTCGCGGCCATGACCTACCTGTCTGTGGTGAGTACGTACGTCTATGAAGTGTGCCGCCCCGGAAGCCGAGCGGCACAGTCGATCAAGCCGGTGCCCCTCAGCGTGGGCCGAGGCTCCAGCGCGGCCCCTGCGGGCTGTCCTCGATGACGAGCCCGGACTGGTTGAGCTGGTCGCGGATGGCGTCCGCGGTGGCCCAGTCCTTTCGTGCGCGGGCCGCCTCACGCTGGTCCAGGACGAGGCGTACGAGGCTGTCGACCACGCCGTGCAGATCCTCGCTGCGGTCGCCCTCACCGGCCCAGTGCGGGTCCAGCGGGTCCAGGCCGAGGACGCCGAGCATGGCCCGCACCTCGGCGAGGCGGGCGACCGCGCTCTCCTTGTCGTCGGCGGCCAGGGCGCTGTTGCCCTGCCGGACCGTGTTGTGCACGACGGCCAGGGCCTGCGGCACGCCCAGGTCGTCGTCCATCGCCTCGGCGAAGGCGGGCGGCACCTCGACGGCGGGCTCCACCGGACCGCCGGCCAGCTCCACCACGCGCTGCACGAACCCCTCGATCCGCGCGAACGCGGACTCGGCCTCGCGCAGGGCCTCCTCGCTGTACTCGATGGTCGAGCGGTAGTGCGGCGTGCCGAGGTAGTAGCGCAGCACGATCGGCCGCCACTGCTTGACCATCTCCGACACCAGCACCGAGTTGCCCAGCGACTTGGACATCTTCTCGCCGCTCATGGTGACCCAGGCGTTGTGCAGCCAGTACTGGGCGAAGTCGTCGCCGTAGGCCTTGGCCTGGGCGATCTCGTTCTCGTGGTGCGGGAAGACCAGGTCCAGGCCGCCGCCGTGGATGTCGAAGGCGCTGCCCAGGTACTTGTGCGCCATGGCCGAGCACTCCAGGTGCCAGCCGGGGCGCCCACGGCCCCACGGCGTCTCCCAGTCGGGCTCGCCGGGCTTGGAGGCCTTCCACATGGCGAAGTCGCGCGGGTCGCGCTTGCCGGTGATGCCCTCCTCGGCGGGCTGGCGCATCTCCTCAAGGTCCTGCCGGGACAGCTCCAGGTAGGCGGGCCAGGAGCGTACGTCGAAGTAGACGCTGCCGTCGGCCTCGTAGGCGTGCCCGCGCTCGATCAGGCCGCGCATCATCTCGACCATCTCGGTGATGTGGCCGGTGGCGCGCGGCTCGTACGTCGGCGGCAGGCAGCCGAGCGCGCGGTAACCGTCGTCGAACGCGCGCTCGTTCTCGTACCCGATGGACCACCAGGGGCGGTTCTGCTCGCCCGCCTTCCAGATGATCTTGTCGTCGATGTCGGTGACGTTGCGGACGAACGTCACCTCGTAGCCGCGGTACTCGAACCAGCGGCGCAGGATGTCGAAGTTGAGCCCGGAGCGGATGTGCCCGATGTGCGGGGCCGCCTGCACGGTGGCACCACACAGGTAGATCGAGACACAACCCGGCTGGAGCGGGGTGAAGTCACGGATCTGCCGGGCGCTGGTGTCGTACAGGCGAATAGTCACCACTCCAGGGTAGTGGGCCGCAGGCGATGCCTCGTGCGCCTTGTGGACAAGGTGCGCCTATTCGTGACGTCCCCCTCGTGGTGCCGTCAGCCGGTGCGCACCACCAGTGCCGTCGCCACCGCCATCAGGCCTTCCTCGCGGCCCGGGAAGCCGAGCCCGTCCGTGGTGGCGCCGGAGACGGAGACCGGGGCCCCGGCCGCCTCGGACAGGACCTTCTGGGCCTCGTCCCGGCGCTTGCCGATCTTCGGGCGGGGGCCGACGACCTGCACGGCGATGTTGCCGATCCGGAAGCCCGCCTCGCGCACGATGCGCGCGGCCTCGGTCAGCAGCGCCACGCCCGACGCGCCGGACCACTCAGGCCGCCCGGTGCCGAAGTGCTGTCCCAGGTCACCGAGCCCGGCGGCGGAGAACAGCGCGTTGCACGCGGCGTGCGCCACGACGTCCGCGTCGGAATGCCCGGCCAGACCGGGCCCCTCGCCCTCCCACTTCAGACCGGCGCACCACAGCTCGCGGCCCTCCTCGAAGGCATGGATGTCGGTGCCGATGCCGACCTGCGGAAGCGGTGCCTCAGAAGCCATCGTTCAGCCTCCTGCGGGCGAGGACCGCCTCGGCGAGGACCAGGTCCAGCGGCCGGGTGACCTTGAACGCCTCCTCGTGCCCGGGCACGACGACCACCCGGAGACCGAGCTGTTCGACCATGCTGGCGTCGTCGGTGACGTTGTCGGTGACAGTCTCGTGCGCGCGTACGAGGGTCTCGCGGTCGAAACCCTGCGGGGTCTGCACGGCGCGCAGCCGCGCCCGCTCCGGCGTGGCCAGCACGGGCTCCGGCTCGCCCGGCGTCGGCGCGGGCTCGACCTCCTTGACGGTGTCGGCCAGCGGCAGCGCCGGCACCACGGCGGGCGCGCCGGCGCGGACCGCCTCGATCACCGCGTCCACGGTGTCGACGGGGACGAGCGGCCGGGCGGCGTCGTGCACCAGCACGATGTCGTAGCCGGGGGGCAGCGCGTCGATGCCGAGCTTGACCGACTCCTGCCTCGACTCGCCGCCGGGGACGACCAGGAAGTCGGTGCGCTCGGGCAGGGCGTGGGCGTCGAGCAGGGACTTGACCTCGGCGGCTCCGTCGGGCGGAGCGACGACGACCACGAGGGAGACGGCACGGGATGCGGCCAGCGCGCGAACGGCGTGGATCAGCATGGGCGTGCCGTTCAGCGTGCGGAGCGCCTTGGGGGCGCCCGGACCGAGGCGCACGCCCCGGCCGGCCGCCGGGATGACCGCGGCGGTACGGACTCCTGCGGACGAAGGGCGCGAAACGTCAGACATCGGTTCCTGTCAGGTTTGTGTGCTCGGCCTACGTGGGTATGGCCTCAGCGTGCCAGCGCGCGGGCGCGCGCCGCATTCGACCGGACCCTTCCGTGACCCTGGTCGAGCCGGCCGCCCGGGCACGGCACGCACAGTACCGGGGGGAGATTTCCTCGGCGTATGGCGGACGTGGGGATGGCCATCCGACGGGACGCGCGGATGGCTGAAATACGACTATCCACGTTCGGGTACGAACATGCCGCAGCGCCCGGCGACTGGGATGTGTCATCGGGCACCGCGGCATTTCGATGTGCTGAGCGGAGCGGGCCTGCCTCGCGTCAGGAGGCGAGCACCTCGTCGAGCAGAGCCTCGGCCTTGTCCTCGTTGGTGTTCTCCGCGAGAGCGAGCTCGCTCACCAGGATCTGGCGGGCCTTGGCGAGCATGCGCTTCTCACCGGCGGAGAGCCCACGCTCGCGCTCGCGACGCCACAGGTCACGCACGACTTCCGCGACCTTGATGACATCGCCGGAGGCGAGCTTCTCCAGGTTTGCCTTGTAACGACGCGACCAGTTCGTGGGCTCCTCGGCGTACGGCGCGCGCAGCACTTCGAAGACCCGGTCCAGCCCGTCCTGACCGACCACATCACGCACGCCGACGAACTCCGCATTGTCCGCTGGCACACGCACCGTCAGGTCACCCTGGGCGACCTTCAGCACCAAGTAGGTCTTGTCCACGCCTTTGATCTGGCGAGTTTCGATGGCCTCGATCAGCGCGGCCCCGTGATGGGGATAGACCACGGTGTCGCCAACCTTGAACGTCATGTGACAGGTACCCCTTCCGTGGCTATCCAGGGTAACACGGAAACGGCGGGTTCTGAATGGCGTTTTCGCAGGTCAGGGCATATCTCGGGGCTTGACAACAGCAACAGGAACGTGCTTCGCCCAACCATCGGAACAAGGTATTCGCAGGTCGGAGCGGCTCTTCGGGCCGAGTGAAACGTGCACGTTACGCACATCCGGCGACCCCGCCGGACGGCTGAACGTCCCCAAATGTCCGGTTCCAAACGCTCGACTTCCGCTACTCCGTTCGGCGCCTGGCGGCCGGTACGAGACGAATCCGGAATTGATCACGACACCCCGGGGACGACCCTCCGGTGATCAATTTCCGGGTCGGCCGCGCATTCCTTCACGTAAATTTCGCGAAGGCTTATGTGAATGCCGTACGAGCGCCGACGCGCCCGAACTGGGAGGGTCTCCGTACGCCCTGCTGAGGGAAGCCGGGCGGGTGCGGGGGAGGGTCGGGTGCGGCCGCCCGGGAACGGCTCGGTAACCTAAGGCCGCTGACAGCCACTTAGGGCGGCTTTACAACGACAGCTGCCCCTGCGTTCAAGGAGTTGCCGCCGCCGTGAGCAGCAGCCTTCGACGCGGCGCCCTCGCCGCCTCCGCCATCGCGTTCTCGATCGCCTCGCTCGCCGCCTGCGGCGCCGGCAACAACTCGCAGACGCTGGAGATCAAGCCGGACAACGCGGCCACCAGCGTCGGCGACATCAAGATCCAGAACGCGGTGGTCATCACCCAGGCCGACCCGGCGGCGACCGGACCGGCCGCCGTCTCCGCCACCGTCTTCAATTCCAGTGACCGCGCCCAGACGCTCGAGTCGATCAGCCTCGACGGCGCCCAGCAGGTCAAGCTCTCCCCTGCCTCGGGCAAGGGCGAGCTGTCCATTCCGGCCGGCGGTTCGGTCGTCATCGGCGGTAAGGGGAATGCCTCGGCGGTCCTGGAGAACGCCGAGTCCCTCACCGACGGCGACGCCCACAAGGTCACCTTCTCCTTCAGCCAGACCGGGGACGTGAGCCTGGAGGCGTTCATCGTGCCGGCCGAGGGCTTCTACGCCGCGTGGGGTCCGAGCGGCAGCCCCGCGGCCAGCCCCTCCCCCACGGGTTCCCCCACGGCCTCGCCGACCGGTGAGGCCGACGGTGAGCACGGCGAGGGCGCGACGGGCACGCCGGCCGACCAGGCGTCCGGGTCGGCCACCGGCTCGGCAGAGGGTGACACCGCCGGTCACTGACCGTCGTACAAAGCCCACAAAGAAGGGCGGGACCTCACCAGGAGGTCCCGCCCTTCAGTGCTTGCCCGTGATCGGGGTTTACGGCTCGAACTTGTAGCCCAGACCGCGCACCGTCACCAGATACCGCGGCGCGCCCGGGTCCGGCTCGATCTTGGCGCGGAGGCGCTTGACGTGGACATCGAGGGTCTTGGTGTCGCCGACGTAGTCGGCGCCCCAGACGCGGTCGATCAGCTGCATGCGGGTCAGGACGCGGCCGGCGTTGCGCAGCAGCATCTCCAGGAGGTCGAACTCCTTCAGCGGGAGGTCGACCTTGGAGCCGCCGACGGTGACCACGTGCCGGTCGACGTCCATGCGGACCGGGCCGGCCTCCAGGGCCGCCGGCGCCACCTCCTCCGGCTCGCCGCGGCGGCGCAGGACGGCCCGGATACGGGCGACCAGCTCGCGCGTGGAGAACGGCTTGGTGACGTAGTCGTCGGCTCCTATTTCGAGCCCGACGACCTTGTCGATCTCGCTGTCCTTGGCGGTCACCATGATGACGGGGACGTTGGAGCGGCCGCGCAGCTGGCGGCAGACCTCGGTGCCCGGCAGGCCGGGCAGCATCAGGTCGAGGAGGACGAGGTCGGCGCCGTTGCGCTCGAACTCGTCGAGTCCGTCGGGCCCGGTGGTCGCGACGGCGACCTCGAAGCCCTCCTTGCGGAGCATGTACGACAGGGCGTCGGAGAAGGACTCCTCGTCCTCGACGACGAGCACACGGGTCACGGAAGGACCTCCGGGGCGGGAAGCGGTTCGTACGGGGTTGTTGCGGGGGACGAGTCGGCGGACTGCCCGGCCTCGTCGTCGAGGGCGGGGTGCTGGTGCGCCCGGTCGCGGGCCAGACCCGCCTCCGGCAGCCGCAGCGTGAACGTGGAGCCCTGTCCCTCGGAGCTCCACACCGTGACCTCCCCGCCGTGCGAGGCGGCCACGTGCTTGACGATGGCGAGCCCGAGGCCCGTACCACCGGTGGCACGGGAGCGGGCGGGGTCGACGCGGTAGAAGCGCTCGAAGATGCGCTCCTTGTCCTTGTCGGAGATGCCGATGCCCTGGTCGGTCACGGCGACCTCGATGATGTCCCCGCCGGAGCCGCTGACCCGGCGGGCGGCGATGCCGACGCGGGTGCGGGCGGGGGAGTAGTTGACGGCGTTCTCCACCAGGTTGCCGAGGGCCGCGGCCAGCTGGCTGCGGTTGCCCCAGACGTGCAGGTCGGCGGTGCCGCCGGCGGCCATGGTGATCTGCTTGGTGCCCGCCTGGTGGCGGCATCGGTCGATGGCCTCGGCGACCAGCTCGTCCACCCGGACCGGCTCGGCGTCCTCCAGCGGGTCGTCGTTCTGCACCCGGGAGAGGTCGATGAGCTCCTGCACCAGGTTCGTCAGCCGGGTCGCCTCGATCTGCATCCGCCCGGCGAAGCGCTCCACGGCCTCCGGGTCGTCGGAGGCGTCCATGACGGCCTCGGACAGCAGGGAGAGCGCGCCGACGGGAGTCTTCAGCTCGTGGCTGACGTTGGCGACGAAGTCACGTCGTACCGCCTCTATCCGGCGGGCCTCGGTGAGGTCCTCGACCAGCAGCAGCACCAGCCGGGAGCCCAGCGGGGCGACCCGGGCGGAGACCGCGAGGGCCTCGCCGCGGCCGCTGCCGCGCCGGGGCAGGTCCAGTTCGACCTGGCGTATCTCGCCGTCGCGCCGGGTGTCGCGGGCCATCTGGAGCATGGGGTCGACGGCGAGCTTGCCGCCGCGCACCAGTCCGAGGGCGTAGGCGGCGGAGCTGGCCTTGACGACGGCGTCGGCCTCGTCGAGGACGACGGCCGAGGAGCGCAGCACGGACAGCACGGTGTCCACGCCGGGCGGGAGCACCGGGTCGGTGTGCAGGGAGGTGCGGGTAGGCCGCTTCAGGTCGCGCTCGCTCCAGCGGAACGCCAGCATGGCGATGACACCGGTGAGCACACCGGCGATCGCTGCCGCTGCGGCGACCGCCGCGTTCACGTCCATGCATCCAGGTTAGGCATGCGCTACCCCTTGCCCACAGCCGTCCGAGTGCGACCTCGAACACTCGTCGCCCAGAGTTCACCTTGGAGCCAGTACGGATTCATTTGGGGTGGCCGAAACGGACGCGTAGGGACCGGAACGTGGGAGCGTGGGGTTCGTAACACCGGTTCACGAGGGGTCCGGGCAGACATGCTCGGACGACTCAGGAAATCGCACGAGAGGGAAACCTGATGCGGGACGCGTACCACGAGGAACTTGACTCGATCGGCGACGGCCTGGTCGAGATGGCCCGGCTGGTCGGGTCGGCGATCGGACGCGCCACGACGGCCATGCTCGACGCCGACCTGAAGCTGGCCGAGAACGTCATCGAGGCCGACAAGAAGGTCGACGACCTGCAGCACGACCTGGAGGCCCGGGCGATAGCCCTGCTGGCCCGCCAGCAGCCGGTGGCGACGGACCTGCGCATCGTGGTCACGTCGCTGCGGATGAGCGCCGACCTGGAACGTTCCGGCGACCTCGCCCAGCACGTCGCCAAGCTCGCCCGCCTGCGCTTCCCCGACCGCGCGGTCCCGCAGGACCTGCACGCGACGATCCTGGAGATGGGCCAGCTCGCGCAGCGCCTGATGGCGAAGACGGCCGAGGTCATCGTGACCAAGGACATCGATCTGGCGATGCAGCTGGAGCAGGACGACGACGAGATGGACCTGCTGCACCGCACCCTCTTCCAGCACCTGATGGACGACCGCTGGAAGCACGGCATCGAGACGGCCGTGGACGTGACGCTGCTCGGCCGCTACTACGAGCGGTTCGCCGATCACGCGGTGGCGGTGGCCAAGCGCGTGGTGTTCCTGGTGACCGGCGAGCACGCGGACGAGCTGCAGGCGGACATCGTGCCTGGGGTGGAGGCCTGAGCAGGCCTGCGTGGATCCCCTTGGGGCGCATTTCCGCCTCAGTGCGCCGTTGATGCGCCCGTCGATCCGGGCATGGAATGGGCACAGGCACAGTGCCTTGAGGAGGGACCCATGGCCGAATCCCCCAGCACGCCCCGTACGACGACGCCCGACCCGACGCAGGAACGCCCCACGGAGCAGCCCGCCGACATCACGAGCCTGACGCTGATAGGCGCGTGCGGCTGCGGCTCGGGGTGCACGTGCGGGTGCCAGCAGGGCAATCCCTGCCAGTGCGGCTGAGATCGTAGAGCCGACATCGAGTGAAGAGCCCCCGGCGCGACTGCCGGGGGCCCTTCGCGTCGCCGCGGGGGGCGTCGGGGGCGCAGCATGGAGGAGGAAGGACCGACCGGGCAGCACGGGAAGGAGGTGCGAGGGCATGACCCAGTTCATGGACGTCCACCGCGGTATGCGGGGCATCACCGCGGAGCAGCTCCGCGAGGCCCACCAGGCCGACCTCGCCATAGAGAAGGAAGAGGGCGTGCACTTCATGCAGGCCTGGGCGGACCCGGACTCCGGCATCGTCTACTGCCTCTCCGAGGCGCCCTCGGCGGATGCGGTCCAGCGCATCCACGAGCGCGCGGGACACAAGGCGGACGAGGTCCACCCGGTGCCGTTGACCGTGTGAGCGCACGTTTCTCCCTGTCCGAAACGCGACTCTGACGCGACTCCGCAACCGCTCGTACAACCATTCGGCCACGGTGCGGGTCGAAGAGCGCGGTTGATCGCCCGGAGCAGGCCCGCAGCATGCTCGGGCACGCTCTCGGACAACGGAGAACCATGCGCGCCAGACGCACCGTCCTAGCCGCTGCCGTGGCCCTCGCGGCAGCGGCCACCCCGCCGCTTCTCATGGCCCCCACGGCAGCGGCGGCCCCCGCCGAACTCGCCGACGACTTCAACGGCGACGGCTACCGCGACTTCGTCATGCTCGGCGGCTCGCACGGCAAGGACGGCCGCGTCACCGTCGTCTACGGCACGTCGGCCGGCCCCGGCACCCGCGTCCAGACCATCCACCAGGACTCGCCCGGCATCCCCGGCGCGGTGGAGCAGCACGACGGCTGGGGCACCGCCGCCACCACCGCCGACCTCGACCGCGACGGCTACGCCGACCTGGTCGTCTCCTCGCCGGGCGAGGACGCCGGGAGCGTCGTGGACCGCGGCGGACTGATGGTCGTGTGGGGCAGCGCGAAGGGCCTCGGCTCCGGCACCGTCCTCAACTCCCCGATCCCGCAGGAGTACCCGGGGCAGGGCGACTCCTTCGGCGAGGAGGTCGTGACCGGCGACTTCGACGGCGACGGCGACGCCGATCTGGCCGTGACCAGCCGCAGCCGGGCGGGCGTTGTCCTGCTCAAGGGCCCCTTCACCCGCGCGGGCAAGCACGGCGGCTCGCAGTCCCTCGGCGACAGCTACGGCTACCTGGCGGCCTTCAACCTCGTGGCGGGCAAGGTCACCCCCGATCGCGCCACCGACCTGTACATCCTCGGCTCGGACCTCCAGGGCGGCGACGACGACCTGGACCTGCGGGCCTACTTCCACCGTGGCGGCAGCACCTTCACCAAGCGCGCGGCCGAGCTGCGCGTTCCGGACGACGGCGGCCACCAGGGCGGCGACATCCTCACCGTCGGCGACTTCGACAAGGACGGCTACGGCGACCTCGCCATCGGCCGCGGCTACGAGGAGCCCGACGCGTGGAAGGGCTACGTCACCGTCCACTACGGCGGCTCCAGCGGCCCCAACTCCGCACGCAAGCCCGTGAAGTTCACCCAGAACTCGGCCGGCGTGCCCGGCTCCTCCGAGAAGGAGGACTACTTCGGCTCCGCCGTCGCCGCCGGCGACGTCAACGGCGACGGCTACGCGGACCTGGCCATCGGCGCCCGCGGCGAGGGCCTCGGCACCAAGCGCATGGCCGGCACGGTCACCGTCCTCTACGGCCGCGCGGGCGGTCTGTCCGGCACCGGCGCCAAGTCCTTCAGCCAGGACACCTCCGGCGTCGCCGGCACCTCCGAGAACAACGACCAGTTCGGTGCCTACCTCAAGCTCACCGACTACACCCGCGACGGCCGTGCCGACCTGATGATCGACACCAACGAACAGCTGGGCCACGAGGACCGCTGGGGCCAGGTCCACCTGCTGAAGGGCTCGAAGTCGGGCATCACGACGGCGGGCTCCAAGACCTTCACGGTGACCTCCCTGAAGCTGAAGTACCCGTCGATGGGCGGTCCGTTCACGCGCTGAGGTCCCACAGCGGGCCCAGGCCGTGAAAACGCCCCCGATCCGCGCCGTAAGCGCAGGTCGGGGGCATGATCACAAACCCTACTTCTTCTTGCCCTGGTTCTTGACCGCCTCGATCGCCGCCGCGGCCGCCTCCGGGTCGAGGTACGTGCCGCCCGGGTTGACCGGCTTGAAGTCGGCGTCCAGTTCGTAGGACAGCGGGATGCCCGTCGGGATGTTCAGGCCCGCGATGTCGGCGTCGGAGATGCCGTCGAGGTGCTTGACCAGGGCGCGCAGGCTGTTGCCGTGCGCGGCGATCAGGACCGTGCGGCCGGTCATAAGGTCGGGGACGATGGCGTCGAACCAGTACGGGAGCATGCGGACGACGACGTCCTTCAGGCACTCCGTCTGCGGGCGCAGCTCCGGCGGAAGGGTCGCGTAGCGCGGGTCGGAGAACTGGGAGTACTCGGCGTCGCGGTCCAGCGCCGGCGGCGGGGTGTCGTATGAGCGGCGCCACAGCATGAACTGCTCCTCGCCGAACTCGGCCAGGGTCTGCGCCTTGTCCTTGCCCTGCAGGGCGCCGTAGTGGCGCTCGTTCAGGCGCCACGAACGGTGGACCGGGATCCAGAGGCGGTCGGCGGCCTCCAGGGCCAGCTGCGCCGTGCGGATGGCGCGCTTCTGGAGTGAGGTGTGCACCACGTCGGGAAGCAGGCCGGCGTCCTTCAGCAGCTCGCCGCCGCGGGTCGCCTCCTTCTCGCCCTTCGCGGTGAGGTTGACGTCCACCCAGCCGGTGAACAGGTTTTTCTCGTTCCACTCGCTCTCGCCGTGGCGGAGGAGGATCAGCTTGTACGCAGCGTCGGCCATGGCTTCGAGCCTACCTAAGCCCCGATCGGCCCGAGCGGTCCGCGAGGCATCATGGACCCTGGCATGCCCGCGCCACGTTCCCCCGATTGCTGAATTTCAAGTAAATTCCCCCACAACCTTTCAACACGTTGGCGTGGCTGGCTATGGCAGGACTGTCATAGGGGTTCAGGAAGAGGAGCTCAGAACGTGACCGTGCGTTCCTTTGCGCGGCGGATGCGACCGCGAGTAGAGCGGAAGGCCGCCGAGCGGGTGTGGCAGCTGCGTACCATGCGGCGACGCCGCAGAGCCGCGGTCGGCGACCCGGTACTGCGCCCGGTGACGGTCCGCGGCCAGCAGCTCTACGGCCGGATGGTGACGCGGTTCACAGCCGCCGAGGCGGCCGCCGCCAACCTCGACCTGGTGGTCGCCGCGCTGGAGCAGGCGGGGATCTCCTACTTCCTCCTGCCGACCTCCCGTACCCGTCACACGGTGGGTGTGAACGCCGTGGACCGGGAACGGTTCCTCGCCGCGCTGGAGGCGCAGAACGCCGGGAAGGCCGTGTTCATCGGCAGGCCGATGCCCGGCGGACACCTCAAGCACCCCGCGATGTTCATCGACGGCGCGCTGCCGACCCGGCTGCGCAGGGCCCCCGTCCTGCGCGTCGGCGAGAACCACCTCGGCCCCGCCGGCCAGCTGCTCGCCGGACCGGAGCTGGCCTGCGACGTCGAGTTCTGGGAGGACGGCGCCGAGCTGCTGGCCACCGAGGACGGGGAGCAGCGGCTGGCGAAGGTGCAGCCGCAGGCGTCCGAGGACGTCTTCCGCGAGTCCCTCGTCGCGCCGCGCAACAACGGCGTCACCGACGTCCTGCCCGTCTCCGAGCAGCAGCCCGCCACGGTGCGGGTCGGCGACCGGGAGCTGCCGAGCTTCACCCCGCTGACCCTGCCGACCGTGAATCGCGTCACGTTCCCGGTGGACATCGTCTACACCTGGGTCGACGGCGAGGAACCGGCGATGCGGGCCAAGCGGGCCCAGTACCAGGACCGCGGCACGGCCGAGATCCTGGACAAGGAGACCAACGCCTCCCGCTACACCAGCCACGACGAGCTGAAGTACTCGCTGCGCTCACTGGCGATGTACGCCGACTTCGTCCGGCACATCTACATCGTCACCGACGGCCAGAAGCCGCACTGGCTCGACGACACGGCCGAGGGCATCACGGTCGTCGACCACCGCGACATCTTCCCCGAGGACGTCCTGCCGGTCTTCAACTCGCACGCGATCGAGACCCGGCTGCACCACATCCCCGGCCTGTCGGATCACTACCTGTACTTCAACGACGACGTGTTCGTGGGCCGCCGGATCACCCCGGAGCACTTCTTCCACGGCAGCGGTCTGATGAGGATCCCGGTCTCCCCGCTGAAGATCGGCATCGGCAAGCCGCACGCCGAGGAGACGGCCACCAACTCCGCCAGCAAGAACGTCCGCCGGCTGCTGCTGGAGAAGTTCGGCCGGATGACGACGAACAACTTCATGCACACCCCGCTGCCGCAGCAGCGCGAGACGCTGCTGGAGCTGGAGGAGATGTTCGCGGAGGACATCACCCGCACCACGGCGTCCCGCTTCCGCTCGCCGACGGACATCGCCCTGACGGCCCCGCTGCTGTACCAGTACGCGCTGATGACGGGCCGGGGTGTGCCGGGCAAGTTCAGCTTCCGGTACGTCAACATCAGCCGCCCGGACGCCGACCGGCGCCTGACCGACCTGCGCGACAGCCGCCGTTTCGACTTCTTCTGCCTCAACGACGTCGATGTACCGGAGGAGGAGCGGGAGCAGGTCAGCGTCCGGATGCACGAGTTCCTGGAGAACTACTTCCCGTTCCCCAGCCCGTACGAGAAGCAGAGCTGACAGGGCCGCGGCCATGGACATCCGTCACCGCCTCGCGGCGGCCCCCGGCCTCCGGGCCGCCCGGGCCCTTGTGACGCGCCTCGGGCTCTGGCTGTCGGCCCGGCTCTGGGCCCTGCGCGCGGTCCGGGCCCGCCGCCGTCTGCGGGCGGCCGTCCCCGGGCTGCGCCGGATCGCCTGCGGACCGACGCGGCTGTACGGCCGTACGGTCACCGGTTACACCGCCGCGGACGCCGCCGCCACCGATCTGGAGCAGGTGTGCGCCCTGCTGGACGCGGCCGGCGTGCCGTACTTCCTGGTCCCCGCCGACCCCGGACGCGGCGGCCCGCGGCAGGTGATCGGCGTCGCGGAGACGCATCGCGGCACGGTCCTGGCACAGGCCGCGCGGCGCTTCGCCCGCACCCCCGAGTACGTCGGTGCCGTCGGTCCCGGCGGCGACGTGACCAGGGCGGTGCTGTGGGCCGACGGGAGGCTGCCGGGGGCGCTGCGGCGGGCGGCGGTGCTGCGGACCGGCGTGGTGCGCCTCGGGCCGGCGGGTCAGGTGCTCGGCGGTCTGGAGACGGGGTGCGACATCGAGTTCTGGCGGCACGGCCGGGACCTGGGCACGGACCCCGCCCATCTCACCGTGCCCGGCGACCAGCTGTCGGACGTCTTCGACACGGCGCTCGTCGCGCCGCGCCGCAACCCGGTGTCCGAGGTGCTGCCGGTGTCGGCGCAGCGACCGGCCGTGGTGGAGGTCCGGCATCGCACGGTGCCGACGTTCGCCCCGTTCGCCGAGCCGGGCGTCGACGAGGTGTGCTTCCCCGTCGACGCCGTGTACACCTGGGTCGACGGTGACGACCCGGCGATGGCCGCCAAGCGCCGCGCCCATCAGTCGTCCGACCACGTCATCGCCCCGCGCGAGACCGGCGCCTCCCGCTACACCAGCCATGACGAACTGAAGTACGCGCTGCGCTCGTTGGAGATGTACGCCGACTTCGTCCGGCACGTCTACCTCGTGACCGACTCGCAGACCCCCGACTGGCTGGATCGGGACGCGGAGGGCCTGACGGTGGTCGACCACCGGGACATCCTCCCCGCGGACGCGCTCCCCGTCTTCAACTCGCACGCCATCGAGAGCCGGCTGCACCACATCCCGGGGCTGTCGGATCACTACCTCTACTTCAACGACGACGTCTTCATCAACCGCCCGGTGCGCGCCGAGCACTTCTTCCACGGCAACGGCATCGCCCGCATCCCGCTGTCCCCGCTGAAGCTGGGGATCGGCGATCCGCACCCGCAGGAGCCGGCTCCGAACTCCGCCGGGAAGAACACCCGCGAGGTGATCCGGCGCTTCCACGGCCGGCAGATCACGCACAAGTCGCTGCACACCCCGCATCCGCAGCTGCTGTCGGTGATGCGGGAGATGGAGAGCCTCGACATCGAGGAGCTGCGGCGGACGTCGTACTCGCGCTTCCGCTCCACCACCGACGTCGCTCCGGCGTCCACGCTGCACCACCACTGGGCGATCTCGACCGGCCGGGCCGTTCCGGCCGAGTACCGCTTCCGCTATGTGCAGTTGGGCACCCCGGACATGCGGCGGCGGCTGGCCCGCCTGGCGGCCGGTGAGGACGTCGACTTCTTCTGCCTCAACGACGTGGAGACCGCCCCGGCGGACCGGGCGGCGGCCCAGGCTGCCATCCGCGCCTTCCTGGAGCGGAAGTATCCGTTCCCGAGCCGCTTCGAACGGGGGGAACCTGTCATGCCCAGGCCGTCACGATTGACGCTCCCCGTCAATTGAGTGGCGGGCCGGGGACCCCGTTTGTAAGTTGTGAGCGCTGCCTGAGCCGCTTACAGCTGTGGGGGAATCCGCGATGTCACCAGCCACCTTGAGACGTGCCGTCCGGGAGAGCGTCTCCGGGCTACCCCGCGAGTTCTGGTGGCTGTGGACCAGCACGCTCATCAACCGGCTCGGCGGGTTCGTGGCCACCTTCATGGCCATGTACCTGACCCTCGACCGAGGCCACTCCGCCACGTACGCCGGTCTGGTCGCGGCGCTGTACGGCCTCGGCGGCGTCGTCCTGTCCATCGGCGGCGGCGTGATGGCCGACCGGCTCGGGCGGCGGCCGACCCTGCTCATCGCCCAGGCGTCCACCGCGGTGTCCGTCGCGCTGCTCGCCTTCGTGCAGCATCCGCTGGCCATCGCCGGCGTGGCCTTCCTGGTGGGCGCCGCCTCCAGCGCCTCGCGGCCAGCCGTGCAGGCGATGATGGCGGACATCATCCGGCCCGAGGACCGGGTCCGCGCCTTCTCCTTGAACTACTGGGCGATCAACCTGGGCTTCGCGATCTCCTCCACCGCCGCCGGTTTCATCGCCGAGGTCAGCTACCGCGCAGGCTTCCTGATCGAGGCCGGTATGACCATGGCCTGCGCGATCGTCGTCTTCGTGAAGCTGCCGGAGTCCAGGCCCGTCCGGGCGGCCACGGCGAAGGAGGCGGACACCGTCTCCCTCGGCACCGTCCTGCGCGACGGCCGCTTCATGGGCGTCGTCGGGCTGTCCTTCCTGCTCGCGCTGATCTTCCAGCAGGGCTCCGTCGGCCTGCCGATCGCCATGGGCGAGGCCGGGCTCACGCCCGCCGACTACGGCATGGCGATCGCGGTCAACGGCGTGCTGATCGTCGCGCTGCAGATCCCGGTCACCCGTTTCATCGAGCACCGCGACACCCGGCGGCTGCTGATCATCTCGTCGCTGCTCGCCGGGTACGGCTTCGGACTCACCGCCTTCGCCGGCTCGGTCGGTCTCTTCGCCCTCACCGTCTGCGTGTGGACCCTCGCCGAGATCGTCCAGGCACCCACCCAGACCGGCCTCGTCGTCGCCCTCTCCCCGGAGCACGGCCGCGGCCGCTACCAGGGCATGCACACCATGTCCTGGTCCGTCGCCGGCCTGGTCGCGCCCCTGATGTCCGGCTTCGTCATCGACCGGTACGGCGCGGAGTGGCTGTGGGGGCTGTGCGCGGTGGTCGGCACGGGCGCGGCGATCGGGTACGGCATCCTGATGCGCCGCCTGCCGAAGCAGGAGCCGCCGGCCCCCGCGACACCGACCCCGGCGAAGCCCGAGGTCAGCGCCGCCTGACGGAGCCCTAGGGGTGCATCCGCGCACCCTTGAGGGCCTTGTCCACGGCGTTGCGCGGGCCATGGACCGCGAGGCCCACCAGGTCCAGCTCCGCCGTCCGCACGGCCCGCACGGCCGCCCGGTTGTCGCGGTCGTTGCCCGTCGTGAACAGGTCCGAGGTGAACACCGCGCGCGGGAGGGCACGGGAGAGCACGCGCGCGTGGGCCGCGGTCAGCGTCTCCTTCGTGCCCTCGAAGACCAGTACCGGCTGGCGGAACATCGGCAGATAGGGCACGCCGTCGGCGTCCTCGTACGGCTCGCCGATCACCTCGGGGACCTCTGTGCCGAGGCCGCTGATCAGGAAGGCGGTGACGTTCAGGCGCTGCCAGGGCTCCAGGTCCTCGCGGAGCAGGACGGCGATCTTGGTGTCGAAGCGGTCGGGGCGGTCGACGCGGACAGGTGCGGAATCGTTCATGGGACCAGCGTGCTGACCGTCGTACGGCCCGGTCTTGTACGTTTTTTGCATGGCCCAGCAGCGGGAGGTCTCCGCCTGGCGACCGCTCGTCCCGGGCGTCGTCGAGGTCTTCCACGCCCACTTCACCGAGTACGCCTACCCGATGCACGTCCATGAGGCGTGGACGCTGCTCATCGTGGACGACGGCGCCGTACGGTACGACCTCGACCGGCACGAGCACGGCACCCCGCACGACACGGTGACCCTGCTGCCGCCGCACGTCCCCCACAACGGCTCCGCCGCCACCTCGCAGGGCTTCCGCAAGCGGGTGCTGTACCTGGACGACTCACTGCTCACCGACGACTTCATCGGGCCCGCCGTCGACGCGCCAGACCTGCGCGATCCGGTGCTGCGGCATCGCGTGGGGCAGTTGCACGGCGCGCTCGCCGCCCCCGGTGACGAGCTGGAGGCCGAGAGCCGGCTGACGCTGATCGGGGACCGGCTGCGCGCCCATCTGCGCCCGCGGCTCGCCACCGTCGGCCCGCGCACCGACCCCGCCCTGGCCCGCCGGCTGCGCGAACTCCTCGACGAACGGGTCGTGCACGGCCTGTCGCTGGACGAGGCGGGCGCGCTCCTCCAGGCCCATCCCGCCCATCTCGTACGGGCGTTCAGCGGCGCGTACGGCATCGCGCCGCACCAGTACCTGAACTCGCGGCGCGTCGAACGCGCCCGGCGGTTGCTGCTGGCCGGTGTCCGCCCGGCCGAGGCGGCGGCCGCGACCGGGTTCTACGACCAGGCCCATCTCACCCGGCACTTCCGGCGGTTGGTCGGGGTGACTCCGGGGCGCTACCGGGAAGGCGCGCCGCCCTCGGCTTCGCCACGTTGAATCAGGTGCGTGAACGCCTCAAGGTTGCGGGTCGACTCGCCGCGCGAGACACGCCACGCGTACTCCTTGCGGATCGCGGACGCGAAACCCATCTCCAGAAGGGTGTTGAAGGCTCCGTCGGCGGCCTGAAGGATCTGCCCGAGCAGCCGGTCGACCTCCTCCGCGGTGACGGCGGCGAGCGGCAGCTTGCCGGTGACGTAGATGTCGCCGAGCGGGTCGACGGCGTAACTGACGCCGTACAGCTTGAGGTTGCGCTCCAGCAGCCAGCGGTGGACGCCGGGTTCGTTCTCGTCGGGGTGGCGGATCACGAAGGCGTTCAACGACAGGGAGTGGCGGCCGACGATCAGGGAGGCCGTCGTCGACAGCTTGCGGGTGCCGGGGAGCTTGACGACGTAGTGGCCGGGCGTGGGGCTCTCCCACTCCAGCTCCGCGTCCTTGAACACGCCCTCGATGACCTGCGCGGCCTGCTGCTCTGCATCGCCCATGGCGGCAGCGTACGTCAGCCGTGGTGGGCCCGGGAGCGGCGGCGGTGGGACTGCATGGCCGCCGTGTAGGCCTCCGCCGTGGCGGCGGCCGAGGCGTCCCAGCCGAAGGAGCGGGCGTGGTGGGCGGCGGCCGAGCCCAGCCGGGCGGACAGCCGCGGATCGTCGGCGAAGTCAGCCAGTACGCGCGCGTACGCCGCCGGTTCGTGCCCCTGGACGAGGAATCCGGTCCGTCCGTCCCGTACGGCGACCGGCAGACCGCCGACCGCGGCGGCCAGCACCGGCGTACCGGACGCCTGCGCCTCGATCGCGACCAGGCCGAACGACTCGCTGTACGACGGCATGACCAGCACGGACGCGGCCCGGAACCAGTCCGCCAGCTGGTCCTGGCCGACGGGCGGGCGGAACCGTACGACATCGGCGATGCCCAGCCGCGCGGCCAGCTTCTGCAGGCCCTCCGGTTTGGCGAGGCCGCTGCCGCTGGGGCCGCCCACGACCGGGACGACCAGCCGGGAGCGCAGGTCGGGCCGCTCGGCGAGCAGGACGGCGACCGCGCGCAGCAGCACGTCGGGCGCCTTCAGGGGCTGTATGCGGCCCGCGAAGAGGGGGATCAGGGCGTCCTGGGGCAGGCCCAGGCGGGCGCGGGCGGCGGCGCGGCCGTCGGCGGGGTGGAAGCGGCCGAGGTTGACGCCCGGGTGGACCACGGCGACCTTGGCTCGCTGGGCGGCGTAGTGCCGTACCAGCTCGTCGGCCTCCTCGGCGGTGTTGGCGATCAGCCGGTCCGCCGCGGCCACGATCTGGGTCTCGCCGATGACCCGGGCGGCGGGCTCGGGGGTGTCGCCGTCGGCGAGGTTGGCGTTCTTGACCTTGGCCATGGTGTGCATGGCGTGCACCAGGGGGACGCCCCAGCGCTGGGCGGCGAGCCAGCCGACGTGGCCGGAGAGCCAGTAGTGCGAGTGCACCAGGTCGTAGTAGCCGGGGCGGTGGCCGGCCCAGGCCTGCATCACGCCGTGGGTGAAGGCGCACAGCTGGGCCGGGAGGTCCTCCTTGGCGAGGCCCTCGTAGGGGCCCGCGTCGACGTGCCGGACGAGGACGCCGGGGGCGAGTTCCACGACGGGCGGGAGGGCGGCCGTGGTCGCGCGCGTGAAGATCTCGACCTCGATGTTGATCGCGGCGAGGCGCTGCGCGAGCTCCACGATGTAGACGTTCATGCCGCCGGCGTCACCGGTGCCGGGCTGGTGGAGCGGGGAGGTGTGCACGGAGAGCATGGCGACGCGGCGCGGGCGGCGGTGGCCCAGGCGGAGCCGCGAGGGGGCCGCCGGGGAGCGGCGACCGAGCCTGCTGACGTAATGGCTCACGTGCCGTTCCTCCCTGCCGCGGGCATGCCTGTTCGAGGGCGCCGGGCCCTCAACGGGGTCCAACACCGGAAGGGTGTGCTCCATTTCCGGCCGATGGTTTTTTGCCGAACCATTACCGTTGATCGCTCAACCGTTCGAGGGTTGGAGTGTGCGACCGAGGTCTGGAGCACGCGCCGAGCGCCCATACCCTCGTACGTATGACAGCCCGCCCCGCGCCCCTCCCCCACTCTCGGCTTCGCCCGAGCAGGGGGACCCCCGTCGTGGGAACGGTGACGCGCGGGACGACCAATCCGAACCGGCTGCGGCGCATGGACCGCTGGATCGCCGCCGCGCACGGCCACGAACTGCGCCGCGCCGCCGATCCGGTCGCCGTCGACCTCGGCTACGGCGCCGCCCCCTGGACCGCCGTCGAGCTCCTCACCCGCCTGCGCGCGACCGCGCCGCACGCGCGCGTGGTCGGCGTCGAGATCGAACCCGCGCGCGTGGCCGCCGCGCAGCCGTACGCGCGCGAGGGGCTCGCCTTCCGGCACGGCGGCTTCGAGGTCCCGCTCCCCCAGCGGCCGCAGCTCATCCGCGCGGCCAACGTGCTGCGCCAGTACGACGAGGTGGAGGTCGCCGGCGTGTGGGAACGACTGTGCGCGCGGCTCGCACCGGCCGATCCGGCGAAGGGTTCGCGCGGCGGGCTGCTAGTCGAAGGGACCTGCGACGAGATCGGGCGGCGGCACGTGTGGGTCGCGCTCGGCCCGGAGGGCCCGCGCACGGTGACCTTCGCCACCCGGCTGGGGTCCCTGGAACGCCCCTCGGACCTCGCGGAGCGCCTGCCCAAGGCGCTGATCCACCGCAACATCCCCGGCGAGCCGGTGCACGCCTTCCTGCGCGACTTCGACCGCGCCTGGGCCGCCGCCGCGCCCTACGCCTCCTACGGCGCCCGCCAGCGCTGGATCAGGGCCGTACGGGACCTGACGGCCGACTGGCCGGTGACGGACGGTCCGGCGCGCTGGCGGCAGGGGGAAGTGACCGTGCGGTGGGGGGCGTTGGCGCCGCGCGCGTGAACAGTGCGATGGGGGCGTTGGCGCGCCGCGACCGTGAGCAGTGCGATGGGGGGCGTTGGCGCGCCGCGCGCGTGAACAGTGGCCCCAAGGCCGTTGGTGCCCCGGACGTTCGGCCTTGGCCCCTCGTTTCCCCGGTGGGCCGGAGCGCGGGGAACGATCTCCATGAGTCGTTCGTCACAAAGGCGGGGGGATCGCCGTACGACGGCCGGAATGGGGGAGGGAGTCACTGCCTCTGTCGTTTTGCGCCACGGCATGGCACGATCGCCCGGGCGTTCGATGTTACTGACGGGCAATCAGTTTGGGGGCAGAGGTATGACCAGGGGCAAGCGCGGCCTGATCGCCGCGGCCGTGACCGTGGTCTGTGCGGTCACCGTGCTGGCGGCACCGGGAGCGGCGTTCGCGGCACCCGCACCGACCCCCACCCCGTCCTCGACGCCCGGTTCGGCTCCCGCCACGAACGAGGAACTCGAAGCCGTCCGCAAGCGGCTCGACACCCTCTACCGCGAGGCCGCCTCCGCGACCGACGCCTACAACGCGGCGGAGGAGAAGGCCGAGCAGCAGTCCGCCGAGATCGTCGCGCTCGCCAAGCGGATCGTCGAAGGCCAGGAGAGGCTCGACGAGTTGAAGAAGCGCGCCGGCGCCGCGGCCGCCGCCCAGTACCGCACCGGCGGCCTCCCGCCCGAGGCCCATCTGATGCTCAGCGACGACCCGGGCGAGTTCCTCGACGGCACCGGCCGTGTCCTCCAGGGCGAGCGCGCCACGAAGCATCTGCTTCAGGAAATGACCCGCACCCAGCAGGACTTGCAGCAGTACGCCAAGGACGCCTCCGCCCAGTGGCAGAAGCTGGAGGCGGGCCGCAAGGCGAAGTCCGCCGCCCAGAAGAAGATCGAGCAGCGGATCGAGGCGGCGGAGAAGCTGGAGTCCCAGCTGGAGAAGGAGGAGAAGGAGCGCCTGGCCAAGCTGGAGGAGGAGGCCGCGTACCAGGCGCAGACCGCCTGGCTGGACACCGGCGTCCTCGACGAGATCGACGGCACGGCCACCGAGCAGGGCAGGAAGGCCGTGGAGTTCGCCACCGAGCAGATAGGCAAGCCGTACGAGTGGGGCGCCGAGGGCCCGAAGACGTACGACTGCTCCGGACTGACCTCCCAGGCCTGGGCGGCGGCCGGCAGCGCCATCCCGCGCACCTCGCAGGAGCAGTGGAAGCAGCTGAAGCGCATCGACGTCAAGGACATGCGCCCCGGCGACCTGATCATCTACTTCGGCGACGCCAGCCACGTCGGGATGTACGTGGGCGAGGGCGCGATGGTGCACGCCCCGCGGCCGGGGCGCACGATCACGATCGCGGGTGCGGGTTCGATGCCGATCCTGGGCGTCGTACGGCCACAAGCGGGCTGAGGAATCGCTGCCGCACGCCCCCGAGGATCACGGCGACAGAGCCCGGACGACTCCGGTGACGCGGGCCACGTGACCCACCGCACGCTCCCCCGCCGCCAAACCTGCCGAGGACGTGACCTTCGTCATCCCGGACCGGGCGGCGTCCTGTCCAACTGCGGTACGGAACGCGGCATATGACAGTGGCCGACCATCGAGCGGCGTGCCTCACACCATTCCGTTGCGGCGCCGACACCCGCTATGGTCCCGGTCGGTGGGTCGAGGTCCCTCGCACCCGCCATGCCCTCGGGGGGAGGGAAGGAACCCAGGACAATGCCCGTACCCGTACCGCGGCAGAGAGCGATCCCGGCCGTGGAGAGTGGTCAGGCGCAGGCCGCGCCCGCAGTCCGCGGCCTCTCCGGTGCATCCGGTGATCCCGGTACTGAGGCTCCGCGCAAGGAAGCGCACAAGGAAGAGAAGGCCGCGAAGACCACCAGCACCCTCACTGACACCAACCTCACACTGCTGCTGATCGAGGACGACCCCGGCGGCTCCCCGATCGTGCCCGAACTGCTCGACCAGGCCGGCAAGCCGATCCGGATCCGCACCGCCCGCAACCTCACCGAGGCCGAGCGGCTGCTGACCGACGACGTCCACTGCATCCTGCTGGACCTCGCGCTGCCGGCCCCCGGCCGGGCCGACGACAGCGACGACGAGCTGTCGGTCCTGCGGCACGTACTGGAGCTCGCGCCCCGGCACGCCGTCCTCGCCCTCACCGCGTCCGGCGACGCCGAGCGCGGCGCCGAGGCTGTCCGCGTGGGCGCCCAGGACTACCTGTTCCGCGACGAGCTGGACGGCCGGCTGCTGAGCCGCGCCATCCGTTACGCCGTGGAGCGGAAACGTTCCGACACGGCCGAGCGGCGACTCGCCGAGGGCCGGCTGCGCGCCCAGGAGAACCGCCGACTGGAGCGCGGCCTGCTGCCCACACCGCTGCTGCACGGCTCCTCGCTGCGCTTCGCCGCCCGCTACCGCCCCGGCCGCTCGCGCGCGCTGCTCGGCGGCGACTTCTACGACGTCGTCCGCACCCCGGACGGCACCGTGCACGCCATGATCGGCGACGTCTGCGGGCACGGTCCCGACGAGGCGGCGCTCGGCGTGGAGCTGCGCATCGCGTGGCGCGCGCTGACGCTGGCGGGCCTGTGCGGGGACGAGCTGCTGAACACGCTGCAGCAGGTGCTGGAGCACGAACGCTCGGACGACGAGATCTTCGCGACCCTGTGCACGGTCGACATCGCGCCCGACGGCCGCCGTGGGGGCCTGTGCCTGGCCGGTCACCCGGCCCCGCTGGTCGCCCGCCCCGGCCGCGCGCCGCGCCTGCTGCCGTACGACAACAACGGTCCCGCCCTCGGCCTGCTGCCGGGCGCCCGCTGGCCGCGGATGCAGGTGGAGCTGGGCCGGGAGTGGAGCCTGATGCTCTACACCGACGGCCTGATCGAGGGCCACATCGGCGAGGGCCGCGAACGGCTCGGCCAGGACGGCATGGTGGAGATGATCAGCCGCCAGCTCTCCGAGGGGCTGCGCGGGGAGGCGCTGTTGCGGGCCGCGGTGAGTGAGGTCCGCGATCTCAATGGCGGCGAACTGACGGATGACGTGGCTGTGCTGCTGCTGGAGCGCGCGTAGCCGTAGCCGCGAGTGGCTACGGCGACCGCGAGTGGCTACGGCGACCGCGAGTGGCTCCGGCGACCGCGAGTGGCTCCGGCGACCGCGAGTGGCTCCGGCGGCCGCGAATGGCTCCGGCGGGTGCGCCGTCGCGCTCGGCTCAGCGCCTCCGTGGCGTTTACCGGCCGCCGTTGTAGGGGCCGTACGGGCCGTCGCTGCTCGAACCCCGGCGGGCGCGGCCGCCACCCGGGAGGCCGCGCAGGGCCGGGCGTACGTCGACCATGTACACGATCGTCGCGATGAGGCCGATGATCGGCAGGAACGACAGGATGTTGAAGATCAGGTTCACCACGAAGGCGAGCCCGAGGATGATCAGCCAGAAGGGCTTGGTCTGCTTGTCGGCCGCGCGGTAGGCATCCTCGCGGCGGGTGGCGGCGTCGAACAGCGCGAAGCCGCTGAAAAGGATCAGGGCCATGCTCAACAGCCACATGAACCCGACGAACCCCTGCATCAGCACAACGTCCACCACCCGTGTCGGCTAGTCCCTACGCGGCCACCGTACCCGCAACCGCCTGCCCGCTACCCGGACAAACGGGCCGGGCACCCCAGGAGTGCCCGACCCGTTACCGATCACCCGTTCGTGTTACTCAGCGTGATCGCGGACGTGGTCCGCAGAGGGAGGTCGTCCGCAGAGGGTGGTGTTACTTGCTCGACGGCGTCGTCTTCTTGGCCGGGGTCGTCTTGCGAGCGGCCGGGGCCTTCTTCGCCGCGGGCTTCTTCGCCGAGGCGGCCTCGGACTTGGCCTCGGTCGAAGCCGCGGCGGGCTTGTCCTGCTTGGCCTCGGCCGACTTGGTCTCCGGCTCGACGGCGATGGCCAGCTCCTCGATCTCCTCGGCCGCCTCGCCCCGCCAGGTCCGCACGGCCTGCTCACCGTGCTCGGCGACCTTCTCGTAGGTCTCGCGGGCCTTCACGGCGTACTCGGCGGCCATGCCGACACCGCGCAGGGCGAGGTCCTGGGCGGTCTCGCCCAGCTTCTTCAGGTCGGAGTCGAGGGAGCCGATGAACTCGTTGACCTTGCTCTGGACGTTCTCCTGCGTCTCCTTGACGCGGGCGGTGGCCTTCTCCTGGACGGCCTTGGGGTCGGTGTTGCGAACGGCCTCGATACGGGCCGGCGCCTCGGCGCGCAGCTGCTCGACCAGCCCCGGCACCTTCTTGGCCTGCTGGAAAGCCAGGTCGGCGGTGCCGGCGGCGAAGTAGAGCGGCCGCGGGTCGGTGAGGGTCTTGCGCAGGTCGTCGGTGATGGCCATGGTGCTGGTCCTCCCGGTGGCTTTCTTTGAGGGTTTTTGGGTCCCGCTGTGTCCGCCCGGCTCAACCGGCGGATCGCGGGTGCGGGTCGGCGTCGCCGCCGTCGGCGGCGCGAGGGTCGCGTACGGCGTTGTCGCCCCTGCCGCTGCTGCCGTCGCCGTCTCTTATGCCGCTGAGATCGCTGAGATCGCTGCTGTCACTGCTGTCACTCAGGTCCCCGTCCTGCGCCGCGCTCACCTTGCCGGCCTCGAAGCCGTTCTCCTTGCGGAACGACTCGTAGACCTGGAGCAGCACCTGCTTCTGCCGCTCGTTCAGCGTGGGGTCGGCGAGGATGACGGCGCGCGTCTCCACCTCGTCCCGATCCCGTTCGGCGTCGAGGATCCCGGCCCGCACGTACAGCGTCTCGGCGGAGATCCGCAGCGCCTTGGCGACCTGCTGCAACACCTCCGCGCTCGGCTTGCGCAGCCCGCGCTCGATCTGGCTCAGATACGGATTGGACACTCCGGCGGCGTCGGCGAGCTGCCGCAGCGACAGCTGCGCGTTGCGCCGCTGCTCGCGCAGGTACTCACCGAGATTGCCGACGTTGAGCGATGCCATACGTCCACCATGCCGCGCCCCGCTAACTATTGCAAGCACCTGCTTGCAATAGTGCGCCGCGCCACTCGGACGTCCTATTGAGCCTGAGCACGATAGGTGTCGCATTTGCCGACAACCGTCGTCATCCGGGTCCGGCCTCCTGGTGCAGGTGCTCTCGCGACGCCCTCCTCGGGGCGCCGGGAAGCGGCGTTGTCGGTGGGCTCTGTCAGGGTGTGCCTCGTGGATGAAGTGGTGGAGCGTGTCGACGGTCAAGATCGCGTGCTGGGGGTGGTCAGCCGTCGGGAGGCCAACCGGGAGGGTTGGCTGCATCGGGTCGCCGTGACGGCGTGTCGTGATGATCGTGGCCGGATCCTCGTCCACCGACGGTCGGAACAGGTATCGCGCTTCCCCGGGCTCTATGAGGTCGAGGTCGGTGGCGCCGCAAATGTCGGCGAGTCCTATGAACAGGCCGCCGCGCGGGAACTGGCCGAAGAGCTGGGCATTCGTGCGCTGCCGCGCCTGCTGTTCACGTTCATCAACCGCAGCGGTTTGAGCCCTCACTGGCTCGGCGTGCACGAAGCCGTGGTGCCGGACGCCGTGGTCCCCGATCCCGATGAGGTCGCCTGGCATGGCTGGCTGACCGAGCCGGAGCTCGCCTCGGCTCTGTCGGAGTGGCGCTTCACCCCCGACAGCCACGAAGCCTTCAGCCGGTATCTCGCGTTCCGGAGCGCGCAGTCATGACCTTGCCTGCCTCGCGGACTGGGACGCCCGCTTGCAGCCAACGCGCCTTGCGAGAGGGCGCTACGTGACTTGATGTCCGCATTGCCCTGTCGGCTGGGGTAGGCAGGCTGCTCGGAGGGCCGCCGGGCGGCTATGGCCGCGGCTGGGCGAACGATCCCTGGGGTCAACACCGTGCCCGGCCCGCTGTGGCGGGCCGTGAAGACTGCGGCGCGGGGACGACCGTACGCCCTGGCGCGGGCGGCGAAAGCGGTCGCGGCCGGACAACTGCTGGGTGACGGCCTCGGAATGTGGACGTGGTGTCCCATCGGCGCGGCCATCCAATGCCTCACCCCGCACGGACGGCAGGTGGTCGCCCGGATGCTCGAAGCCTCCGCGCGGGTGGCGGGCGACGTCAACGCCGGCGAATGGGAGGACTGGACCGCGCTGCGCTACAACGGCGCCGCCATACGCGACTGCGCACCGCTGTTCGCCGAGCACGGCGTGAACCAGGTGAGCCCATTCCTGGACAACGAGGTCGTCACAGCCTGCCTGCGGATCGGTGCCGGAGAGCGGCGCCGTCCAGGTGTCTACAAACCCCTGCTGGCCATGGCCCGCCCCGACCTGCCGGACCGGCTGACCGGCAGGCAGAGCAAGGCCGCTTCACGCCGCTGCTGTACGCGGGCCTGCGCGCCCACCACCAGGAGCTGCACGAGCTGATCGACGAGCACGCTGGTGGGGCACGGGCTGATCGACGCCACAGCGGTGCACACGGCGCTGGACGCCGGCGCGGCGGGGATCGGCCGGCCGCCGCTGCCCGCGCTGAAGAACTTCCTCATCACGTCCTGGTGGCTGTCGCACACCATGCCCCTGGCCCCGACCGGGGGTTCCCGGTGAACTTGCGGGTGCCGCCCTGTCATAGGCGTCAGCTGTGGCCGAAGGCCGCCGCGGTGGCCACGCACGAGAGCGATGTGCTCGACGAGGTCACCGAACGCGGGCTGCTGACCCGGAACCTGCGGACTGTCAACGCCCTGACGGACCCGACGGTCCTCGAGCCGGTGATCGCCGGTGGGATCGCGGGCTCAAAGGGGCGGGCACGGTGCCGCCGGTCGGGCGCCTGTCCATGGGTGACGGGGCTGCCGCATGGACAGGCGTGAGAGTGGGCCTCAAGCTGCTTCGAGGAAGGGGTAGTCGGTGTAGCCCTCGGCGCCCGGCCCGTAGAACAGTTCCGGTCGCGGCTCGTTCTCCGGGTGGCCACCCTGCCAGCGCGCGACCAGGTCGGGGTTGGCGATGAGGGCCCGGCCTACGACCACGGCGTCGGCGTGGCCGGCCTCGATCTGCTGGAGCGCCTGCTCGCGGGTGGTCTGCCCCCCGAAGGGGCCGCTGTTGACGATCAGCTTGCCGCCGAAGCGCCGCCGCAGCTCCTGTACCAGGTCGCCGCCCGGCTCGGCGTGCAGTACGGAGAGGTAGGCCAGGCCCAGCGGGCGCAGTTGGTCGAGCAGGGTGCCGTAGGTGGCCAGGACGTCGTCCCGGTCGGTCTCGAAGACGTCCCCGAGGTCGACCTCCGGCGAGATCCGCAGCCCGACCCGCTCGGCACCGACGGCCTGGGCGACCGCCGTGACGACCTCGACGACGAAGCGGGCGCGGTTCTGCGGCGAGGCGCCGTATTCATCGGTGCGCTGGTTGGCCGCCGGGGAGAGGAACTCCTGGAGCAGGTAGCCGTTGGCGCCGTGGATCTCCACGCCGTCCGCTCCCGCCCCGATGGCCCGGCGGGCCGCGGCGGCGAAGTCCTCCACGGCTGCCCGGATCTCTGCAGTGGTCATCGCTTCCGGTACGGGGTAGGGCTGCTCGCCCTTCTCGGTGAACGTCTTGTTGTCGATGGCGATCGCGCTGGGGGCGAGGATGCGGCGGCCGCCGTTGATGTCGGGGTGGGTGCCGCGGCCGGCGTGCATGATCTGCAGGACGATGCGGCCGCCCTCGGCGTGCACTGCCTCGAACACCCGCTGCCAGCCGGCCGCCTGCTCGTCGGTGGCGATGCCCGGCTCACCGACATAGCCCTGCGAGGCGTGGTCGGGGTAGGTACCCTCGGTGATGATCATTCCGACGCTCGCCCGCTGCCGGTAGTACTCGACCATGAGGTCCCCGGGGATGCCGGAGGAACCGGCCCGGACCCGGGTCAGCGGTGCCATGACGATGCGGTTGGCGAGCTCGATCTTCCCGAGAGAGACGGGGGAGAAAAGCGACGAAACGGGCGAAACCTCTGAAGTGTTGACAGGCATGGGTTGCTTTCTTTCTGCAATACGGAGGGAAACGGGATGAAGGCCTGTGGCGCAGAGGGTCCACGCTGTCCCGGAGGAGGCACGGATGCGGTCCTCGGACAGGGGCGGGCCCGCTGACGGTGACGCGGTTTTAAGGACCGCGATCGGGGTGTGGGTGGTGCCGGCGGCGAACGCGGTGGGAGCCACACGCCGTCGGCGTCGGTGTCGACGCCGCTCAAGCGCAACTGCCCACCGGAGCAGGGGTGTTCGCTCTTTGCGCACGATCAGCAGCCGGCCAGGTGACGAAGTCATGGGTGCCGCTGCCGGAGCCGGTACGCATCGGTGGCTGCAGGCCACGCCGCGACCCGACCGACTCCCTCCACACGCCCCCGCGACGAGGACCGATACACGGCTTCACCTGGAACGCGCTTGGGGCGGGGGCGGGACCAGCGATCTCAGCGATCCTCAATCTCACCGGCCTGAGGTACTTCCGCCGGCCGATCGCCCATCGGGCAGCCTGCTTCACGACAGCGCGAGGCTAGCTGAGCGGCACGTCCGCGACGCCCTTGAGGTGGCTGAACGTCTCGAGGGAGTACCGGCCGTGGTAGCGGCCCATGCCGCTTTCGCCGACGCCACCGAACGGCAGGCCGGTCATGAGCAGTTGCATCACCGGCTGGCCCCAGGCGACACCGCCGGAGGACGTCTCGTTCAACAGGCGCGACTTGGTGGCCTCGGACTCGGTGAAGGCGTAGAGCGCGAGGGGCTTGTCGCGTTCGTTGATGAAGGCGATGGCGGCATCGAGGTCTTCGACTTCGACGACGGCGAGGATCGGACCGAAGATCTCCTCCTGCATGACCGGCGATGCGGGGTCGACATCGGTGAGCACCGTCGGTGCGATGAACAGGTCGTCACGGTCGTGCTGGCCTCCCACCGCCGCCCGGCCGGAGTCCAGCAGGGCGGTGAGCCGGTCGAAGTGCCGCTCGTTGATGACCCGGCCGAAGCCGGCCGAGGACTGCGGGCTGGTGCCGAACTGGGCCTCGACCGCCGTGCGCAGGGCGGGGACCAGTGCGGCGGCGGTGGCAGGATCGGCCAGGACATAGTCGGGGGCTATGCACTGCTGCCCCGCGTTGCCGAACTTGGCGCCGACCAGCCGCTTCGCGGTCTCGTCCACGTCGGCGTCAGGTGCCACGAAGACCGGTGACTTGCCCCCGAGTTCGAGCGTGACGGGGGTGAGGTTCTTGGCGGCTGCGGCCATGACGATCCGGCCGACCGTGCCGTTGCCGGTGTAGAAGATGTGGTCGAAACGCTGTGCCAGGAGGGCCGTGGTCTCCTCGGCGCCCCCCTCGACCACGGTGAGCACGTCAGGGTCGAAGTACTCACGCAGCAGGCGTGCAGCGACCGCCGAGGTGTGCACCGAGATCTCGCTCGGCTTGGCCACCACGGTGTTCCCGGCGGCCAGGGCGCCGATGATGGGGTCGATGAGAAGGTGCAGCGGGAAGTTCCACGGGGCGATCACCAGGACGACCCCGAGCGGGTCGTAGGTGGTGTAGGCCGTGGTCGTGGGACCGAAGTGGGCAGGAACCTCCACCGGGCGGGGCTGAAGCCAGTTCTCGAGATTCGCCAGCGTCTCGTCGATGTCGGCGACGGTGAAGTCGATCTCCTGCGTCTTCGCCTCGGCGGCGTTCTTCCTCAGGTCCTTCCAGAGCGCTTCGATCAGCTCCTGCTCGTTCTCGACCAGCAGCGCCCGCAGCCGCCGCAGCTGCTCCACGCGCCAGTCCAGTGGGCGGGTGACGCCGGTGTTGAACGTCGCACGAAGGCGGCCGACCACCTCCGCGGCCGTTTCGCTCCGGTGCGTCCTCGACTCGGTCCCCTGTGTTGCGGTCATGGGGTGTACTCCGTTCCTGATGCAAGCCACGCCCCGGCTGCCTTCCAGCCGGGCACAAGTGCCAGCGTGCTGGACGATCCGGTATTCACCCAGGTCACGGCTTCGTGTACACCCGCTGTGCCTACCACTGACTGGTGCAGGCTGGTGTGCGTCCGACCGTGGATACTCGGAGGCATGGACGAATACCCCGAACCGGTGCACGAGCCCGCCGACGGCGCTCTGGACCCGCGTGCCGAGCTCAGCGAGTTCCTGCGCACCCGGCGGGCCCGGCTGAAGCCGGAGGACGTGGGCCTGCCGGACTTCGCGCGGCACCGGCGGGTGCCGGGGCTGCGCCGCGAGGAGCTGGCGCAGCTGGCCGGGGTGTCGGTGGGGTACTACACGCGCCTGGAGCAGGGCAACGGGCGGCACGTGTCGGCGGAGGTCCTCGACGCCATCGCCCGCGCGCTCAGGCTGAGCGAAGCCGAGCGCGCCCACCTCACGCACCTGGCGAAGCCGAAACAGAAGAAGAAGCCGGCCGGCCGCACCCAGCGGGTGCGGGGCTCCCTGCGGACACTGCTGGACACCATGGAAGGCGGCCCGGCGATCCTCGTGGGGCGGCGGGGGGACATACTCGCCTGGAACCGGATGGCCGCGGCGGTCTTCGGCGACTGGGCCGAGCTGCCCGCGCACGAGCGGAACTGGGCGCGGCTGGTGTTCCTCAGGCCCGAGTACAGCGACCTGTTCGTGGACTGGGAGCAGAAAGCGAACGACGTCGTCGCTCAGCTGCGCCTGGACGCCGGCTCCCATCCCAACGACCCCCGGCTGTCCGCGCTGGTGGGCGAACTCTCCGTGAAGAGCGAGGAGTTCAGGCGGCTGTGGGCCGCCCACGACGTCAAGGACAAGTGCCACGGCATCCTGCGCCTGCACCACCCGCTCGTCGGCGAACTCGATCTCCGTCTCGAGTCGTTCCACCTGGCCGACGACCACGAACAGACGCTGGCGACCTACCACGCCGAACCGGGCTCCCCGTCGGCGGAGGCACTACGACTGCTGGCCAGCTGGGGCACCGACGCGACAAGGACGGGAGCCGGGATGCCGCCGGCACGCACGGCTTGATGAACAGTTGATCATCGGTAGTTGACTGCGCGCCTCGGCCCCGGCACGCGCCGTCTCGCCGGCCCCCGTCGCAGCGTCGGCATCCCGCGCCCCCTCGGAACCGCCCGCTACCGCCGCACCCGCAGCTCCTCCGCCCGTCGCGCCAGTCACACCGGCCTGACCAGTTGCCGACGGCGGTTGCCGGGGTCCGTGTTCTTGGTGATGAGGCCGCGGGCCACGAGCCGGTCGAGAAGGGGTGTGAGCGTGGACCGGTCGACGGCGGCGAGGCTGCCGATGCTCTTCTGGTCGAGGCTTCCGTGCTCGTCCAGGACGTGCAGTCGCGCGAACCACGGAAAACCGAAGTACGTGCGCAGATCCCGGGCTGACTGGCTGACTCACGCTCGAGGTGGCGTTCTACATCGTGCTACTGCCCCTGCGCTTGCTGACCTACCGTTACATCGAAGCACCGAGCCGGACTTGGGCCGCAGCTCTGACTCCCGCCGGTCATGAACGAGCGGCTCTGGGCCGTCGGCAGGCGCAGGAGACAAGCCGCTGGATCGAGGAGCTGCTCGGACCCGAGCGGCTCGCGACCCTGACCCGGCTGCTCAAGGAGCTCGGCGACGCCGGCCGCGACCAGCAGTCGTAGTGCCGCAACGGCTGTTTGACACTGAACTCAAGCGGCTGCTTGAGTTCATGCCGTGACACGGGCGGAAAAGGCGGATCTGCGCCGAGAGGCTGGTCAGCGCACGCGGGACGGCCTGCTGACGGCTGCCCTTGAGCTGCTCGCAGAGCGGGGCCAGGAGGGCGTGACGCTCCGCGAGATCACAGATCGCGCCGGTGCCAACGTCGCCGCGGTGAGTTACCACTTCGGCTCACTGAAGGCGCTGTGCGACGCTGCGATCGAGCACGCGTTGGAGCGCTATCTGGACGCCCAGATCCTGGCACTCGAATCCGTCGGCTCCACCTCAACACTCCAGGAGCTGGCGGCAGCCTTTGTCCGGCCGATGGTGCGCGCGCTGGCGGCCGGTGGACAGGACCTGGCCGTGATGCGGACCGTCGCGCGCGTCGGCATTGATCCGCCCGAGGGGTGGGAGCGGCTGGCCGGCAAGTTCGAGCAGACTCGCTCCGACGCCCTCCGGGTACTCACAGCGAACCTTCCCGGTGTGGACGAGCAGGAACTGATCTTCCGTACGCGCTGCGCGGCCGGCCTGCTGAACTGGCTCGCCCTGGCACCCATCGGCGCCGAGCTGACCGCCATGCCCGCCGAGCGGATCGAGCGGCAGCTGTCCTCCGTGGTGGCCGGAGCGTTCCACGGGTACCCCGCCGACGGTTAGGGCCTGTCCAGGCCAGACGGTTAGGGCCTGTCCAGGCCAAAAGGTGTCCGCGCCCGGTGGCGCGGCGTTCAGGCGCCGGCTTAGCGCAACCACTCCTTTTCCTCACCTGGTTCGGGCAGCACGCGACCCCCTTCGACAGCGGACCGGGCGGGGCCGTCCTGGAGCACCACCATGGTCCGGCTCTCGTCCATGCCGGAGATCCGGACGATGGCTGAGGACAGTTCCTGGGCCAGTCGCGTCGCCTCCTCCTGCGGATGGCCCCGCCGCACCCAGCCGGTGAGGATCAGCGGTGTCGCCGGCTGCCCGCCCGCGAAGACACTGTCCGCGGGCAGCTCGGAGAAGACCACGTTGACGTACGCCGGTGGCACGTGGTTGACGTCGACGTGGATCCGGGTGATCTCGGCTGCCAGCAGGGCCTTCACCTCGCTGGTCAGCGATCCCTGGGCCGCCGTGCAGGTGTAGATGGGCATGATGGCTCCTCAACTCCTCTGTCAGAAGCCTTTGCGTACGCCGCCGTCGATCTGAAGCATCGCGCCCGTCAGGTAGGACGCGGCGGGCGACAGGAGGAAGGCGGCGCTGCGGCCGAATTCGTCCGGGGTTCCGAAGCGCCGCAGGGGGATGCCGGCGGCCGCCCGTTCAAAGGCCGAGTCGGGGTCGCGGGAGGGTCCGTAGAGTTCGCGTGCCCGGTCGGTCTCGATGTGGGCGGGCACGAGGCCGACCACGCGGATGCCCCTTGGGCCCAGCTCGTCGGCGAGGCCCTTCGCATACCCGGCCAGAGCCGGCCGCAGGGCGTTGGAGGTGGCGAGCCCGGGAATGGGTTCGTACACGGAGCTGGACAGGACGAAGCCGATGACACCGCCCTCGCCCAGTTCCGCCGCGGCGGCGCGGGAGAGCCGCACCGCGCCGAGGAAGACCGACTCGAACGCGGCGCGCCACTGGTCGTCGTCGATCGTGTCGGAGGTACCTGCGGGCGGCCCGCCGACGCTGATCAGCATCCCGTCCAGGTGATCGAAGGCGTCACGCGCCGCGGCGACGAGCCGGTCCGGCGTTGCGCTGTCGGCGTTGTCGGCCACGACACCGATCGCCTGTCCGGGGCCGCCGAGCTCCTCGACCGCGGCGGCCACCGATTCCTTGCCGCGGCCGCTGACGACCACCCTCGCACCGTCCGCCACCAGCTCGCGCGCGGCTGCCCTGCCCAGTCCGCGGGTGCCACCGGTGACGATGTACACCCGGTCCTTCAGTCCGAAATCCATGACTGTCGTTCCTTGTCCGATGCGTCTGATGGTGCGGACCGCACGCCCTACAGCATGGCTTTCTGGGTTTGTGTGGTGACGACGATGACGGTGGTGGTGTTCGCGGTCAGGGCCGACTTGAACTCCCGCTCCAGATCCTCGGTGGTCTTGACGTCGACGGCCCGGCATCCGAAGCCGCGGGCCACGGAGGCGATGTCGAGTCCGGGCAGGTCAAGTCCGGGGACGCCCGGGGTCTCCTCCAGTACGGCGAACGACTTCAGGATCGAGTACTCGTGGTTGTGCATGACCACGTAGACGATCGGGAGGTTGTGCTGGGCCGCCGTGTAGAGGGCCTGTACGGAGTACTGGAGGGACCCGTCGCCGATCAGACCGATCACCGGCCGCTGCACGCCCCGGTCCCGGTCGCCGAGCGCGACGCCCACGGCGGCCGGGGTGCCCCAGCCGATGCCGCCGCTGGCCGTGGCGAAGAACGATCCGGACCGTGTCGTGGGAAGCCACTCGATCTGCTGCGCCATCGTCGACGTCGACTCGTTGACGATGACCGCGTCCGGCGGCCGGACCTTGCTCAGGGTGGCGTACACCTCGGGCGGGGTAAGCGGGCTGTTCGGCTCCTGCGGCAGCACGCGGGGGCGCGGCATCGGCTGCGGAGCGGTCCTCGCGGATCCCTCGGCGACCATGTCCAGGAGCAGCTCGATCGCCAGCTTGGGGTCACCGAGCAGGCTGTCGCCCATCCTCGCCGCGGCGGCGACGTCGGGATTGCCGGTGATCTGCAGCAGCTCGGTGCCTTCGGGGAGGTAGTCGCCGGGCACGTAGGGGTAGTAGCGGAACACCTCGGCGCCGATCACGACCACCAGGTCGTGCCCGGTCAGCCGGTCGCTGATGGACTTCACCGACATGCCCAGCGGGCCGCCGAAGAGGGGGTGGTCCTCGGGGAAGGAGGCGCGGTCCAGCAGCGGGGCCCCGTAGACGGCCGCGCGCAGCTTCTCCGCGAGGGCGACGGCCCCGTCCCAGCCGCCCGCGCGGTCGACCTCGGGTCCGAAGACCAGTGCGGGACTGCGGCTGGCGGAGATGCGCTCGGCGAAGGTGCGCAGCCGCCCCGTGTCGGGAGCCATTCGGTCGCTCAGCGTGCGCACTCGGGTGAAGCCCGGCAGGGGACGCTTCCAGTCGTCCATGGGGATCGACAGGTAGACCGGTCCCGTCGGCGGCTGCAGCGCCGTCGCGTAGGCGCGCATGAAGGCCTCGGGGACGTCTTCGGCGCGGAGGGGCTCGTAGGACCATTTCACCCACGGCTTCGGCATCTCGGTGGCCTCGCGGTTGCCGAGATACGGATCCCCGATCACCAGCTCCCGGTGCTGCTGGCCGGAGGTGATGATCAGAGGCGTGTTTCCGTGGTAGGCCGCCACCAGGTTGCCCATCGCGTTGCCCACCCCGGCCGAGGAGTGCAGGTTGATCAGAGCGGGGCGGCCGGTGACCTGGGCGAAGGAGTCGGCCATCGCGATGACGGACGCTTCCTGCAGCGCCAGGACGTAGGTGAAGTCCTCGGGGAAGTCCTGGAGGAACGTCTCCTCGGTGGAGCCGGGGTTGCCGAAGACGGTGGTGAGTTCGAGCCTGCGCAGCAGGTCGTAGGTGACGCTGCGGACGGTGGATTGCTCAGTCATGGTTGTTGCCGACTTTCATACTGGTGCCGGGAACCGGGTCAAGAGCGCTGCAAGTGAGGTGAGCGCCGCCGATATCAGCAGGGTGAGGCGGCAGTTTGGGAGCACATGTCGACTCCCTGGCTAAACTATTTGACATATGCATACGAGCACGGGTTGCGGCTGTCCGCAAACGGAACGAAAGGGGACGGAGGGCGCACCGTGAGTACCGCGAGCGAATACACCGACCCCCGCGTCACGCGGACGATCGCTGCCTTGCAACGGGCCGTTGTGGAGCTCGCCTCGCGGCAACCGGCCTCCCGGATCACCGTCGCGGAACTGGCCGCGCGCGCCGGGGTCACCCGGGCGACTTTCTACAACCGCTACAGCACCCCCCTCGATCCCCTCGTCGCGGCCCTCTACGCAGACCTGGAGACCGGCCACCGGCTGGAAGACCGGCGCCGCGCCGAGGGATACCCGGGCCCGGAGCTGCTGCGGCTGGCCATTACAGAGGTCGCCGACCATGTCGAACGGTTCACGAGCGTCTACCGGCACGCCCTCGACGATCCGGCGGACCGCGGCGTCTACGACGCGTTGGTCCGCCACTTCAACGACTACGCCCTCGCCTTCCTCGCCCGCGCCGACAGCGCCTGCGTCCCGGACGCCGACCACGAGGTGATGGCCCAGTTCCTCGCCCACGGCTTCGCCGGAGCGATCAGGGCCTGGCTCCGTGACCCGGCCGCCACCAAGGACGACCTGGTCGACGCCGCCGTGGCATGCGCCCCTGCCTGGTGGGCGGACGCAGGCGTCTCCGAGGACGGTTGACCGGGGGCAACGCTGAGCGAGGCGAGCCTTGGGCCCGCAAGCCCCCTGGCCGACGCGTCAGTTGAGGCGGCGGAGGGTGTCGGGGGTGAGGTCGGCGAGGGTGGGGTAGCCGTCGACGGCCATGAGCAGGTCGGCCTCGGCCAGCAGCGAACGCAGGACGTGGACGACGCCGTCCGTGCCGGCCAGAGCCAGGCCGTAGAGATAGGGGCGGCCGACGCCGACCGCGGTGGCGCCCAGGGCGAGGGCCTTGATGACGTCCGCTCCGGTGCGGACGCCCGAGTCGAACAGGACGGGCAGACCGTCGGCGGCCTCCACCACCTCCGGTAGGGCGTGGAGCGCGGGCAGGCCGCCGTTGGCCTGTCGGCCGCCGTGGTTGGAGCAGTAGACGCCGTCCACGCCGCCGTCCTTGGCGCGACGGACGTCGTCGGGGTGGCAGATGCCCTTGAGGATCAGCGGCAGGTCGGTGATCGACCGCAGCCAGGGCAGGTCGTCCCAGGTGAGAGGGTTGCCGAAGGTCCTCGCCCAGTGCAGCACCGCCGCGGCCGGGTCGTCCTCGGGAGCCTTGGCGAGCCGCGAGCGGAAGACCGGGTCGCTGGTGTAGTTGGCCAGGCAGTGGCCGCGCAGTTGGGGGAAGTTGCTGACCCCCAGGTCCCGGGGCCGCCAGCCGGTGATCCAGGTGTCGAGGGTGACCACGATGCCTTTGAAGCCCGCGGCCTCGGCCCGGTGGACCAGGCTCTCGGCCACCTCCCGGTCGGTGGGGGTGTAGAGCTGGAAGAAGCCCGGCGTGTCCCCGAACTCGGCGGCGACCTCCTCCATCGGATCGACGGTCAGGGTGGAGGCCACCATCGGCACGCCGGTGCGGGCGGCGGCACGGGCGGTGGCGAGGTCACCGTGACCGTCCTGTGCGCACAGACCGACCACCCCGACCGGAGCCATGAACACCGGCGTGGGCAGGCGCATCCCGAACAGGTCGACGGACAGGTCGCGTTCGGTGGGGCTGACCATCATGCGGGGGACGAGACCCCACTGTTCGAACGCCCTGACGTTGGCCCGCTGGGTGTGCTCGTCGCCGGCGCCGCCGGTCACGTAGGAGCGCACCGCGGGCGGCATCGCCGCCTCCGCCAGCGGCTTCAGTTCGTCGGAGATCATGGGCAGGCCCGGTACCACCCCGCGCAGCCCGTCGAGGTAGATCTCGTTCTGGTAGTCGGCGAAAGCCACGATTGGTCCTCCTTCACGCCCGCCGGTGCGGGTCCTCGAAGTCCATGTCAGCGTTGATCAGCGCCCTGCGCCCGGCGGGGTGCGCAGCCAGTCCTTCTCTTCTCCAGGCTCGGGCAGGGGCCGGCCGGCCGCGACGGCGGACCGCGCCGGACTGTCCTGGATCACTGCCAGGACACCCTTCTCTCGCACTCCTGCGATGCGGGCGACCGCCGCGGACAGTTGGGGTGCCAGACGGGTCGTCTGCTCCCGCGCATGTCCGCGTGACTGAGTCGAAGGCGGTCGGGCCGAGGAGTGACGCGGGGCGGGCGGGGACTCCGTCCAGCGGTGCCCGTCGGTGGGGTGATGACGGGGTCCCCGCCTCGCGTCCGACCGTCCCGGTTCACTCGGTGGGGTCGGTGAGGGTCTTGAGGTCGTCGACCGTGTAGCCGAGGTCGAGGCGGAAGCCCTTGCCGGTGCGCCGGACCGGCAGGTCGGCCAGTTCCTCACCGCGGGCGGGGAGGAAGGACAGCTCGCCCGAGCCGACCCAGGCGTCGGCAAGTCGTACGTCGTCCAGGACCGACATCACCAGTTCGTGGACGGCCGGCTGGTCGTGCTTGCCCGCGGCGAGCTGGGGGAAGTGGCGGAGGTTGACCAGCGGGCGGCCGAAGAACGTGGCCGGGTCCTCGACGGGCTGTTCCAGGGTGACCTGGGCCTCGGCGATGCGCTGCCCGGCGGCGGAGGCGGTGGCGCCGAACCGTCCGCCGGGGGCGAGCAGCGGGGTGGCGGGGGTCTGCACGGCGTAGGCGCGGGTCTGGTGGACGCTGCCGAGCTTCTTGGGGAAGCCCTGGACCCAGCCGCGGGCCAGCGCCGCGTCGTTGTCGACGTAGATGTAGGGGCACCAGGCCACCGCGGTGTCGTTCCAGCGGGCGTTGAGGGTGACCAGGAACTCGCGGTACTGGCTGCGCACCGGGTCGAGGTAGTCGTCGCCGGAGGCGGCGTACTGCCAGTCGATGAACATGGCCACGCCGCGTCCGGAGGTCTCCGGGTCGGGGGTCAGGCCGTCGGGGAGGGCGGCCTCGGCGGCGGCCGGGTCGGTGAAGAACTCCACGCCGACGACGGTGCCGGCGTAGTGCCAGGGCGGGGCGGGGGCCAGGTTGGCCTCGCCGCGGGGGGACAGGGGGACGGTGTAGCCCTTCATGGCGGGCTCCCTTCCATCGGAGGCTACGAAACGTAGCGTTTCACTCGGACGGGACGACCGTAGTACACCTTGACCCAAGAACGCAACGCTACGTATCGTTCTATTCATGAATCTTGTATTCGCCTCCCACACAGGAGCCACCCCCCGCTCCGCCCCCAAAATCCTCAGCGCAGCGCGGGACATCCTCACCGCACGCGGCTACCCGGCCCTCACCATCGAGGCCGTCGCAGCAGAAGCCGGCGTCGGCAAAACGACCATCTACCGCTGGTGGCCCAGCAAAGAAGCACTGGTCGCCGACGCACTCGCACAAGCCTTCCGCGGCGACGACATCCCCGACCTCGGCGACACCCGCGCCGAACTACGCCGAGCCGTCGACATGACCATCGACAACTACGCCAACAAGGACGTGGCCGTCACCCTGCCCGCACTCGCCGCGGACCTCTTCCCCAACACCGAACTCATGGCCCGCTTCCGAGAAGCCTTCCTCCTGCGCAAACGCCACAAGATCGCCGTCGCCCTGCGCCGCGGCATCCAACGCGGCGACCTCCCCGCCGACCTCGACACCGACCTCCTCCAGGACGTCTGGGCCGGCACCATCCTCTACCGCCGCCTCATGATCGACTCCCCCCTCGACGACAACCTCGCCGAAAGCCTCGTCCAACTCGCCCTCACCTCCTCCCCCGCCCTCACCAAGCCTGCTCACACGGGAACGCCGGAAGCCTGAGCGACGGAGGAGCCCACATGACCGAGAGGCTCGAAGGTCTGGTGTGCGGGCGCCTACGCACGGGTGCGCAGCAGGTCTGCCGCTCGCTCGGCGATCGCGTAGACCGTGGCGTTGGTGTTGGCGCCGGGGATGGTGGGCATGACGGAGGCGTCCGCGACGCGCAGACCGTCGATGCCGTGTACGCGTAGCCGGGGGTCGACGACCGCCATCGGGCCGGTACCCATCCGGCAGGCGCCCACCGCGTGGTGGTACGCGTCGGTGTCACGGCGCAGATAGTCACGCAGCTCGCTCTCGGTGTGCACCTCGGGTCCGGGGAGCGCCTCCTTGTCGCGCCAGAAGTCGAATGCCGGCGAGTTGCCGAGCAGGCGGGCCCTGTCGAGTGCGGTGAGCATCGTGGCCATGTCGCGGTCGTCGCCGTAGTAGTTCGGGTCGATCAGCGGTGGGGTCGCGGGGTCGGCGCCGGCCAGCCGGACCGAGCCCCGGCTGTGGGGGTGCAGCGCCGAGAACACGATCGTGTAGCCGTTCGCGGGCCCTGGCAGCGACGGCGGGTGGAACGGTACGTCGATGAGGAACACATGCAGGTCGGGAGCGTCGAGTTCGGGTCGGGTGCGCACGGCCGCGACGAGCTCGCCGTGGCTGTTCCGACCGGGCGGAACGGGCCGCGCCGCGCGGCTCGGACTCCACGCCCCCGGCCTCGGCGGTGCGGCACCCCGTCGCCCGCCGGCGGGCGTAGTCCAGCAGGGCCGTCTTGCCCACTCCGGGCTCGCCGCGCAGGACCAGTACCGAACTCCGGCCCGCCCGGGCACCCTCCACCAGGCGATCCAGCACCTCGCACTCGCGGCCCCGACCGCGCAACCCGGCCCCGGCATGGCCGTCGGGCATCGCCATAACCGATGGTAGGAACGGCGGCCACTGGCTTGGCAAGTCGTCCGTGCACGGCAGACTGCCCCCATGACAGCAACGGATGCCAAAGCCGACCTCCACTTCTACCTGCAAGGTGCCCGCGATGCCCTGCTGTGGAAGCTGGAGGGGCTCTCCGAGTACGACATACGCCGTCCCATGACGCCGACCGGTACCAACCTCCTGGGGCTGGTGAAACACACGGCCAGTGTGGAGTTGGGGTACCTCGGCGACACCTTCGGGCGGCCGTCCGGTGAGCCGCTGCCGTGGGTCGACGAGGGGGCCGAGATGAACGCGGACATGTGGGCCACCGCCGACGAGTCCCGTGAGTTCGTCGTGGAGCTCTACCGCCGGGCGTGGGCGCACTCGGACGCGACGATCGACGCGCTGGCGCTGGACACCGTCGGCAGGGTGGCGTGGTGGCCGGACGGCAAGAACGAGGTGACGTTGCATCACGCCGTGGTGCGTGTGATCGCCGACACTCAGCGGCACGCCGGGCACGCCGACATCCTCCGGGAGCTCATCGACGGTGCCGTGGGGATGAGGGAGGACAACCCCGCCATGCCGTCGGGCGACTCGGCGTGGTGGGAGGACTACCGCGGCAGGCTGGAGCGCGCGGCCCGGGAGGCCGACGGGGGCGCGTGACGCCCGGATGTGCCGCACCGGGCGGCGGTCCGGCATGCGGCCGCCGCCCGTTTCCGGCTCACCGCGTCAGGTGGACGTCTGCCCGTCGAGCGCCTCGCGCAGGATGTCCGCGTGCCCGGCGTGCTGGGCGGTCTCGGCGATGATGTGCAGCAGCGCCCCGCGCACACTGCGCACCGCTCCCGGCTCGTTCCACGGCACCTCCGGCAGCGGGTACGTCGCCGACAGGTCGGGGACGGTGGCGAGGATCTTCTCGCTCGCGGCGGCGACCTCCTCGTAACGCCGCAGGACCCCGGCCAGCGTCTCGCCGGGCTGCATCCCGAACTCCTTCTGGTGGTCGATCATCCACTGCGGCACCGCGGGCGCGGTACCGGCCGCGAGGTCGGCCCAGGTGACGCCGTCGGGCAGGTCGTAGCGCATCGTCGAGGGGCCCTCGGCCGCGAAACGCATCCACATCTCCTCCATGGACGCGACGTGCTTGATCAGCCCGCCCACGCACAGCGCGCTGACCGTCGGACGTTCGCCGGCCTGCTCGTCACTGAGCTCGCGGGTCGTCCGGACGAGGGCGGCACGCGCGGTCGCGAGCGCGGCGAGCAGGTCGGACCGCTCGGCGTCGAGCGGCGAGGCGGGGGGAGTCGTGGCAGTCACGGTGATCGGGCCCTTCCGGTCGTTCTCGGTGTTCGGCACGGGACCACCGTCGCAGCGGAAGCGGTCAGGTCGTGACCGCTACTCGGGGCAGTATCCGGGGCATGCCGAAGACCTCAGCGCGACTGCTGTCGCTGCTCTCCCTGCTCCAGGCACGCCGGGACTGGCCGGGGACGCTGCTGGCCGAGCGGCTGGACATCAGCCCGCGCACCGTGCGCCGCGATGTCGAACGCCTGCGCGAGCTCGGCTATCCCATCGTCACCACCAAGGGTCCCGACGGCGGCTACCGGCTCGCCGCCGGCAGCGACCTGCCCCCGTTGCTGTTCGACGACGAGCAGGCCGTCGCCCTCGCCGTGGCTCTCCGGATCGCCACCACCGCCGGTGCCGGTGTCGAGGAGGCCGCGGCCCGTGCGCTGACCACCGTCCGGCAGGTCATGCCCGCACGGCTGCGCCACCGCATCGACACCGTCCAGGTCACCGCCGTCGAACGGCCGCCCCGCCCGGACCCACCGGTCGACAGCGGCGTGCTCGTGACGCTCGGCGCTGCCGCCCACGCCCGTGAGGTCCTCCGCTTCGACTACCCGCCCGGCGTGGACGACGACGGCGTCCCGACCCCGCCGCGCCGGGTGGAGCCCCACCATGTCGTCACCCGGGGCGGCCGCTGGTACCTGGTCGCCTGGGACCTCGACCGCGCGGACTGGCGCACCTTCCGCGCGGACCGCATCGCCCCGCGCATCCCCACCGGGCCGCGCTTCACCCCGCGCGAACTGCCCCGAGGCGATGTGGCCGCCTTCCTGACCGACAGATTCCGGGGCTCCGGCGGCACCGGCGACTGGCCCTGTCGCGGCGAGGTGATCCTCGGCCTGCCCGCCGCCGTCGTGTCCCGCCACGCCCACGACGGAGTCGTCGAGGAACTCGGCCCGGACCGCTGCCGGCTCGTCCTGGGCTCGTGGTCATGGACCGGCCTGGCCGCCGCCATCGGCAGATTCGACGCCGACATCGAGGTGATCGGCCCGACCGAGCTCAGGGACGCCTTCGCACACCTGGCCCGCCGCTGCGCCGACGCCGCGCGCCCACGCGGAGACGCCACCTGACCTGCCGCTCGGTCTACCCACTTTTTTGTGGGTACTTGGCACCGCGCACCCCCGGCGAGAGGCTGAGAGCCGGTGGTCAGGAGGCCGACGAAGTCACGGCGAGGCGCTCCAGACGGCGGTGGCCCCAGTCGGAGAGGGGAGCCAGTGTCTCGGAGAGTTCGCGGCCGAAGTCGGTCAGGGAGTAGACGGTCTTCAGGGGCAGTACGTCGTGCACCTCGCGGTGTACGAGGCCGTCCGTCTCCATCTCGCGCAGCGCCTGGGTCAGCACCTTCTCGGTGAGGCCCGGCAGCTTCCGGCGCAGTTCGCCGGGGCGGTGCGGGCCCGACTCCAGGAGCCAGAGCAGGGACGTCTTCCACTTGCCGTCGATCACCGCGATCGCGGCGGTCACTCCGCAGACGTTGGGATCCTGGGCCTGCCTACGCGTCACCTTTGCCCCTTTTGTGATGAATTGTTCTTATCGTTCTCAAGGGAGTTGAACAAATATGTCCATGTACGACGACCAGTCTGCCGTCACGGTGCTCGGTCTGGGCCCGATGGGCCGCGCGCTGGCGGGTGCCTTCCTGGACGCCGGTCTGCGGACCACCGTCTGGAACCGCACCCCCGGCCGGGACGCCGAGCTGGTCGCCCGCGGAGCGACGGCGGCCGGTACGGCCGAGGAGGCGGTCGCGGCGAGCGACCTGGTCGTGGTCTGCGTGGTGAACTACGACGCCTCCGACGCGATTCTCCGGCAGCCCGCGGTCGCCGACGCCCTCAAGGGCCGCACGCTCGTGAACCTCACCGCCGACACCCCGGCCCGGGCCCGCGACACCGCTGACTGGGCGGGCGGGCACGGCGTCCGCTACCTGGACGGCGCGATCATGACGCCGACCCCCACCATCGGCACGCCCGAGGCGGTGTTCCTGCACAGCGGCCCGGAGGAGGTGTACCGCGCGCACAAGCCCGTCCTGGACACGCTCGGTGGCACGCACACCCACCTCGGCGAGGACGTCGGACGGGCGGCGGCGTACGACATCGTGCTGCTCGACATCTTCTGGACGGCGATGGCGGGCTATGCGCACGCCCTGGCCGTGGCCCGCGCGGAGGGGATCACGGCACGCGAACTGGCGCCGTTCGCGCAGGGCATCGGCGCGATCCTGCCGCCGCTGTTCGAGGCGTTCGCGGGCGATGTCGACGACGCCACCTACTCCGGCGAGCTCAACCCGATCACCTCGGCGGTCTCCTCCATGTCCCACATCATCGAGGCCTCCGAGGCCCACGGCATCGAGGCGGGCGTGATGCGCGCGGTGGAGGGCCAGGCCCGCCGCGTCATCGCCCTCGGCCACGGCACGGACGGCTTCACCCGGGTCACGGACCTGCTGAGCCGCCACGGCCACTGAACCGACACCGTCAGCCACCGCCCACCCACCCCGCCAGCAGGGCGAAGTCCGCGTCCGTGAGCCCCACCCGATGGTCCACGCGATGCGGCAGGGCCCGCCCGGGGTGGTGGGCGGCCACCCAGTCCCGGTCGGCGGCGGTGATCTCGTCGTCGAGCCAGACAAAGGGCCGGCCCGCCGCCCAGGCCACGAGCGGCCGGGTCTTCCAGTGCACCGGGCCGGGCCGTTCCACCTCGTCCGGCCAGTCCACGACCGGCAGCTGGGGCAGGCCGAGCCAGGGCGCCATGACCTCGTTCGCCTCGTCCAGCCAGGTGGTGGCCCACACCAACTCGCAGCCCAGCGCGAGCAGTCGGGGGCCCAGCGCCGGGTCGACCCTGGTCAGCAACGGGTGCGCGGCGCCCCGCTCGAAGGGCGTCTCGTACGCCGGATACGGAGCCGCCGACCCGAACGGGAGCAGCGTTCCGTCGATATCCAGGAAGAGCAGCACCGCGCCTAGGCTACTGTGGCCGCATGACTGCCGGGTTGGCGGCCAAGTGCCGCGGACGAGTTGGGTGCCCGGCCTCTGAATGAGGCAGTGGCGGGCCCGGAGCCCGCCGATCTCTCTCTGCGCGTTTTGCGCGTTCGCTCACCGACGACCAGTGACGACCACCGCCAGAGAGAGAAGAGAACAACGAGCATGCCCAACGACACCATCAACAACTTCAACCAACAGATCATCGAGGAGTTCCGCGCCTACCGGGGCCACGTCGGAGGCCACTTCGAGGGCGCCCGGCTCATCCTCCTCACCACCACCGGCGCCCGCTCGGGTGCCGAGCACACCACCCCCGTCGCCTACCTCCCCGACGGCGGCGACCGCATCCTGGTCATCGCCTCCGCGGCCGGCGCCCCCAGGCATCCGGCCTGGTACCACAACCTCCTCGCCCATCCCGAGGTCACCGTGGAGAGCGGCGCGTTCACCTACCAGGCGCGGGCCGTGGTGCTGGAGGGCGAGGAACGCGACCAGGCCTTCGCGCGCGCCGTCGAGACGGACGCGGGCTGGGCGGCGTACCAGGAGAAGGCCGGGCGGGTGATACCGGTCGTGGCGCTGTACGAGATCGCGGGCCACGGCCCCGGGAACATCAACGCCGGTTCCATGGGCGAGGCGATCAAGGTCGTTCATGATGCTTTCCGGCGCGAACTCGCGCTGATCCGGCAGGAGATGAACAGAGCAACGGGAAACAGCGGCTCCCTCGGCGCCCAGCTGCGGGTCAACTGCCTCACCTTCTGCCACGGCCTGCACAACCACCACACCGGCGAGGATCTCGGCCTGTTCCCGTTCCTGGCCGACCGCAACCCCACGGCCGCCCCCGCCATCGAACGGCTGCGCGAGGAGCACGACCGCATCGCCGAGCTCGTCGAGGACCTGCGCAGGGCGGTCGCGACGCAGGACCCGGCCACCGCCCGCACCGAGGTCGAGCGCCTCACCGCGGAGCTGGAGGCGCATCTGACGTACGAGGAGGAGCAGTTGATCCCCCTGCTCGACGCCTGACGTTCCTTCGGGCGCCTCCGGGAACAACCCCGGAGGCGCCACCCCCTCAGAACGGCAGCACGCGCGCGTGCACCACGTCCAGCCGCGACACCGCGCGCGTCACCACCACATACAGCCGGTGCAACCCCCGCCCCTCCGCCTGCTCCCCCTCCGCGATGGCCGCCGGCTCGACGGCGACGACATGGTCGTACTCCAGTCCCTTGACCACATTCGCCGGCACCACCGTCACCCGCGCGCCGAGCTCTTCCGGCCCCGCCGCGCCGATCCCGGCCGCCGCGAGCGCCTCCCGCACCCACCCGGCGTCCGCGTCCGCGGCGACGACCCCCACCGAACCCTCCCGCCCCAGCGCGTCCCGCACGGCCGTCACGACCGCCCCGCGCAGATCGCCCGCCGCCTCACGAATCCGCAACTCCCCGTCCGTGCGCAGCGACCGCGCCTCAGGCACGTCCACGTCCAGCCGCCGCAGCAGCCGGTTCGCGAGCCCCACCACCGCCGCGGGCACCCGGAACCCGGTCGCCAGCGGCACGACCACCGCCTCCGGCGCCGCCCGGCAGCGCGTGGACGAGCAGAGGGTTGGGTGCCGCCTTGGCCCGCACTCCGAGTGTCGCGGTGGCGACGTCCAGAGTGCTGGCGTAGGAATCCAGCGCCCTCCGTACGTCGGGCGTCTCGACACGGTCCCGGCTCACCAGGCGGGCCAGGTCCACGTAGGCCGAACGGATCCCTTCGATCCAGCGGTACACGTGCCGGTCCTCTCGCCAGCCCGCGGTGTACTGGTCGGGCAGCCGCTGCTGCCAGCGCCGGAGCATACGGTCCCGGATCTCCGGTCGGGTCGGCGTCAGGTGGAAATGCCTGACCAGGTCGTAGAGGGGGTCGCCAACCATGGCCCGCTCCCAGTCGATGATCCCCAGACGGCCGTCGCGCTCGTCCCGCACGAGGTTCCACGGGTTGAGGTCTCCGTGCAGCAGGACGGGCTCTCGCGGGGTGAGCCGATGCCGGGCGAGGATCAGTCCCAGCCGGGTGCCGTCCGGCAGCCCAAGGTTGCCGGCGAGCTGTTTCGCCTGGTCCGGCAAGTTGTCCACGAAGTCCACGAGTCGATCGCACAGCCAGGTGTGGAATTGAAGGCCGTCGGCCATGGGGGCGAGGGACTTGGTGTCCACTTTGGTCAGGCCACAGAGCTGGTCGACAAGATCGTCGGCCTCGTGCGGCCGGAGCCCGCCCTCCGGATGGCTGGGCGGCCGGCCGGCGCGCGGCCCGAGGTAGGTGTGGATGGCGAACTGTTCGTGCAGGCCGCTGACGCCCAGCGCCAGCACGGCGGGCGCGCGCACGGGGACGCCTGACCTCTCGATGGCTCTGAGCACCGCGTGTTCGCTGAGGTACCGCGGCTGGATGGCGCCGATCCGATCGCGCCTCCGCCTGACCACGACCGGCACCTCCAGTTCAGGAACGCGGACGACCGTGCTCTGGTGGGACGTTCCTTCGAACCTGAGCCCGGCCGGATCCGCCACTTCCGCCAACAGCGCTCGGCGCACCGCGGAGTAGGGGAACGCAGCATGCTCGGGGACACGCATGTCCGGCTGCCAGTTGACGGTGCCGGGAGCCACAGGCAGCGCAGAGGCGCGCGGAACGCGGACGGTCAGTTGGTGTTGTGGTGGTCGTGCGTCACATGCCCCAAGGACTCGACGCGCTCCATGAACGCCCTGACAGCGACAGCCAAACCACGGGCGGCTCCTTCCCCTGTCCGGGGAAGAGGAACAGGACTGGCACCCACCGGCCGCTCCTGGTGTCACACGGAAGACGGAGGAAATTACACACCAGCCAGAGTCCCGGCCCACCACGTGCGGCCCCGGTCAGAGGGACAGCGCGGTGCTGCCCCGCCCGTGTGCGCGATGCCAGCGCATGAGTGCTGTAGCGATCCGCTGCACGCCCGGGACGGACTCCAGACCAAGTGGTACGGCGGCGGCAGCGAGGATTTTCCTCAGTTTCAGTCCGGCCTGACCAAGGCGCCGCCGGTCGACGTCCGGCTCGGCGTCCAGCGCGAGGGCCACCCGGATGACATCCGTGAACACGGACTGAGCCCGTTTGTAGTCGATGAGCAGGGCAAGGTCGCGCTCCATGCCGTTCGAGGCTCCTGGGCGGACCTTCTCGACGGCGGCGCGCCACTGCACCGCCATCTGGTGCTCCTGCCACTTCGGGTAGCGCATCAGATACAGATGCGTTGCCAGGTCGTAGAGCGGATCGCCGACCATCGCCAGTTCCCAGTCGATCGTCCAGAGCCGCTCGCGGGAATCCACGATGAAGTTCTCGCGGTGCAGGTCGGCGTGGAGCAGGCTGAAGGGCCTCAGCCGAAGGCCGGACACATGCTTGCGAAGCCGTTTGAACGACTCCTCGTCCAATCCGAGGGCCCCGAAGAGCCCTTCGAAAACCTTCAGGTTCTCCTCATACACACGCTCCTCGGTGAAACAGACCAGCCGTTCCAGGAACCCCTCGGTATCACCGTCCTCCGGCCTGTCCTCACGTTTGCAACGGCGCTTGACCAGAAGCGTTTCCGGGCCCACGTCGACCAGTTGACCGAAGAACTCTGCGATCTGCCGGAAGACCACGTCAGGAACGGGGTGACCGGATCGGTGCAGAGTGCCGAGCGTATGCCCCTCGATGAAGCGCTGCAGGCGGAAGCCCCCGACTTCGATGATGTCCGGAATTTTGGGGATCCGGCCCGCCAGAGCTGTCAGCAGCTGCTCCTCGGAGGCGAAGCACCGCCGGTCAAACCACTCAAGATTGCTGCGTGGCTCCCGGCATTTCCATCGGCCCGTCGTCCCGGGGAGCGGAATCACATAGGTCTCGTGGTGGTAGCCCTGAAGTGGCCCTTCGACCACACTCGAGTCCCCACTCACCTCGACCGCGTGCAGCCGAGCGATGGAAGCTGATTCGGGTGCCATTGCCCGTTTCTTTCGCCTTGGACCCTTCCGGAGGGTGCAGAAGTGGCAGCACGCTACTCCGTCACAGGCACGCATCGTGGCAGGACGCTCGTCCTTCCTCGCACGCGGTCCCACCAGATGAGTACGCGGCGCGCACTTGTGCGACGACCTATCCGCCTCTGCCCGAAATGCACTCCGGCCTGCGGTGCTGGCAGTGCGGCGTTCCGTGAGCCACACTGAACCGGATGACCGGGAGGAGGCCCATGGGCGACGCACTCGATCAGCGGGCACGCCTGACGGAACTTCTCCGTGGCACGCGAGCGGTGCTGCTCGATTTCGACGGCCCGGTCACCGACCTGTTCGGCGATGCCTCGACAGCGCCCGTCGCCGACGAGATCAAGGACCTGGCCCGGGCCATCTGGGGCGCCTTGGACCCTGACGTCGAGGCATGCGAGGACTCGCACGGCATCCTCCGGCGCCTCAGGGACATGTACGACCGGCCGGCCCCGGCTCCCCGCAGCCGCACGGCACTCGATCGGGCGGAAGCCGTCGTGACACGGTTCGAGTACGAGGCGGTCAGGTCGGCCCGGCCGACACAGAACATCGGGGAACTCGTCGATGCCCTCGTGAATCTGAAACTGCCCCTTGTGATCGTGAGCAACAACGCCGAAGGCCCGGTCTGGGAGTTCCTCAAAAGTGTGGGCCTGCAGTCGAAGTTCGCGGATGTCGTGGGGCGAGACCCGCACGAACTGCTGCACATGAAACCGCACCCCTCCTCCGTGAACCGTGCACTGCGCCACCTGCGGGTGCCACCGCCCGCCTGTCTTCTCGTCGGGGACCAGATCACCGACCTCCAGGCCGCTCACGCGGCGGGTACCCGCTTCCTCGGATACACCCCGTCGCCGGCACGAGCCGCGGAGATGGCGGCCCGCCGTGCCGACGGGGTCATCTCCTCGCACCAACCGCTCATCGATGCCGCCGAGGCACTGATCGCCACCAACTGACCTTCTGGTGCCGCCGAGTTGATGACGGCATCATGGTGTGCCACGGAGATCGACCGACATCGCGTCCGCCCATGGCGCGCGGGCGCGTGTACAGGGGGTGGGCGTGTCTCCCAGCAGATCGGGCGACGGACGCCCGTCCAGACTCCAGCGCGTTCGGCACTTCATGGGGACGTGGAAGCCCCGCCTGGTGAAGGGGTTTCTCGCCGGGGTCGCCGCGCTCGGAATAGCCGCGGAGATCATCCAGCCCCTCGGAGACGCCCTCAAAGGCCGCGAATTGGTGGGCGGATCCTTCGCCGCGCTGATCGCTCTCATCCTCTTCGACGCCATCAGCGACTCCGAACCTCAGGAAGTCTCGGGCGTCTACGTCCTCGCCAACCTCAACGATCTCCAGACCCCGTTCTGGGAGGCGTTCGAGGCACGGCATGTCCGAATCGACTTCTCGGGTTTCACCATGCAGACGTTGATCGGTCTGCTGAGGGAACCGCTGCAGCGGCTGGCCGACGAGGAGGTACGGACACAAGAGCTGACGCTCCGCATCATCGTTGCCCATCTCAATCTGCCAATGAGCCTCCCCGGACGCCTCGACCCGGCGCCCGAGAACAGCGAACACCCGAGCGGCACGGTCTTCTTCGCGGACTCGATGGAGAACCGCCGACGTATGCGGGACGCATTCACCAAGCCGAACTGGAACGAACTCAAGGAACTCCTGGACAGTGTCCACGAGAGAAATCCTCACATCACCATCTCCTGCGAAGTCAGGGAGTCTCCGCAGGTCCCTGAACGCAAGTTCTACATACTCAACCAGGAAAAACTCTTCTACGCGCCCTACGGAATCGTGGAAGCGGAAGTCAGCTGGCAGGACAACGACTACCGTATCCTCGACACCGCCGGCTTCGGGCTCAGATACGGACAGGCACGCATTATCGGATGGGACCGGCGCTCGAAATCCCGTTCCACACAGGAGATCGCGGAGCACCACATGGAGTGGCACCGGAACCTGTGGGAGAAGCTGAAATACATCAAGCCCGAGAACCCTGTCATCGCCGACCCTCGATGGGTGCCGCCGGAGGAGCGGCCCGGGCGGTAGGCCTTACTCGGTGAGGCGCTCCCACACCGAGTCGAACCACGCCTGCATGCTGCCCACGAACACCGAAACCAGCGAGTCCGGATCCGCGTCCTTGACGTGGTGCGTCAACGTGGCACCGAGGCCCAGGACGTCCAAGGCGGTGACCTTCCGGCCCTCCTCCAGCTCGATCTGACGCTCAGTCACCTCGTACGGGCCGTGCAGTGCCTCGGCGCCGTTCAGGAGATAGAGCTTGAACGCCGGCGTCAACGGTACGTGTCGGATCTGCACGTCGACGGCCGGCACCAGGCCCTCCGTCGCCAGCTCCGCCAGCGCGCCCCGCAGTGACGCCGTGTGGCGCTCGGTGATGGCGTCCAGACGTGCCCGCATCAGCGGGTCGTCCGTGCCGTCCCTGACGCGCGGATACGGCAGCGGCACCGTCCTGGAGGGCAGGAGCATCCGCAGGGTGATGTGCTGGGGGGCGATGAAGCCGCCGCGGATCCGCTCCGCCTGCAACCGGATGTGCGCGTGCAGGCTCTCGGACGTCAGCGTGTAGACATCCAGCGCCACTTCGGGCCGCTCGAAGGCCTCGCTGACGAGCGGCCCCAGGGTGACACGCCGGCGTGACCTTGTCGCCCCGGCCGTCGAGGACTGTATGCGCTGGGTCTTGACCACCCGCGAACCGCTGCCCTGCTTGGACTCGATCCAGCCCTCGTCGGCCAGTTCCCGCAGGGCCCGCTGGACGGTGTCCCGCGAAACGCCGAACTCGTCCGCGAGGTGGCGCTGCGAGGGCAGGAAGGAGCGAAGGGGGTACGTCCCGTCGGTTATCCGGGCCCGCAGTTCGCCGGAGACCCGCCTGGACTCCCTGCCACCGCCTCCATCAACGCCCATCTGCCGCTGATCCACCTGCCGACCGTACCGCCGCCGGCCTCCCCATACCGCCCGTTCGCGGAAGCACCGGCGCCGCTGATGACTCAGGCCTGACTCCGGACCGCCGCCAGCACCGTCTCCAGCGAGCCGACGACCTCTGTGGCACCGGCGTCGCGGAGCAGTTTCTCCTTGGCCCTGTTACGCGCGTAGCCCAGAAACGGAACTCCGGCCGTCCGCGCGGCCTCCAGGTCGGAGGGTGTGTCGCCGATCATCAGCGCGGCCGAGGGCGCCGCGCCGAGGGCGTGCAGGGCCTGGTTGAGGCAGTGCGGGTGCGGCTTGAGGTGCTGGAGGTCCTGGGTTCGGCCGTAGACGTGAGGCGCGAAGCAGGCGAGCAGACCGCGGCTCGCCAGGTATGCGCGGACCACGCGGGGGGAGTTGTTGGTGGTGATCGCCAGCCGGGATCCCACCGCCGTCCAGGTGCGTATCAACGGGTCGGCGTAGGCGGTGGGCATCGCCAGGGGCGCGGCCTTCAGCTCCTCTATGGTGAGACGTTCCTCCAGCTCGGCCACCAGGTCACTGCCGCGCTGCCGTCGGTCGACGGCGCGCAGCACGGCGTGCGGGTCCAGGGACTGCCGCTCCCGCTGCGTCAGCAACCCCCGCAAGCCCCTGCCCTCCAGCCACTCCACGAGGTCGCTCGCCACGCCCTCCGCCGAGTGGCCGGCGAAGAGCCGGCAGATCGGGCCGTCGAAGTCCCAGAGGACGACGCGGGCGCGGTTGATCAGTTGGCGCAGTTCTTCGGTCTCCTTGCCGGTCTCCGCTGTCACTGGACCGGTCTGCGTCGCATCAGAAGTCACTCAAAGAGTGTCAGGTCCGTGGTGATGGTTTCCCAGAGGGCGTTGAACCACATCTGCGATTGCTCCACGAAGGCCACGTCCCGGCGGCCGGCCTCCCGGTCGAAGGAGAAGAGGAGGGACTCGGCGCCCAGGACGTCGTACATGTCCAGGGGCCCGGTGCCGTCGTCCTCGGCGCGGCGGGTGACCAGGTAGTACGCCATCAGCGCCTCGCGGCCGTTGAGGAGGTACAGCTTCACCGGCGGGGTGAACGGCAGCGCCCGGAAGGTGACGCGTACGTCGATGCCGTGCGAGGCGCGCAGGGAGCGGAGATTGTGCTGGAGCACCTGGCCCTGGGCGTTGCGCTGCGCGAGCCAGCGCTGGTGGACCGGGTCGTCGTCGCCGCCTCCCTCGACCGAGATCGGGAAGGCCAGGTTGATGTCCCGGGAGGGCAGCAGGATGCGGGCGCTGATGGACTCGGGGTGGACGCGGCCCTCGTGGATCGCGCGGACCGGCTCGCTCAGCGCCAGCATCAGGGTCTCGGCGGTCAGGCAGGCGGCGTCGATGCGGACGTGCCGGTCGGCGAAGGCCGCCGTCAGCCGGGGCGCGAGGCCGACCATGGTGGGCTGGGGCTCGCTGCTGCCCGTCGCGGACGGCACCGCGATGCGCGGCGGGCTGCCCTTGCTGACGTTGCTGAGCAGGCCGTCCTCCTGGAGGGCGCGCAGGGCCTGGCGCACCGTGCCGCGCTCCACGCCGAACTCCTCGGCGAGCTCGGCCTGGGTGGGCAGGCGGTCGCCCGCCTTCAGGTCGCCGCTGCGGATGCGGTCCCGCAGGGTGTCGGCGATCTCCTGGGGCGAGAGCCTTCTGCTGCCGTTCACTGCCACGTTCTCCTGGGTCACGACCAAACGCTACAACTCAAAACCATCTGAGGGCAGTTACCTGCAAGTTGTTTATGGATATCCACCAAGTGGGGACAACTTAATCAAAGTTGGTTGCCAACTTCCAAGCAAGTCAGTCGAGTTGGCGGAAGCTTTGCCTCCCCGGCCGTCAGAAGGGGGAACCACCATGCCAGCCCTCGCTCTCCTCTCCGCGGTCTTCGTCGTCGGCTTCGAGCAGATCGTCGCATGGCAGTACGGCACGACCGGCGTGGTCGGCCTGCTCCTGCTCACCATCGGAATCAAGGCGAAAAGCCCGGCCGTCAGCTCGATCGGGGCGGTCGTGCTCGCACTTCTCGTGACCGGCCCCGCCATGTGAACGACCCGCGGCCCCGTCCCGCAACCCGGGAGGCGTCAGTTCGTGAGCACCAGCTCCGAACTGATCGTCTCCCACAGTGCGTTGAACCACAGGTGCGACTGTTCCACGAACGCCGCGTCGCGCAGCCCGGCGCCCTGCTCGAAGGCGAACAGCATCGACCGGGTGCCCTCGGCGTCGTACAGCTGGAGCTGTTCGTGGTCGATCTCCTCCTCGCGGCGCCTGAGCGTGTAGTACGCGAACAGCGCCTCCGAGCCGTTGAGCAGGTACAGCTTCACCGGCGGCGTGAACGGCAGGGCGCGAAAGGAGACGTGCACGTCGATCCCGTGCGTGGAGCGCAGCGCCAGCAGATTGTGCTGGAGCACCTGCCCCTGGGCGTTGCGCATCGCGAGCCACCGCTGGTGCAGCCGGTCGGCGTCCGCCGGGTCCACCGGCGCCGGGAAGGCGAGGTCGATCTCCCGGCTGGGCAGCAGGACGCGGACGTCGACCTTGGCCGGTTTCAGCTCACCCGCGTGGATCCGGCGCAGCGGCTCGCCGATCGAGAGGGTGAGCGATATCGAGGTCAGGCAGAGGGCGTCGATCTCCACGTGCGGGGCCGCGAAGGCGGCCGCCACCCGGGGGGCGAGTGCCACGGTGGTGGGCTGCGGCGGGGCTTCCGGGCCGGCCGGCGCCCGGTCGGGTTCGGGGGCCACCGTCGCCGGGCTCCCTTTGGACACGTTGGTGAGCAGCCGCTCCTCGTGCAGGGTGCGCAGGGCCTGCCGGACCGTCCCGCGATCCACGCCGAACTCCTCCGCCAGCCGGGCCTGGGTGGGCATGCGCTGGCCCGGCCGCAGGACCCGGTCCCTGATCCGGGCGCGCAGCTCGTCGGCCACCTCGCGGTGTGACATCTGTGGCGGCTGTGGCCTCTTCCGTCCATTGACGGGGACGTGTTCCCGGTCCACGACCAAACACTACAACTTCCCGCCATCTTCCGGCAGTTCAGAAGTAGGTGGTTATGAGACGCTTCCAAGTGGAGATAAGTACAGTGAAGTTGGTCGCCAACTTCAGCAACCTGGTCAGCAGTCCCAAGGGTTGGCCACCAGGGCGGAGCTTTCGAAGGGGGACCGAATGCCGCTCATCGCCATCGTCATCGCCACCCTGGCCATCGGCGTCGAACAGTTCGTCCAGTGGAAGTTCGGGCCGATGGGCATCATCGCCCTGGTCGCGCTCACCGTCGGGATCAAGGCCAAGAACACCATGATCGGCGGCATCGGAGCAGTGCTCCTGGTGATGCTGCTCGCCCAGACGGGCTGATCGGGCTCCCTTCCGGAGGGGAGCCGGGAGCTCGGTCGGTCGGCACAGTCACAACTGCACATCGACAACTGCACACCGACAACTCAACAAGCAGAGTGCACAGCCACAACTGAAGAGCACGCTACGGATAGCGAAAAGCACCCACCCGTCCCCGGCAGGAGGGAGCACCAGAACAGGTCCGGGCACCAAGTCCGCCCGGACATGCGCAGCAGGGCGTCGGCCGAAACGGCCGGCGCCCGCTCGTTCTTCCGCGCGGCCGAGGGCCCGCGACGCCGACGCGATCCGCCGGACAGGCCCTGGCAGGCCATGGCGCCGTCACACCAAAAGGTCGTCGACCTGTGCCTCCCCCTCCCGGTACCGCCGCGCGATCTCCGCACTGCACTCGTCCGTGGTCCGCTGCAGCCGCTGCCGCCGCCGGGACACCTGCTGCTCGTAGCGCACGAGCCGCCCCATCGCGGTGGTCAGCTCAAGATCGGTACGCGCGTCCAGCGCGGACAGTTCGACCTCGGCCAGCATGTCCGCGGCCAGCCGCCGGTACTCCTCGTTGTGCGGAGTGCCCAGCGTCACATGGCGCGCGGAGGAGCGGTGCCGGGCCGGGGCGTCCGTGAGGATCTCCGGCAGCCGCTCGACCACCGACGCCTCGGCAGTCTCCGTGTCCACCGGGGACGCCGGCCCCCGGCGCGCCAGCTCTGCCCGCAGGATGTCGATACGCCCCTGGAGCAGCCGTCGTACATAGCTGAGATCAGCCTCGTCGCGCTGGGCGTCCCGGCGCAGGGCGCGCAATTCGGCCAAACTCAGCGCGGTCAGGTCGTGCGCCGGCGGATCCGGCGGCAGCTGTGGGCTGTCAGTGCGTTGCACGGGTGGCCGGAGTGACTCCTGGGCTCCCGCGTGGGTCAACGAGACAGCCCCAGGCGGCTGCCCGGTACTCGGTGTTCTCATGTGCCTCTACCGTCCCCTCGACCGGCGTGTGGCGCCATCGTGCCACCCCAAGTGGCCGCTATGTGACCGAGTGCCCACGAACAGCCCCAGATGGGGGGTTAGGGATCAAAAAGAATGCTGGTACGGACCACCCGCGAAAGCCGGTGACACCGCCCGGCATGATGGTCGTATGCGTGCAGTGGTGCAGAGGGTGGACGGCGCGAGCGTCGTCGTTGACGGCGAGACCGTCGGAGAGATCATCGGCGAGGGGCTGTGCGTCCTGGTCGGAGTGACGCACGAGGACACCAAGGAGAAGGCGGCGCAGCTCGCCCGCAAGCTGTGGTCGCTGCGGATGCTGCACGACGAGAAGTCGTGCAGCGACATCGACGCCCCGCTCCTCGTGATCAGCCAGTTCACCCTTTACGGCGACGCCCGTAAGGGCCGCCGCCCCACCTGGAACGCGGCCGCGCCCGGCGACGTGGCCGAGCCGCTGGTCGACGAGGTGGTCGCGCAGCTGCGCGCACTGGGCGCGACGGTGGAGACGGGCCGGTTCGGCGCACAGATGCGGGTGGGGCTGACGAACGACGGCCCGTTCACCGTCCTGCTGGAGATCTGAGCCTCAGGGCTCCACGACGACTTCCTGGGCGGCGGCCGTCGTGTCCGCCACCAGCCGCGCGTCCACCGGCACGTTCCGCTTCACCAGCGCCAGCGCCACCGGACCGAGCTCGTGGTGCCGCACGGACGTCGTCACGAAGCCGATCCTGCGGCCGTCGGGGCCCTCGTCGGCGAGCCGGAGTTCGGTGCCGCGCGTCGGCAGGTGCACCTCGCTGCCGTCGAGGTGGAGGAAGACCAGCCGGCGCGGCGGCTTGCCCAGGTTCTGCACCCGGGCGACCGTCTCCTGCCCCCGGTAGCAGCCCTTCTGCAGATGCACGGCGGTGCCGATCCAGCCCAGCTCGTGCGGGATGGTGCGGTGGTCGGTCTCGAAGCCGAGCCGGGGCCGGTGCTGCTCGACGCGCAGCGCCTCGTACGCCAGGATCCCGGCGGCCGGCCCGGCCTTCGCGGCGTAGGACTCCAGGTCGGCGCGCGCCAGGAAGAGATCACGCCCGTACGCCGTCTCCCGGACGACGACCCCCTCCGGCACCTCGGCGATGGAACCGGCGGGCAGGTGGACGACCGCGAAGTCCGCCGTCCGGTCGGCGACCTCGACCCGGTAGAAGAACTTCATCGACTCCAGGTACGCGATCAGCGCGTCCTGGGTGCCGGGTTCGACGTGGGCCCAGACGGTGGCGCCGTCGTCCACGAGGTAGAGCGCGTGTTCGATGTGGCCGTGCGCGGACAGGATCAGCGCCTCGGTGGCCTCGCCCGCGGGCAGCTCGCTGACGTGTTGGGTGAGCAGCAGGTGCAGCCAGCTCAGCCGGTCCTCGCCGGAGACGGTGACGACCCCGCGGTGCGACAGGTCGACGAAACCGGTGCCGTCGGCGAGGGCGCGCTGCTCGCGGAACAGGTCGCCGTAGTGGGCGGCGACGCCTTCGTCCACTCCTTCGGCGGGGACGGCGCCGGGCAGGGACAGCAGGGGGCTCTTCATACGCTAAGCCTACGACTCGGTAGTTGAACTCTTGGCAGTCGAACCCTTGGCGGTCGAACTCTTGGCAGCCGTACAGTCCTTGCACCGGCCGAAGATCGCGAAATGCTTCATGTCGGTGTCGAAGCCGAAGGTCTCCCGCAGCTTGGCGGTGAACTCGGCGGCCACCGAGACATCCGCCTCGATGACGCTCGTGCAGTCGCGGCAGACGAGGTGGAGATGGTGGTGCCGGTCGGCCAGGTGGTACGTGGGTGCCCCGTGCCCCAGGTGCGCGTGGCTGACCAGCCCGAGCTCCTCCAGAAGCTCCAGCGTCCGGTACACCGTCGAGATATTGACCCCCGACGCCGTCTTGCGCACTTCGGCGAGGATGTCGTCGGGGGTCGCGTGCTCCAGGGTGTCCACGGCTTCGAGCACGAGTTGCCGCTGCGGCGTCAGCCGGTAGCCGCGCTGCCTGAGGTCACTCTTCCAGTCGGTGCTCACCACACTGAAAGTCTAGGGCCACGAGCAGAAGGTCACTTGAAGAAGGCGATACCGTCGTCCGGGAGGTCGTCCGGCAGGGCCTTCGCCCAGCGCTCGACGTCCTCGGGGGTGACGACCTTCTTCAGCTGGGCGGACATGTACGGCCGCAGCTCGACCTCGGGGGTCTGCTTCTCGCCGACCCACATCAGGTCGCCCTTGACGTAGCCGTACAGCCGCTTGCCGCCGCTGTAGGGGCGGGAGGCGGCCGTGCGGGCGACGGCGTCCGTGACCAGGTCGATCTGCGGCTTCTGGTCGGCCAGCTCGCCGTACCAGATCTCGATGACACCGTCGTCGCGGGTCATCGTGACCTCGACCTTGCGGTCGGCGTCGATGCGCCAGAAGCCGTGCTCGGACTCCAGCGGCCGGACCTTGTTGCCGTCCTTGTCGAGCACCCAGGTGTGGGAGTGGTACTCCAGGAAGTCCCGGCCGTCGTGCGTGAAGGTGACCTCCTGCCCGAAGTTGCACTTCTCGGCGCCGGGGAAGTCGTGCACGCCCGCGCCCGCCCAGTTGCCGAGCAGGAAGGCGAGGGGGACGAGGTCCTTGTGGAGGTCGGACGGGATCTCGATCATGAGCAGCTCAGAAGTCTCGTACGTGGATGGGCGTGGGTGGTCAGCGCTGGCCCTGGTACAGCTTCTTCACGGCCAGACCGGTGAAGGCGAGGACGCCGACGCAGACCAGGACCAGCAGGATTTCGAAGAAGAGGATCACGGGGGTGCTCCTTGGTGAGCGGGGTCGTGGTGCACAAGGCCGTGCCCCAGCTTACGCGGCCGGGGCACAGGCCTCTTTGTGAGGTACGCCCTCAGGGCGGCAACCGGCTCTCCCGGGCGGTTGATTACGATTCGGCCATGGCGAAGAAGCTCGTGATCAAGGTGACGGCGGGGGCGGACGCCCCCGAACGCTGTTCGCAGGCGTTCACGGTCGCGGCGGTGGCCGTGGCCAGCGGTGTGGACGTCTCCGTCTGGCTGACCGGCGAGTCCGCCTGGTTCGCCCTGCCGGGCCGGGCGGCCGAGTTCGAGCTGCCGCACGCCGCCCCGCTGCCCGACCTGATCGACTCGATCCTGACCGCCGGCCGCCTCACCCTGTGCACCCAGTGCGCGGCCCGCCGCGACATCACGGAGAAGGACGTCATCGAGGGCGTACGGATCGCGGGCGCGCAGGTGTTCGTGCAGGAGGCGCTGGCGGAGGACACGCAGGCCCTCGTCTACTGACCGGGGTCACCGGGGGCCGGGGCGCTTCTTGCCGTCCAGCTCGTCCCACCACTCGTCGGACTGGGGATCGCCGGACGGGTCGTCCCACCAGCGGTCCTCCGGGCCCCGGCGGTTGGCGATCATCGCGGCGACGGGCGGGATCACCATGGCGACCACGCACATGCCCACGGCCACCGGCGTCGACCACAGGCGTACGACTCCCCAGGCCAGGACGAACAGCGCGATGCAGGTGCCCATCATGGCGAAGTAGACGTGCCGTCGGCGCGCGTACATACCTCCAGCGTAGGTCCGCGCACGCGGAAGGGCCGCACCCCAGGTGTCCAACCCGCGGGACGCGGCCCTTCCGTTCGGCGCCGGGTCGTCAGACCGCGATCGCGACCTCCGCCAGGCCGCCCTTCTGGGCGACGACCGTCCGGTCGGCGGTGGCGCCACCGGGGACGAGCGCGCGCAGGGTCCAGGTGCCCTCGGCCGCGTAGAAGCGGAACTGGCCCGTCGCGGAGGTCGGCACCTCCGCCGTGAACTCGCCGGTCGAGTCCAGCAGACGGACGTAGCCCGTCACCGGCTCGCCGTCGCGGGTCACCTGACCCTGGATCGTGGTCTCACCGGGCTTGATCGTCGAGGCGTCGGGGCCGCCGGCCTTCGCTCCACACATGTCTTTCTCCAGAAGGGGTCTGACCGGAAGGTCGGTCGGGTCGGTTACTTGTTGGCGCCGAGCTCGATCGGCACGCCGACGAGGGAGCCGTACTCGGTCCAGGAGCCGTCGTAGTTCTTGACGTTCTCCACACCGAGCAGCTCGTGCAGGACGAACCAGGTCAGGGCCGAGCGCTCACCGATACGGCAGTAGGCGATCGTGTCCTTGGAGAGGTCGACCTGCTCCTCGGCGTAGAGCTCCTTGAGCTCGTCGTCCGACTTGAACGTGCCGTCGTCGTTGGCGTTCTTCGACCACGGGATGTTGCGGGCGGACGGGACGTGACCCGGACGCTGCGACTGCTCCTGCGGCAGGTGCGCCGGGGCGAGCAGCTTGCCGGAGAACTCGTCGGGCGAGCGGACGTCGACCAGGTTCTGCGAACCGATGGCGGCGACCACGTCGTCACGGAAGGCGCGGATCGAGGTGTCCTGCGGCTTGGCCTTGTAGTCGGTGGCCGCGCGCTCCGGCACGTCCTCGACCAGCTCGCGGGCGTCCAGCTCCCACTTCTTGCGGCCGCCGTCGAGCAGCTTGACGTTGTCGTGGCCGTAGAGCTTGAAGTACCAGTAGGCGTACGAGGCGAACCAGTTGTTGTTGCCGCCGTAGAGGATCACCAGCGTGTCGTTGGCGATGCCCTTCTCCGACAGCAGCTTCTCGAAGCCGGCCTGGTCGATGAAGTCACGGCGGACCGGGTCCTGCAGGTCCTTGGTCCAGTCGATGCGGATCGCGTTACGGATGTGGTTCTTCTCGTACGCGGTGGTGTCCTCGTCGACCTCGACAATGGCGATGCTCGGGTCGTCCAGGTGCTCCTGCAGCCAGTCGGCGTCGACCAGGACGTCGCTGCGGCTCATGCTCTTTCTCCTCCGGGGCAGTTGCGGCGGGGCGTGCGAGTGCGAAGGGGCGCGCGTGCCGGAACCGGCGCGGCGCACGGGTGCCCTGAACAGGGCAGGGAGTGAACGCGGAAGTCGGGCTTCCGCTCAGAAGGGGCGACAGAGCATGGCGGCAACGCGGCACAGGTCTACTGCCCGCCGCTTCGTGAGATCCGCCTGTCGCTTCATGCGGTCGAGCTTAGGGACGGTCGGGTGGGCGTGTCACCGGTGTGTCGCATCCTGAGACGGGATCGTCCAGTATGCGAGAACGAAGAAGCGCCCGGGGCGCCGTGACACGGCACCCGGGCGCTTGTGTACGCCATCACATCTGCGGTACGGACGGGGCGTCTCGCCTGTCGGACAGCGGACGCCGTCCGGGCTGGTCCTACCCGGCCAGCTGCACGTTCGAACCCTGCACCGAGATCTCCACCCCGTTCGGCGCCGCCTCGACCTTGTCCAGCTTCACGCCGCCCGGGAGGTCGTCGATGGCCTGCTGGAAGTCGGTGATCTCGCGGACCGAGTCCTCGGCGAGGTCGAGGCCTGCCAGGTCCGGAAGCGAGTCGGTGCGCACCTCGACGGTGTCACCCTTGACGCTCACCGTGCTGAGCACGGACATCTCCCTGGTGCCGATGACGGGGGCCTCGATCTCCAGCCCGACCTCGATCTTGCCGTTGCCGCCGTCGGAGAGGCTCACCACCCGGGCGGTGATGCCGGGGGCGACCTCCGTCGGCTCGGACTTGGCGGCCTTGAGCAGCTCGTCGTACGCGATGGTCGCCGTGCCCGTCGCGGAGGCGGCCGTGGCGGAGCTGAAGTCGCCGGAGAACTCGACGCCCTTCATGTTCGCCCGCAGGTCGTCGATCCGGATCTGCTCGCCGTCGCCCGCGGCCGCCTCGTAGTCCTGGATGCCCACCTCGACGTCGTCCAGCGTGCCGCCGGCGACCTGGGTGAGGAACGGGAAGCCGTGGATGGACACCTCGGGCGTGGCCGACAGGCCCTCGGTGGTGCGCAGCCGGTCCGCGACCTCGCCCTCGGCGAAGTTGACCGCGAGCCGGTCGGCGGCCACGAACAGGCCGCCCAGGATCACGACGACGATCAGAAGTACTCGCAGCCAGCGCATGTTTCCCCACCCAGGCGGTCAGTGACGGACGACGGTCACCGTAACGCCAAAGGGAACACCCGCCGGGAAATTGTCGATCACCTGTGACAGGCGGTACGTCAGACCAGCGCGCGCCCCAGCACCCACAGCACCGGCGCCGCAGCGCTCAGCGGCAGGGCCACACCGGCCGTGAAGTGGACGAACCGGGACGGGTAGTCGTAGCTCGCCACCCGGTGCCCGATCAGCGCGCACACCCCGGCGGCCGCGCCGAGCAGCGCGCCCCCGTTCCCCACGCCGGTGATCCCGCCCACCGCGATGCCCGCTCCGGCCGCCGCGAGCAGCGCGACGACCACCGAGGCCGGCGTGGGCAGCGGCAGCGCACGGGCGAGGACCGCCACGGCCACGGCGGCGGCGCCGACGGTGACCGCGTCCGGCTCGGCGGCCAGATAGCCGGTCGCGACGACGGCCAGCGCGGCCGAGACGACGGTCGCCATCAGGCCGTACATCCGCGTATCGGGGTCGGCGTGCGAGCGCAGTTGCAGCACGAGGGTCAGCAGCACCCACACCCCGAGCGTGCCGAGGATCGCCGCGGGCGCCTGCTCACGGCCCGCGACCAGCAGCGCCACGTCGGCGGTCAGCGCCCCCGCGAACGCCAGCGCGATGCCCTGCCGGGCCGGCCACATCCCGTTCAGCCGGAACCAGCCCGCGGCCGTGACGGCCTGGAGCAGGACCAGCGGGACGAGCAGGGCGTACGAGCCGAGCGCCGCGCCACCGGCCAGCAGCAGGCCGAGCACCGCGGTGAGCGCGGCGGGCCGCAGCCCGGGCTCGATGATCGGCGACCGCCCTTCGAGCCGGGCCCGCTGAGCGGCCGTGAGCGGCGCCTCCGGGGCGGCCGGGGCCTCGGGGGCCTGCTGGGGCCGCTCGTTCGGCTGCTGCGCCCACTGCCCGCTCTCCGGGGGCTGCTGCGGGACGTACGCCGGGGTCGGCCGGCCCTGCGTGTCCCAGGTCTGGCCCTCCCACTGCTGGGTGTACTGGGCGGCGGCGTGCGGCTGCTGGTACTGGGCCTGCTGGTACTGAGGCTGCCCCGCCTGGTACGGCGGGGCCTGCTGGTACTGGGGCCGGCCCTGCTGGTACTGGGGCTGCCCCTGCCGGTACTGGGACTGTCCCTGTTGGTGCGGAGGCTGCCCCTGCTGGTACGGAGGCTGTCCCTGCTGGTACGGGTCGTACCCGCCGTCGTACGCGCCCTCGTACGGCTGGTTGCTCATCGGTGTGGTCACCCTCCTGCGAACGGCGGGAGCACCTCGACCGTGCCGCCCTCGGCCAGCCGTACCGTCTCATGCCCGCGGGTGCCCACGGGGTCACCGTCGACGAGGAACGAGCATCGCTGCAGGACGCGCACCAGTTCGCCGGGGTGTCGCTCGCGCACGGCGGCGAGCGCCTCGGCGAGCGTGTCCGCGTCGAAGGGCTCCTCGGCGATTCCCGCCGCGGCCTTCGCGGCCGCCCAGTAGCGCACCGTGACCTTTGCCATCTCGTCCTCGAGTCAATCGGCCTGGCTGTGAATACCGCCAGGCTAGCCCGCCGCACCGACAGCCCAGTCCCCGATCCGGGCCAGGAGCTCGTCGGTCGCGGCGTGCTCGGCGTGGCCCATGCCGGGCTCCAGCCAGAGTTCGCCGTGGTCACCGGCGGCCGCGGCCAGCATGTGGGGGTGGTCGACGGGGAAGTAGCCGTCGCGGTCGCCGTGGACGATCAGCAGCGGCGTCGGCGCGATCCGGGGGACCGCCTCGACCGGCGAGAGCGGCACGGGGTTCCAGCCCCGGTGGTGGATGCGGGTGCGCAGGCCGTAGCGGCCGAGCAGGCGACCCTCGGGGCGGGTCACCAGCCAGTGGACGCGGCGCATGGGGGCCGTACCCCGGTAGTACCAGCGGGCCGGGGCGCTCACCGACACCACCGCCTCGGTCTGCCGGCCGTGCAGCGCGGCGTGCCGGAGCACCACCGAGCCGCCCATGGAGAAGCCGACGGTCACCACGCGCGCGTGCCCCTGTTCCCGCGCCCACGCCACCGCCGCCGCCAGATCGAACACCTCACGGTCGCCGACGGTCGAGCGCCCGCCGGACGCCCCGTGGCCCCGGAAGGAGAACGTGACCACGGCGCCGTACCGGGCGAACACCCCGGCGACCCGGCGCACGTGCGGCTTGTCCGCGTCGCCGGTGAAGCCGTGCGCCACGACGAACGCCGGATGGTCGGAAGGTGGCGTCAAAGTTTCGTATACAGCCGCACCCGGCTCGTATACGGCGTCGATCCGCACACCGTCGGCGGTGTGCAGAAACGTCCGCAATAGTGCGGATCTACCTGCCCCGGACGTCTCACAGTTCGGACGAACGGCGGTGGATCGTGCCGCTTGGCCTGCCGGACCGTTGCTCATGTGGGCTATTCTGCTGGGCAGAGGACTCGGGCAACGTAGCCCCCGGGTCCTTTTGTGCTTTCGGAAGCGTTGTATACGAGGCGGAAAACCGCAGGTGACCGCAGGTGTACGGGCCCCGGGATCGCAGCGCAGTACCGCAAACGTCCTCGCAGGGACCGAGGAGGAACCAGACGTATGAGTTCTCTGCTGCTCCTGACCAACGCTCTCCAGCCGTCGACGGAAGTGCTGCCGGCGCTCGGCCTGCTGCTGCACAACGTGCGCGTGGCTCCGGCGGAAGGACCCGCCCTCGTCGACACCCCGGGCGCCGACGTCATCCTCGTCGACGGCCGGCGTGACCTCCCCCAGGTGCGCAGCCTCTGCCAGCTGCTGCGCTCCACCGGCCCCGGCTGTCCCCTCATCCTCGTGGTGACCGAGGGCGGCCTCGCCGCCGTCACCGCCGACTGGGGCATCGACGACGTACTCCTCGACACCGCCGGCCCCGCCGAAGTCGAGGCACGCCTCCGCCTCGCCATGGGCCGGCAGCAGATCGTCAACGACGATTCCCCCATGGAGATCCGCAACGGCGACCTGTCCGTGGACGAGGCCACCTACAGCGCCAAGCTCAAGGGGCGCGTCCTCGACCTCACCTTCAAGGAGTTCGAGCTCCTGAAGTACCTGGCACAGCACCCGGGCCGCGTCTTCACCCGCGCCCAGCTGCTCCAGGAGGTCTGGGGCTACGACTACTTCGGCGGCACCCGTACGGTCGACGTCCACGTACGACGACTGCGCGCCAAGCTCGGACCCGAGCACGAGTCGCTGATCGGGACCGTCCGGAACGTCGGTTATCGATTCGTTACGCCGGAGAAGGTGGACCGCGCCGCGGACGAGGCCAAGGCCAAGGCCGCCCGGCCAAAGCCGGAGGATGCGGACGAGACGGCGCCGTTGAGCGCCGCCGAGGCCCGGGCCGACGCGTAACCGGCGCACGGGCGCCCGTCAGGGGGTGCGCCGTCTTGTGCATGGGTACGCACAAGACGCCGTACGCCCTGCCCAGAGCTGGTCCATCCGCGTAGACTCCGCGCGTGGCCAAGGTGACTCGGGATGATGTGGCGCGGCTGGCGGGGACCTCCACCGCCGTGGTCAGCTATGTCATCAACAACGGACCCCGGCCGGTCGCCCCGGCCACGCGCGAGCGTGTCCTCGCCGCCATCAAGGAGCTGGGCTACCGGCCCGACCGGGTGGCCCAGGCGATGGCCTCCCGGCGCACCGACCTCATAGGCCTGATCGTCCCGGACGCCCGTCAGCCGTTCTTCGGTGAGATGGCGCACGCGGTGGAGTGGGCGGCGGCCGAGCGCGGAAAGATGGTGCTGGTCGGCAACTCCGACTACGTCGGCGAGCGCGAGGTCCACTACCTGCGGGCCTTCCTCGGGATGCGGGTCTCCGGGCTGATCCTGGTCAGCCACGCGCTGAACGACCTGGCCGCCGCCGAGATCGAGGCCTGGGACGCCCGGGTCGTCCTCCTCCACGAGCGCCCCGAGGCCATCGACGACGTCGCCGTCGTGACCGACGACCTGGGCGGCGCCCAGCTCGCCGTACGCCATCTGCTGGAACACGGCTACGAGTACGTCGCCTGTATGGGCGGCACCGCCGAGACCCCGGCCGTCGGTGACCCGGTCTCCGACCACGTCGAGGGCTGGCGGCGCGCGATGACCGAGGCCGGGCTGCCCACCGAGGGACGGCTCTTCGAGGCGCCGTACAACCGCTACGACGCCTACCGGGTGGCCCTGGAGATGCTGTCGGGGCCGGATCGTCCGCCCGCGATCTTCTGCTCCACCGACGACCAGGCCATCGGTCTGCTGCGCGCGGCCCGCGAGCTGCGGATCGACGTGCCCGGGGAGCTGGCGGTGGCCGGCTTCGACGACATCAAGGAGGCGGCGCTGGCGGACCCGCCGCTGACCACGATCGCCTCCGACCGGTCGGCGATGGCGCGCGCCGCGGTGGACCTCGTCCTCGACGACGGACTGCGGGTCGCGGGGTCGCGGCGGGAGCGGCTGAAGGTGTTTCCGTCGCGGCTGATGGTGCGGCGGTCCTGCGGCTGCGAGTGACCGCTCCATGAGGCGTCTCTGAGAGACGTCGACGACCTGCGAGAAGCGTCTTTATATCGGGCATACGAGGTTCTGCCGGGCTTCTCAGGGAGCACTCAGGGAGCTCTCATGGTCGGGCGACAAGCTCATGGACATGACCGAGAGCCTCCGCCCCAGCGGCGAGTACGAGAACCCGTACCAGGGCAACCAGCAGTACGCCTCCACTCCCGTGAACCCCGAGTGGCCTCCTCCGCCCGCACACCAGCCCACCGCGCTCCTCACCGAGCCGGTCTCCCCCGCGCCGGCGCGGAAGAAGCGCACCCCGGGGCCGGTCGGGCTGCTGGCCGCCGTGGCCATCGTCGCCGCGGCCGTCGGCGGCGGCACGGCGTACGGCATCCAGGAGCTGGCCGGCAGCGACACGGTGGCCTCCTCCAGCACCAGCACGAACGTCGTGCCCTCCAGCCAGAAGGGCACGGTCGCCGGCGTCGCCAAGGCGGTCAGCCCGAGCATCGTCGAGATCAACGCCACCTCGAACGCCGGTTCGTCCACCGGGTCGGGCGTGATCATCACCAGCGACGGCGAGATCATCACCAACAACCACGTGGTCTCCGGCGCGTCCCAGGTCAAGGTGACGACCAGCGACGGCAAGTCCTACAGCGCGCAGGTCGTCGGCACCGACAGCGGCAAGGACCTCGCCCTGATCAAGCTGGACGACGCCTCCGGCCTGACAGCGGCCACCCTCGGTGACTCCGACGGCGTGCAGGTCGGTGACGAGGTCGTGGCGATCGGCTCACCCGAGGGGCTGACCGGGACGGTGACCAGCGGCATCGTCTCGGCGCTGAACCGCGATGTGACGGTGTCGACGGGCGAGGGTCAGCAGCAGCAGCAGCGGCCGGGCGGCGGCTGGCCGTTCGAGTTCGGTGGCCAGGAGTTCAACGGCGACACCGGGTCGTCGACGACGACGTACAAGGCGATACAGACCGACGCGTCCCTCAACCCCGGCAACTCCGGCGGCGCGCTGATCGACATGAACGGCAACATCATCGGGATCAACTCGGCGATGTACTCGGCGGCGGGCTCGTCGTCCGACGCGGGCAGCGTGGGCCTCGGCTTCGCGATCCCGATCAACACCGTCAAGGCCGACCTTGCCACGTTGCGGGCGGGCTCCACCGACTAGGAGTACGTCATGATCAAGCAGGTTTCGCACAAGGTGACGGATGTCGGCGCGGCCGACCTCGCCCTGGCCCTCGACGTGGCGTACGAACTGCACGCGCCGACGGCACCGCCCCGGGCGCCCGAGGTTGCGGTCCCGCAGATGATGGGCCTGCGTGGCACGGCTGCCCGCCCGCACCGCCGCAAGGTGCCGCTGAACCGGCTCACGGCGATGCGCGACTGATCTCATCCAACGCTGTTCTTCACGCCGCGGCGGGGAAGCATGCGAGGCTGAAGGCGTCGAGCATCCCCTGTCGTCCCACCGCACCCGAGGAATCCAACGCCCATGAGCCCCGCCGAAGGCGACCGTGACCCGCAGCGCATCCTCATCGTCGACGACGAGCCGGCGGTGCGCGAAGCACTCCAGCGCAGCCTCGCCTTCGAGGGGTACGACACGGAGGTCGCGGTCGACGGCGCGGACGCCCTGGAGAAGGCGACCGCGTACCGGCCCGACCTGGTCGTCCTCGACATCCAGATGCCCCGCATGGACGGCCTGACCGCCGCGCGCCGCATCCGGGGCGCCGGGGACACGACGCCCATCCTGATGCTCACGGCCCGCGACACGGTCGGCGACCGGGTGACGGGACTGGACGCCGGGGCGGACGACTACCTGGTCAAGCCCTTCGAACTGGACGAGCTGTTCGCCCGTATCCGCGCCCTGCTGCGGCGCAGTTCGTACGCGGCGGCGTTGGCGGCGGCCGGGACGCAGGAGGACGAGGCGCTGGTCTTCGCCGACCTGCGGATGGATCTCGCGACGCGGGAGGTGACGCGGGGTGGGCGGCCGGTGGAGCTGACGCGCACGGAGTTCACGCTCCTCGAGATGTTCATGGCCCACCCGCGTCAGGTGCTCACCCGGGAGCAGATCCTGAAGGCGGTGTGGGGCTTCGACTTCGAGCCGTCGTCGAACTCGCTGGACGTGTACGTCATGTACCTGCGCCGCAAGACGGAGGCGGGCGGCGAGCCGCGTCTTGTCCACACGGTGCGGGGTGTGGGGTACGTGTTGCGGCAGGGCGGCGCGGAGTGAACAAGGTAGTACGCCGCTTCCGCACCCTGCCGATCCGGACGCGACTGTCGCTGCTGGTGGCGGCGGCGGTGGCGTTCGCGGTGGCGGCGGTCTCGGTGAGCTGCTGGTTCGTGGTGCGGGACAAGCTGTACGACGAGATCGACAACGATCTGCAGTCGTCCATCGGTTCCGTGTCGCGCATCGACGTCGCGGCGGCCCTCGGCGCCTGCGGCCAGTCGCCGGCCACCGGCCCGCTCGGGCCCCGGTCCGACAGCTACGTCCAGATCGTGCGGGCGGACGGCGAGGCCTGTCCGTTCGCCGGTTCCGCGGGCACGGTCGCGGTCACCGACAGCGACACGGCCGTGGCCGAGGCCCCGCAGGAGCGGGAGTTCACGCTGCGCACCGGCAAGGACAGCGACGGCGCGTCGGTGCGGGTGCTGACCACGGCGCTCGTGGTCAAGCTCGGGCCCGGCGAACAGTACGTCGCCGAGGACTCCGCGCTGGTCCTCGGTATCTCCCTGAAGGGCACTCAGCGCACCCTCAACGAGCTCGCCCTGCTGCTCCTGATCGTCTCCGGCATCGGAGTCGTGGGGGCCGGAGCCGCCGGTCTGGCAGTGGCCCGCGCTGGTCTTCGCCCCGTCGACAAACTCACCGAAGCCGTGGAGCACGTCGCCCGCACCGAGGACCTCACCATCCGCATCCCCGTGGAGGACGACAGCGAGGACGAGGTCGCCCGGCTCTCCCACTCCTTCAACTCGATGACGTCGGCGCTGGCCAGCTCCCGCGAGCTGCAACAGCAGTTGATCGCGGACGCCGGCCACGAACTGCGCACCCCCCTGACGTCCCTCCGCACCAACATCGAACTCCTCACCCGCAGCGAGGAAACCGGCCGCCCCCTGCCCGAGGCCGACCGCAAGGCGCTGCTCGCCTCGGTGAAGGCGCAGATGACGGAACTGGCCGCGCTGATCGGCGACTTGCAGGAGCTGTCCCGCCCGGACACGGGTCTGCACACGGGCAGGACGCAGGTGATCGCCTTCCACGACACCGTCGAGTCGGCCCTGCGCCGCGCCCGCCTGCGCGGCCCGGAGCTGACGATCACGGCCGACGTGCAGCCCTGGTACGTACGGGCGGAGCCGTCGGCACTGGAGCGGGCGGTGGTCAACATCCTGGACAACGCGGTGAAGTTCAGCCCGGACAACGGCACGATCGAGGTCGAGCTCACCGACGGCGTCCTGACGGTCCGCGACCACGGCCCGGGCATCCCGGCCGACGAGCTCCCCCACGTCTTCGACCGTTTCTGGCGCTCCCCTTCGGCGCGTGCGTTGCCCGGCTCGGGCCTCGGCCTGTCGATCGTCGCGCGTACGGTGCACCAGGCGGGCGGCAAGGTCACGCTGGCCCGGGCGGAGGGCGGCGGCACGGCGGCGACGGTACGACTGCCGGGAGCGCCTACGGCTCCGCCGGGGGTTGTGTAGGCGACGGTGCCGGGGCAGCCTTCGCCAACCTCGACGCGGCCGCTGTTTTTCGTCGGACCAGCGCCGAACCGCTGACGGTGACCTGACCGACCGGCCGCCCGCAGTCAACGCGTCAATGAACGCCGAGCATGCCGGGTGAGTCGACGTCGACGGTGAGCATGCCCGGCGGATAGTCGTCCTCGCGTTCGGTGAGAATGATCGACATCCCGCCCGACTCCAGATGCGGCGTGGCCACGTAGATCGCGTGGCAGGTGTCCGCACCTCCCCATCCATCGCGCACCATGCCGCCCACCGTCACAGCGGCGGTCTGTCCCAACGGGTCGACGTTGATCCCCGGGAGTGCCAGCAGCCCGCGCCCGACGCCCTCGTCCTTCTCCTCGGCCCGCATGAGACAGAGCGCGGGGACGTGCAGCCAGTCATTGGGCGTGTGCGCGACGTTGTCGACGAGCCGATGCAAGGCCTCGTGCCCACGCGCGAGCGCCAGCACCGCGCCCGCGTCGAGAATGATCACGCAGCCCGCTCCCGAAGCGCTCGCGTCTTCTCGGCGGCCATCGCGTAGATGTTGGCCAGGACGTCCGGGCCGTCGTCGAACTCCTCGTCCGTGAGCGTGCACCCCATCCGCTCGCGCAGGGCCTTACGCGCCGCCGTCACCCGCTCGGCGATCTGCTCTGCCGTGGGCTGCGCAAGCGCCAGCTCCTCGACAAGCTGCCCCAACGTCATGCCGCGCTCCTTGGCCACCTGCGCGAGGTGATCGCGAGCCTGCCGCGACACCTGGATGGTCGTGTTCTCAGCCATGGGACCACCATAACCACGCCACAGCCCAGCCCGCCCCGCCTTGGGGCCATTCTCACCCCGGCTGTTCCTCCTGCCTACGCCCTCCACGTTCCCCGGCAACCATCCACCCCCCAGCGGCAACTCCCCAGTGACGAACCCTTCCCACGAAACGGACCCGCGCATGACCACCCCCCGCAGTAAGCCCCGTCACCGCCGCCGCAGAAGCGCCCTCCTGGTCGGCGTCCCCGCCGCGGTCGCCGTCGCCGCGACCCTCGCCTACGGCACCGTCTTCGGCGTCTTCGGCGACGACGCGCAGCCCACCGCACAGGCCGCCGCCCCCTCCTGGGCCACCGCCACCGCCGACGGTTTCGCCTCCGTCGACAGCCTCGGCCAGAAGGGGACGTACGGCGGGCGGGACGGCAGGACCGTCACCGTCAGGACCCTCGCCGAGCTGGAGAAGTACGCCACCGCCGCCGAGCCCTATGTCGTCGTCGTCGCCGGCACCATCAACATGAACCCCGTCGGCAAGGAGATCAAGGTCGCCTCCGACAAGACCATCGTCGGGTCCGGGACCGCCGGGCACATCGTCGGCGGCGGGTTCTTCCTCGGCAACGGCGTGCACAACGTGATCATCCGGAACCTGACCATCCGGGACTCGTACCAAGGCGTCTGGAACGACAAGGACCACGACTTCGACGCCATTCAGATGGACGGCGCCCACCACGTCTGGATCGACCACAACGATCTGCGGCACATGGCCGACGGGCTCATCGACGTCCGCAAGGACAGCACCAACATCACCGTCTCCTGGAACAGGCTGAGCGACAACAACAAGGCCTTCGGCATCGGCTGGACCGAGAACGTCGTCACCGACATCACGATCCACCACAACTGGATCCGCGAGACCGAGCAGCGCAACCCGTCCACCGACAACGCCGCCCACGCCCACCTCTACAACAACTTCCTGGAGGACACCCCCAACACCAGCATCACGTCCTCCTACGGCAACTACTCCCGCGGGAAGACGAAGATGGTCCTGGAGAACTCCTACTTCCAGGGCTTCAAGAACCCCGTGACCAAGGACTCCACCGCCACCGTCGTCCAGCGCGGCAATCTCTTCTCCGGCACCAGCGGCCGCAACGAGAGCGGCGGTACCGCCTTCGATCCCAAGGCGTACTACCCCTACACGCTCGACAAGGCCGCGGACGTCCCGGCGCTTCTCAAGTCCGGTACCGGACCTCGTACGTCCATCGGTACGAGCGCGGCTGCCACCACGAAAGCGGCCACCACCCTCACCGTCGCCAAGGACGGCTCCGGCCAGTACTCCACCGTCCAGGCCGCCGTCAACGCCGTCCCGGCGAACAACCCCTCCCGCGTCGTCATCGCCGTCAAGCCGGGCACGTACCGCGAGACCGTCAAGGTGCCGTCCGACAAGCCGCACGTCACCATCCAGGGCACGGGCGGCAGCCGCAAGGACACCGTCATCGTCTACAACAACGCCGCCGGGACGCCCAAGCCCGACGGCTCGGGCACGTACGGCACCAGCGGCAGCGCCACCGTCGCCGTCGAGGCCGACGACTTCCAGGCCCGCAACCTGACCATCACCAACGACTTCGACGAGAAGGCCAACCAGGGCCTCAGTGGGCATCAGGCCGTCGCGCTGCGTACCGCCGCCGACAAGGTGTTCCTCGACAGCATCATCGTCAACGGCGACCAGGACACCCTCCTCCTCGACACCGCCGCCAAGGACAGGCTCGGCCGGGTCTACCTGACCAACTCCTACGTCACCGGCAACGTGGACTTCGTCTTCGGGCGGGCCACCGCCGTGATCGACCGGTCCGTCCTGACGCTGAAGAAGCGGTGGGACGGGACGTCCGCCGGTTACATCACCGCGCCGAGCACCCCCGCCGACCGCAAGGGCTTCCTCGTCAACCGCTCGACCGTCAACGGAGACGTCTCCGCCGCGAGCTTCTTCCTCGGCCGCAACTGGCACGCGGGCGGCGACGCCTCGCTCCGCCCGCAGACCACTGTCCGCGACAGCACCCTGAGCGCCGCGATCAGGTCGACCCCGTGGTCCGACATGGGTGGCTTCTCCTGGAAGAACGACCGGTTCGCCGAGTACCGCAACACCGGCCCGGGCGCCGGGTCCGCGAGCGCCGACCGGCCGCAGCTGACCGACTCCCAGGCGACGGGCCAGGAGGTCGCCGACTGGCTGGGCGACTGGACGCCGAGCGCGTCCTGAAACACTCAACCCTGAAACGCACAACGGGGGGACGCATGGTCCATGCGTCCCCCCGGCTGCGTCAGACGGTCACTTCACGATCGTGATCCGGTTCGCCGCCGGCGGCGCGATCGGGTTCGTCGCCGAGGAGTTGGCCGTCAGGTACTTCTCCAGGGCCGTCAGATCGTCCACGCCCACGAGGTCGTTGGTGCCCTGACCCAGCGTCGGGAAGCCGTCGCCGCCGCCCGCGAGGAAGCTGTTGGTGGCGACGCGGTACACCGCCGACGGGTCGATCGCCGCGCCGTTCAGCTTGACGGAATCCGTCACGACCCGGTCGGCGCCGCTCTTCGTCAGGTCCAGGGTGTACGTCAGTCCGGCCGACGGCTGAAGCACCTTCGGCGCGGCCGCGTTGGCGCCGCTCACCTGCTCCTTGAGGACCTGGACCAGCTGGGCGCCGGTGAAGTCCTGGAGGTTGACCGTGTTGGCGAACGGCTGGACCGTGAAGCCCTCCGCGTACGTCACCACGCCGTCGCCCTCACCGGCCTTGGCCGGGTAGGTGAGGGGCGCGCGGATGCCGCCGGGGTTCATCAGCGCGAGGTCGGTCTCCGGGTCCAGCTCCTTGCCGTACGCGAGCTGGGCGTCGGCGATCAGGTCGCCGAGCGGGGACTCGGTGCCGGTGTTGGTGATGTCGGCGGAGATGTGGCCGATGGCGCGGTTGCCGATGGGGCGGCGAGGGTGTTCCACTTGCTGATCAGCTCGGTCATGTCCGGCGCCTTGGGGACGTCCCGGGTGACCACGTGGTTCGCCGACTTCACGGCCGTACGGGCGATGTCACCCGTCCAGCGGTCGTACGTCAGGGTCGTGTCGGTGTAGAGGCGGCCGAAGGAGGACGCCGAGGTGACCATACGGGGCTTGCCCGACGGGTCATTGATCGTGCACACGTACGCCGCGTGGGTGTGGCCGGTGACCAGCGCGTCGACCTGCGGGGTGACGTTCTTGGCGATGTCGACGATGGGGCCGGAGATGCCGTCGCCCGCGCCCGGCGAGTCACAGTCGTAGTTGTACGCCGAGGAGGCCGGGAAGCCGCCCTCGTGGACCAGGGCGACGATCGACTTCACGCCCTGCCGCTGGAGGACCTTGGCGTACTTGTTGATCGTCTCGACCTCGTCCTTGAAGGTGAGGCCCTTCACGCCCTCGGCGGAGACGATGTCCGGGGTGTCCTCCAGGGTCACGCCGATGAAGCCGACCTTGACGCCGTTCTTCTTCCACACCCAGTACGGCTTGAGGAGGGGCTTCTTCGTCTTCTCGTCGAGGACGTTCGCCGCCAGGTACGGGAAGTCGGCGCCCTTGAACTTCTTGTCCGTGTAGCAGCCCTCGGTGGGGTGGCAGCCGCCGTTCTGGAGGCGGGCCAGCTCCTTGGCGCCCTCGTCGAACTCGTGGTTGCCGACGCTCGTCACATCCAGGTCGAGCTTGTTCAGCGCCTCGATGGTGGGCTCGTCGTGGAACAGGCCCGAGATCAGCGGGGAGGCGCCGACCATGTCGCCGCCGGCCGCGGTGATGGAGTACTTGTTGCCCTTGCGCGCCTCGCGCAGATGCGTGGCCAGGTACTCGACGCCGCCCGCGTCGACGGTCGTGGTCGTGCCGTCCTCGTGCACCTCGGTGACGCGGCCGGAGGAGCCGGCCGGCGGTTCGAGGTTGCCGTGCAGGTCGTTGAAGGACAGCAGCTGCACGTCCTGGTAGCGGCTCGGCCGGTGGCCGCCGCGGTCGTCGTGGGCGCTCGCCGTCGACGGCAGCGCCGCCGCCAGCGCGCCGACGGTGGTGAGTCCGGCGGCTGCGGCGAGCAGTCGGGTGGTACGGCGTCTGTGGTGCGGGTGCCGCTTCGGTGTGGCCGGCATGTGCCCCCCTGGTGGGTCGGCTGAGGTTCGTGGGACGTGGCTCCGTCCGGCCGCAGCCTAGAGTCAACGCGCGTAGCGCGACAGGGGGTTCATGGTTACATCCTGGTATCCACAGGCGTTTTCCCGCGCGTTTCCCCCCGCGCTCCCCGTGCCGCCACTTTGCCGTCCCCGCCCCGTACCCTCATATGCATGACCAGCGACGACAGCGCACGGCCCGGCGGCCCCCTCTCCCGCTCCATCGAGACCTACGCCGCGCTCGCCCCGGAGCAGGCCGAGGCCGTACTCGATCTGCTCGCGGCGGCCGCGCGGGGCGACGGCCAGCAGGCGGTGTCCGAGCAGGGTCGGCTCCAGATCCGTGGCGGCGCCCGCGAGGGCGTGTCCCATCTGCTGCTCAGCGTCGACGGCCAACTCGTCGGCTACGCCCAACTGGAGGACACCGACCCGGTGGAGGCGCCGGCCGCCGAACTGGTCGTCCACCCCTCGCACCGCGGCCACGGACACGGCCGCGCCCTCGGCGCCGCCCTGCTCGCCGCGTCCGGCAAGCGGCTGCGGGTCTGGGCGCACGGCGGCCACGCCGCCGCCCGGCATCTGGCCCAGGTGCTGGGCCTGACCCTGTTCCGCGAACTGCGCCAGATGCGGCGCCCGTTGGCCGGACTGGACCTGCCCGAACCGGCCCTGCCGCAGGGCGTGACCGTGCGCACCTTCGTGCCGGGGCAGGACGACGCGGCCTGGCTGGCGGTCAACGCCGCCGCCTTCGCCCACCACCCCGAGCAGGGCTCACTCACCCAGCGGGACCTCGACGACCGCAAGGCCGAGCCGTGGTTCGACCCGGAGGGCTTCTTCCTCGCCTTCCGCGGCGACGAACTCGTCGGCTTCCACTGGACGAAGGTGCACGCCGAGGAACAGCTCGGCGAGGTGTACGTGCTCGGTGTCGCGCCGGGCGCGCAGGGGACCGGGCTGGGCAAGGCGCTCACCTCGATCGGCCTGCGGCACCTGGCGGCGCAGGCGCTGCCGACGGCGATGCTGTACGTCGACGCCGACAACAAGGCGGCGGTGAGCGTGTACGAGCGGATGGGCTTCACGACGTACGAGACGGACCTGATGTACCGCTCCGAGACGTGAGACATACGCGCACATAAGCCCCGGGAGGGGGCGGCGATCTTGACGCCGCCCCCTCTCTTGCACCACCCTTTCACTACTCAATTAGTGAAAGGGTGGTGTTCGAGTGGTCGAGTACCGCATCGACCGGCGCAGCGGCGTCGCCACCTACGTCCAGATCGTCCAACAGACCAAGCAGGCCCTACGGCTGGGCCTGTTGCGGCCCGGCGACAAGCTGCCCACGGCCCGCGAGGTCGTCGAGGCCACGGCCATCAACCCGAACACCGTCCTCAAGGCCTACCGCGAACTGGAGCGCGAGGGCCTGGTCGAGGCGCGGCGCGGCCTCGGCACGTTCGTCCGGCGGTCGCTGGGCGCCGCCCCGGCCGACTCCCCGTTGCGGGCGGAGCTGGTGGCCTGGGCGGAGCGGGCACGCGCGGCGGGGCTGGAGCGGGAGGACGTGGCCGCGCTCTTCACCGCCGTACTCGATGAACAGTTCACGGAACAAGAGGGGGACCAGGCATGACCGACACCGCCATGGAGGCGGCCGCGCTGGGCAAGCGATTCCGGCGGCGGGGACGGCAGGCGCTTCAGTCCTGCGCCTTCCGGCTGCCCGCCGGCGTCATATGCGCCGTCGTCGGCCCCAACGGCGCAGGCAAGTCGACCCTCCTCGCCCTCGCCGCCGGACTGACCGCCCCCACCGAGGGCACGCTCACCGTCCTCGGCGGCACCCCCGCCCAGGCCCGCGAGCGCCTGGCGTACGTCGCCCAGGACAAGCCCCTGCACCCCCAGCTCACCGTCGGCGAGACCCTGCGCCTGGGCCGGGAGCTCAACCCCCGGGTCTGGGACGCCACCGTCGCCGACCGGGTCGTCTCGGACGGCGACCTGGACCCGGACGCGAGGATCCGCACCCTGTCCGGCGGCCAGCGCAGCCGGGTCGCGCTCGCCCTCGCGCTGGGCAAGCGGCCCGAGCTGCTACTGCTCGACGAGCCGATGGCCGACCTGGACCCGCTCGCCCGGCACCAGCTGATGGGCACGCTGCTGGCCGACGCCGCCGAGCGCGGCACCACGGTCGTGATGTCCTCGCACGTCGTCGCCGAACTGGAGGGCTCCTGCGACCACCTGCTGCTGCTCGGCGCGGGCCGGGTCCGGCTGGCCGGTCCGCTGGACGACCTGCTCGCCGCGCACACCCTCGTGACCGGCCCGGCGACCGGCGACCTCGGCCCGCACACCGTCGTCGAGTCCCGCACGACCGGCCGCCAGCTCACCGCCCTGGTCCGGCCACGGGGCCCGCTCGGCGCCGACTGGGAGACGGCCGAGCCGTCCCTGGAGGAGCTGGTCCTGTCCCATCTGCGTTCCCCCGAGGCGCCGGAACTCCGCCTCGACGCCCCCGAGGAGGCCACCGTATGACCGCCGCGACCACCATGACCGCCCCCGCGCGCGGGGCCCGGCCGCGTGGCCTGACCTGGGTCCTGTTCCGCCTGCACCGCTCGGCGCTGTGGTTCTGGGTGATGCTGCTGGCCGTCGCCGCCGGCGCCCTGCTGTGGGCGTACGGCCCGGGCGCGCACGACGCGCTCGTGGAGTACCGCGAGATGGACTGCGCCGCGCCCGGCCCAAGCCTGTCCTGCGACTACACCGGCCCCGCCCACCAGCGCTACAACACCCTCATGGCCGTCGGCGCCGGGCTGATCAACATCGTCCCGTTCCTCACCGCCGCCTGGGCGGGCGGTGCGCTGATCGGCCGGGAACTGGAGGACGGCACGGCCCGGCTGGCCTGGACGCAGTCCGTCACGCCGGTCCGCTGGCTGGCCGCCAAGCTGGCGGTGCCGGCCGCGCTGATCGTCTCCGGCACGATCGCCCTCACCCTGCTGCACCGGCTCGCCTGGGCGGCGGAGGGCCCGCAGCTGCGCGAGCTCGACTGGTACGACCCTTACGACAGCGCCCCCTACCTCGCCAACGGCACCCTCGCCCCCGCCTACGCCCTGCTGGGCCTGGCGCTCGGCATCCTCGCGGGCCTGGCCGTGCGCCGCGCCCTGCCCGCGCTGGCCACCGCTGTCATGAGCCTGATCGTCGTGTCGTACGGCCTGTCCACCCTGCGCCCGCACCTGTGGCCGGTGCGCACCCTGACCGACCGTGGCGAGTACCCGTCGATCGTCGGCATGTTCGTCGACGAAGGGGCCCTCACCTCCACCGGCGCCCGCGTCGAGGACCCGATCTGCGTCGACGACCTCACGTGCCTCGCCGACCACGACGTCGTCGGCTTCTACCGCGACTACCACCCCGCCTCCCACTTCTGGCCACTACAGCTCATGGAGACCGGCGTCGTCCTCGCCGTGACCGCCCTCGCGGTCCTGGCCGCCTTCCGGCTGCTGCGCCGCCGCACCGCCTGAGCGACGCCGAGGTCGGGCGGCGTACTCCAGGCGTGCGAGTACGCCGCCCCCGCCACCGTGGACGCCGGGGAGCCTCCCCCCGCTATCCCGCACGTCATGTCTCCGTAACCATTGATTCAGCCGGGCTTGCGACGCTCGGCCAATGACGCCCGCTGTGCCAGAGCCTTCGCCGCCCCCCGAGGGCCTCGCGAGGAACGGGGCCGTGATGATCCCGCCCGCTCGGTCCGACGCGCCCGTTTCGCCCCAGGCGCGGAACAATGGGGCCATGAGCCAGCAGAACGCCGAGGCAGAGGTCCAGCACGCACAGCCCTCCGTGGGCTCCATCGCCGCGCACCGCCCCCACACGGTCTCGGCCACGGTCTCCGACCTCGAACCCGACATCGATGCCGACCTCGACGCATACGAGGACGCGCAGGTGGACGGTATCCAGCTGCCGCAGGGCCGGTTCCTCGACCGGGAGCGCAGCTGGCTGGCGTTCAACGAGCGCGTCCTGGAACTCGCCGAGGACCCCAACACGCCCCTTCTGGAGCGCGCCAACTTCCTCGCGATCTTCGCCAGCAACCTGGACGAGTTCTTCATGGTCCGGGTGGCGGGACTGAAGCGCCGTATCGCCACCGGCGTGGCCACCCGCTCCGCCTCCGGACTGCAGCCGATGCAGGTGCTGGAGATGATCTGGGCCCGCTCCCGCGAGCTGATGGCCCGGCACGCCGCCTGCTACCACGAGGACGTCGCCCCCGCGCTCGCGGAGGAGGGCATCCACCTGGTCCGCTGGAGCGAGCTGACCGAGAAGGAACAGGCCCGCCTGTTCACGCTCTTCCGGCACCAGATCTTCCCGGTCCTGACCCCGCTGGCCGTGGACCCCGCGCACCCCTTCCCGTACATCTCCGGCCTCTCCCTGAACCTGGCCGTCGTGGTCCGCAACCCGGTCAGCGGCCACAGGCACTTCGCCCGCGTCAAGGTGCCCCCGCTGCTCTCCCGCTTCCTGGAGGCCGCCCCCGGCAGGTACGTCCCGCTGGAGGACGTCATCGCCGCGCACCTGGAAGAGCTCTTCCCCGGCATGGAGGTGCTGGAGCACCACGCCTTCCGGCTCACCAGGAACGAGGACCTGGAGGTCGAGGAGGACGACGCCGAGAACCTGCTCCAGGCGCTGGAGAAGGAGCTCATGCGGCGCCGGTTCGGGCCGCCGGTCCGCCTGGAGGTCGAGGAGTCCATCGACCGCGAGGTGCTGGACCTGCTGGTGCGCGAGCTGAAGATCAGCGAGGCCGAGGTCTACCCGCTGCCCGGCCCGCTCGACCTCACCGGCCTGTTCCGCATCCACCGCCTGGACCGGCCCGAGCTGAAGTACCCGAAGTTCATCGCCGGCACCCACCGCGACCTGGCCGAGGTCGAGTCCGCCTCCGCGCCCGACATCTTCGCCGCGCTGCGCGCCAGGGACGTCCTGCTGCACCACCCGTACGACTCCTTCTCCACCTCCGTGCAGGCGTTCCTGGAGCAGGCCGCGTCCGACCCGGACGTCCTCGCCATCAAGCAGACCCTGTACCGGACCTCGGGCGACTCCCCGATCGTGGACGCGCTCATCGAGGCGGCCGAGTCCGGCAAGCAGGTCCTCGTCCTGGTCGAGATCAAGGCCCGCTTCGACGAGCACGCCAACATCAAGTGGGCGCGCAAGCTGGAGGAGGCCGGCTGCCACGTGGTCTACGGCCTGGTCGGCCTGAAGACGCACTGCAAGCTGTCGCTGGTGGTCCGGCAGGAGGGCGACACGCTACGGCGGTACAGCCACGTCGGCACCGGCAACTACCACCCGAAGACGGCCCGCCTCTACGAGGACCTCGGCCTGCTCACCGCCGACCCGCAGGTCGGCGCGGACCTGTCCGACCTGTTCAACCGGCTGTCCGGCTACTCCCGCCGGGAGACCTACCGCCGGCTGCTGGTCGCCCCCAAGTCCCTGCGTGACGGCCTGATCGCGCGGATCAACAAGGAGGCCCAGCACCACCGTGCCGGGCGTCCCGCCTACATCCGCATCAAGGTCAACTCGATGGTCGACGAGGCCGTCGTCGACGCCCTGTACCGTGCGTCCCTGGCGGGCGTGCCCGTCGACATCTGGGTGCGCGGCATCTGCGCGATCCGGCCCGGCGTGGCGGGCCTGTCGGAGAACATCCGGGTCCGCTCGATACTCGGCCGCTTCCTCGAACACTCCCGGGTCTTCGCCTTCGGCAACGGCGGCGAACCCGAGGTGTGGATCGGCAGCGCCGACATGATGCACCGCAACCTCGACCGCCGTATAGAGGCCCTGGTCCGCGTCGTCGACCCGGCGCACCGCGCCGCCCTCAACCGGCTCCTGGAGACCGGCATGGCCGACTCCACCGCCTCCTGGCACCTGGGCCCGGAGGGCGAGTGGACCCGGCACGCGATGGACGGGGACGGCGGGCCCCTGCGGAATATCCAGGAGATGCTCATAGACGCCCGGAGGCGCCGGCGTGGCACAGCAACACCTTGACCCGACGGACCCGATGGCCGGGCCGGTGACAGGAGACGCCCTCGCGGGCTACCTGCGCGCCCAGGCCACGGAGTTCCTCCGTGCGCTCCGGCAGCACCGGGAGACCGGGGCCGGAGCCGGCCACAACGGCACGGAGGAGACCGTCGACGCGGCGCGAGCCCTGCGCCGCTCGGCCCGCCGCATCAGCGGCAGCCTGCACACGTTCCGTCCGCTGCTGGACACCGACTGGTCGGAGGGCATGCGCCCGGAACTGGCCTGGCTCTCGGGGACCCTGGCCCTCGAACACGCCTACGCGGCCCGCCTGGAGCGGCTGTTGCAGGCCCTGCACCGATTGTCGGGGGCGACGTTCCCGTCCCAGCCGACGACCACGGCGGCGGGCGTGGCCGCGAACAGTCGTACCGCCGGCGCGGGACGGGTGGCCGCGGGCGCACCTCCCACCGCCGGTCCCCCGGCCGCCCCGGAACGCGGCAGCCTCACCGTGGGCGCGGCCAAGGCCGGCGCGCTGCTCGAACGCCAGCTCACCCTGGCCCGGACCCGGGCCCACTCCAGCGCCCTGCAGGCGCTCGGCTCCTCCCGCTTCCACGCGGTCGCCGACAAGGTCGCCGTACTGGCCAGCGAGGTCCCGCTCACCCCGGCCGCGGCCACCGCCGACCTGCGCCCGCACGCGGCGGCGGCCGAGGAGCGCCTCACGGACGCGGTGGCCGCCCTGCCCCTGGTCACCGCGGGCCACCCGTACAACGCGGAGGCCTTGATCCACGGCCTCTCCCCGGACCCCGCCCCGCACCCGCAGGACGCCCCCTGGCACCAGGTCCGCCTCCTGCTGCGGCTGCACCGCTACGCCCGCGAGGTCCTCTACGGCGAGAACGCCCCGGTCGACGTCCGACTGCTGGCCGCGGGACAGGCCCTCAACCGGCACCGCGACGCCTCCGAGGCGGCGGCGGCAGCGGCGGCCGCGGCCCGTACGCCGCGGATCGCACCGGCGACGGCGTACGCGCTCGGCGTGCTGCACGCCGACCAGCGGCACGAGGTGGAGGCGGCCCGCTTCGAGTTCCAGCAGTCGTGGCAGAAGCACGCGGTGGGTACGTCCTGAGCGCACGAGGGGGCGGTGAGCGGCGTTGACCAGTACGAAGGACACCCCGGTCCAGGCGGCCGGCTGCGTCCTGTGGCGCCGCTCGCCCGCCGACGAGGGGCTGGAGATTTGTCTGGTCCACCGTCCGAAGTACGACGACTGGTCCCACCCCAAGGGCAAGCTGAAGCGCGGTGAGGACCCGTTGGCGGGCGCGCTGCGGGAGGTCGAGGAGGAGACCGGCTACACCGCGGCGCCCGGCGCCGAGCTGCCCACCCTGCACTACATGGCGAACGGCCGCCCCAAGCAGGTCCGTTACTGGGCGGCCGAGGCCGCCTCGGGCGGCTTCGCCCCGAGCACCGAGGTGGACCGCATCCTGTGGCTCTCCCCCATGGCGGCCCGGCTGCGCCTGACCCAGCCCCGGGACCGCGAACTGGTGGACGAACTACTGGCGACCATGCGTCACGCCTGAGACCGGGCGGGACCGTCAGGATCCGGCCATGTGCCCCGCCGCGTCGGTCCGGGCCTGACTCCGCGCCCGACGCGCGGGCCCACGCCAGCCGCAGACGCAGCGGGCCACGCAGAAGGGCCCTTGCTCGACAGTGCCGACGCGATGCTCCGGACGGCCCTCACCTGGGGCGAACCGATCCTGCTCTGTCACCCTGACAACGTTACCCAGGCCGGGTAAACAGCCGGCCAGGCTTTGGTAAGCGTCTCCCATACGCCCGGCCTGCCTCCCCCTCGAACCTCCGCCGAACACTCCCCGTGCACCCCTCCACCACCCCAGACCCCGCGTGACGGCTCTACCTACCCGTCGTTAACCGAAACAACAGGGGGTCCGAGACGAACGTACGGCTGGGGGTAGGCAGACGATGGCGGAGCAGCACGGCAGGACGGGCGGATCGGTCACGGCGGCAGGACTGACGGCCTGCGTCTGCCTACTGGCCTCCGGATGCGCGGGCAGCGGCGCCGCCGCCGAGGACGCCCGCCCCGCCGACCCGGTCCGCACCCTGCACCGCGCCGCCGACGCGCTCGTCGACGCGGGCACGTCCAAGGCCAGGACGTCGATGGAGATGGCGACCGGCGGCACCCGCGTCACCATCCGCGGTGAGGGCGTCTACGACTACACCCGCCAGCGCGGCCGACTGAAGGTCCTGCTCCCCCAGGACCCCGCCGGCCAGACGGAACACCGCCCGATCACGGAACTCCTCGCGCCGGGCGCCCTGTACATGAAGAACCGGGGCGCCGGCGTCCCCGCGGACAAGTGGGTCCGCGTCGACACCACCACCCTCTCCGACGGAAACCTGGTCACCGGCGGAGCCACGGACCCCTACGCCGCCGCCGAGGTGCTGCGCGGCACCCGCACGGCGACTTACGTCGGCCGCACCGAGATCGCCGGCACCGAGGTGAACCACTACCGGGGCACCGCCGACCTCGCCCAGGCCGCCAGGACCGCCTCCCCCGGGGGCCGGGCCTCGCTCGCGGCGGCGGCGAAAGGGTTCGCCACGGCCGAGGTCCCGTTCGACGTGTTCCTCGACGACGAGGGCCGGATCCGCAAGGTCAGGCACCGCTTCAGCTTCGTCAACGGCCGGCAGCAAGCCACCGTGGCGGTCGCGTCGACGACCCTGCTCTACGACTTCGGCGCCCCCGTCGACGTAGGCCTGCCGCCCGAGAAGGACATCTACGCGGGCCGGATCGCCGAGGAGTGACCGGCGCGAACTAGCCCGTCCGTGCCATGCGCGTTGTGTAGGCCACTCCCTACTCTAGGAAGCCGGTGACGGCAGAGAAGAGGTGATGCACGTGGCTCCGGTCGGCGGTACGGCAGTTCAGGACCACGTGGCCCTCGCCGAGATCGAGCTGTGCGGAGAGCTGATCATCGCGGCCTCGCAGGCGCGGGAGCGACTCAGCCTGGAGAGCATCGACGAGGTCCTGAGGGTGGCCGAGGAACGCGGGGACGACTCTTGCCGAAGGTGAGCGAAAGCTCACGTCCGCAGCAGCCGCCCGATGGCCTTCGTGGCCTCCTCGACCTTGGCGTCGATCTCGTCCCCGCCCTTCAGCGCGGCATCGGCGACACAGTGCCGCAGATGCTCCTCCAGCAACTGCAGGGCAAAGGACTGCAGGGCCTTCGTCGAGGCAGACACCTGCGTCAGTATGTCGATGCAGTACACATCCTCATCGACCATCCTCTGCAGCCCCCGGATCTGCCCCTCGATCCTGCGCAGCCGCTTCAGGTGCTCGTCCTTCTGCTTGTGGTACCCGTGGATGCCCCGGTCATGGTCGGTCACCACGCCCTCGCCGGCCTCGGTGGTCGTCATCACGCACCCTCCATCCACATACCCCTACTGGGTATATCGTACCGAACTTTGCTGGGTATAGGCCCCTTGGCCACTGCCCGGAGCCGGACACCGAACCGCCCCCGTACAGATGCACGGAATTCATGGGCGACACTGGAGGACGGCCCATTAGCCGTGGCCGGATGATGCGCCTAGCATCAGCCTGACCGAAACCGAAGCACCCCGAGGACCCCACGTGCGCTTTCGTCTGACCCCCAGGGAGACGAGCTTTTACGACATGTTTGCCGCATCCGCGGACAACATCGTCACCGGCTCGAAACTCCTGATGGAACTGCTCGGGGCGGACGCTTCCGCCCGGGCCGAGATCGCAGAGCGTATGCGGGCAGCAGAACACGCCGGTGACGACGCCACGCACGCGATCTTCCACCAGCTGAACTCCTCGTTCATCACGCCCTTCGACCGCGAGGACATCTACTCCCTCGCGTCCTCCCTCGACGACATCATGGACTTCATGGAGGAGGCCGTCGACCTGGTCGTCCTCTACAACGTCGAGGAACTCCCCAAGGGTGTGGAACAGCAGATCGAAGTGCTGGCCCGCGCCGCCGAACTGACGGCCGAAGCCATGCCCCATCTACGCACGCTGGACAACCTCACCGAGTACTGGATCGAGGTCAACCGCCTCGAGAACCAGGCCGACCAGATTCACCGCAAGCTCCTGGCCCACCTCTTCAACGGCAAGTACGACGCGATCGAGGTCCTCAAGCTCAAGCAGATCGTGGACGTACTGGAGGAAGCGGCGGACGCCTTCGAGCACGTGGCGAACACGGTGGAGACCATCGCCGTCAAGGAGTCCTGACCCGTCCATGGACACCTTCGCCCTGGTCGTGACCGTCCTGGTCGCCCTCTTCTTCACCTACACCAACGGCTTCCACGATTCCGCGAACGCGATCGCCACCTCGGTCTCGACCCGCGCCCTGACCCCGAAGGCGGCCCTGGCCATGGCCGCCGTCATGAACCTGGCCGGCGCGTTCCTCGGCAGCGGCGTGGCCAAAACGGTCAGCGAGGGCCTGATCGAAACGCCCAAGGGCTCCACAGGCATGGGCATCCTCTTCGCCGCCCTCCTCGGCGCGATCACCTGGAACCTCATCACCTGGTACTTCGGCCTCCCGTCCTCCTCCTCCCACGCCCTCTTCGGCGGCATGGTCGGCGCGGCCCTGGCCGGCGGCACGCAGGTCTACTGGCACGGCGTCCTGGACAAGATCATCATCCCCATGTTCGTGTCTCCCGTGGTCGGCCTGATCGTCGGCTACCTGGTGATGACAGCGATCATGTGGATCTTCCGCAACGCCAACCCGCACAAGGCCAAGCGCGGCTTCCGCATAGCGCAGACGGTCTCGGCAGCGGGCATGGCCCTCGGCCACGGCCTCCAGGACGCCCAGAAGACCATGGGCATCGTCGTGATGGCCCTGGTCATCGCCGACGTCGAGGACTACGGCGACCCCATCCCCCTCTGGGTCAAGATCGCCTGCGCGGTCATGCTCTCCCTCGGCACCTACGCCGGCGGCTGGCGCATCATGCGCACCCTCGGCCGCAAGATCATCGAACTCGACCCCCCGCAGGGCTTCGCCGCCGAAACGACGGGCGCGTCGATCATGTTCACCACGGCCTTCCTCTTCAAGGCCCCCATCTCGACAACGCACGTCATCACCTCGGCCATCATGGGCGTCGGCGCAACGAAGCGCGTGAACGCGGTCCGCTGGGGCGTGGCCAAGAACATCGTCCTCGGCTGGTTCATCACCATGCCGGCAGCAGCAGCCGTAGCGGCATGCGCCTTCGGCCTCGTACACCTGGCGTTCCTGTAAGCCCCACCCGGCACTGCACCTGAACCGGGACATCGCGCAACCTGGCACGACGGGGCACCGCTGCGCCCACCCGTGCCGCCCCAGCGGCACGACTGCCCGCGGCTGGACGGCACCAGTTGCCCACGACTGAACGGCACCGCACACCCGCGGCTGAGCGGCACCGCGCCCCCGGGCCGGGCCAGCGATAGCCGCACTCGCGTACGCACGGAAGGGGCCGTGTCGGGGGGTGTCCGCCCGCAGAGGTTGGCGCGTCAACCCGGGCACCTTTGCAGATGACCGATTCCGCGCCGTTCCGAGGACGGACACCCCCCGACACGGCCCCGCCCCACCACCCGAACCGTAGGCGCGACAGCAACCCCCACCAAACACGAGCAGGCCGCCGCAGGCACAAAACAGACGGGGGCCCGCCCCCGGGAGCCAGGGGCGGGCCCTTTTTCGTCCTCGCGGTGGCACCGCCATGCAGCACCGCGAGGAGTCGATACGTCAGCCGAAGCGACCGGAGATGTAGTCCTCCGTCGCCTGCACCGACGGGTTGGAGAAGATCCGCTCCGTGTCGTCGATCTCGATCAGCTTCCCCGGCTGCCCCACAGCCGCCAGGTTGAAGAACGCCGTCCGATCCGACACACGCGCAGCCTGCTGCATGTTGTGCGTCACGATGACGATCGTGAACCGCTCCTTCAGCTCCCCGATCAGATCCTCGATCGCCAGCGTCGAAATCGGGTCAAGAGCAGAGCAAGGCTCGTCCATCAGCAGAACATTCGGCTCAACCGCGATCGCCCGAGCAATACACAGCCGCTGCTGCTGACCACCCGACAACCCCGACCCCGGCTTGTTCAGCCGGTCCTTGACCTCGTTCCAGAGGTTCGCCCCCTTGAGCGACTTCTCCACGATGTCGTCCAGCTGGGACTTCTTGTACGACCCCAGCAGCTTCAGCCCCGCCGCCACGTTGTCGTACACCGACATCGTCGGGAACGGGTTCGGCCGCTGGAACACCATGCCGACCTCACGCCGCACGGCCACCGGGTCCACCCCGGCCCCGTACAGGTTCTCGTCGTCGAGCATGACCTTGCCCTCGACCCGCCCACCCGGAGTCACCTCGTGCATCCGGTTGAGCGTGCGCAGGAAGGTGGACTTGCCACATCCGGACGGCCCGATGAACGCCGTGACCGAACGAGGCTCAATGGTCATCGAGATGTCCTCGATGGCACGGAACGAACCGTAGTAGGCGCTGAGGCCGCTGACATCAATGCGCTTGGCCATTTGAAATCACTGCTTCTTTCAGAAAATCGGTCGCTGAGTGGCCGCGTCAGCGACCGGTCTTGGGGGCCTTCCAGCGGGCAATGCCGCGGGCCAGCAGGTTCAGGATCATCACGAAGGCGATCAGCGTCAGAGACGCAGCCCACGCACGGTCGTACGCAGGTTCGGCACCCGCGCTCTGGGAGTACTGCTGGTAGATGTACAGCGGCAGCGAGGCCTGGGCCCCTTCAAACGGGTTGTTGTTGATGAACGGGTTACCGAACACCAGCAGCAGCACCGGCGCCGTCTCACCGGCGATACGCGCGACCGCCAGCATGATGCCGGTGGTGATACCACCGATCGCCGTCGGCAGGACGACCTTCAGAATCGTCCGCCACTTCGGCACGCCCAACGCGAGCGACGCCTCCCGCAGCTCGTTCGGCACGAGCTTGAGCATCTCCTCCGTCGAGCGCACCACGACCGGCATCATCAGGATCGCCAGCGCGAGCGAGCCGGCGAAGCCGAACGGCTGCATCTCGAACATCAGCATGATGCTGAGGATGAACAGACCGGCGACGATCGACGGGATACCCGTCATGACGTCGACGAAGAAGGTGACGGCCCGGGCGAGGTTGCCCCGCCCGTACTCGACCAGGTAGATCGCGGTGAGCACACCGATCGGCGCGGCGATCAACGTGGCGAGACCGACCTGCTCCAGGCTGCCGATGATGGCGTGGTAGATACCGCCACCCGGCTCCCGGTCACCGACGACACCCATCGAGTGGGTCAGGAAGTAGCCGTCCAGGACCTTCGTGCCGCGCTGGACGGTCGCCCAGACCAGCGAGGCGAGCGGCACCACGGCGATCAGGAAGGAGACCCAGACCAGCGAGGTCGCGACACGGTCCTTGGCCTGCCGCTTGCCCTCGACGACCGCTGCGATGACGTAGGTGCCGAGGACGTAGAGGATCGCGGCGATCAGGCCCCACTGGATCCGGCTGTCCAGCCCGGCGCCCAGGCCGATACCGACCGCGACGGCGAGCGAGCCCGCGGCGATCCCCCACGGGGCCCACTTGGGCAGGCTGGCGCCGCGCAGCGTGCTGGGGCGCTTGGTGAGGACGGCGTGGCTCATGCGTTGGCCCCCGAGTACTCCTTGCGGCGGGCGATGATCGCGCGGGCCGCGCCGTTGACCAGCAGGGTGATGACGAACAGGACCAGACCGGAGGCGATCAGCGCGTCACGGCCGAAGGTGTCCGCCTCACCGAACTTGCTGGCGATGTTCTGGGCGAACGTACCGCCGCCCGGGTCGAGCAGGCTGGTCTGGATGAGGAAGGAGGGGGAGAGCACGGTGGCGACGGCCATCGTCTCGCCCAGCGCGCGGCCGAGGCCGAGCATCGAGGCGGAGATCACGCCGGAGCGGCCGAACGGCAGCACCGCCATGCGGATGACCTCCCAGCGCGTGGCGCCGAGGGCCAGGGCCGCCTCCTCGTGCATCTGCGGGACCTGGCGGAAGACCTCGCGGCTGACGTTGGTGATGATCGGCAGGATCATGATCGCCAGCAGGATGCCGACCGTGAGCATCGAGCGGGCCGGGCCGCCCTCCCAGGAGAAGATGCCGGTCCATCCGAAGTACGCGTCGAGCCAGCCGAACAGGCCGTCCAGCTGCGGTACGAGGATCAGGGCGCCCCAGAGGCCGTACACGATGGACGGCACGGCGGCGAGCAGGTCGATCACATAGGCGATGGGACCGCTCAGCCGGCGTGGGGCGTAGTGGGTGAGGAACAGCGCGATGGCGACCGCGATCGGGACCGCGATGACCATGGCGACGATCGAGGAGACCACGGTGCCGAAGGCCAGCACGGCGATACCGAAGACGGGCTCGGGACCGCTGGTGTTCCACTCGAAGGTGGTCAGGAAGTTGCCCTCGTCCTTACTGATGGCGAGGGCGGCCCGGTAGGTGAGGAAGACGGCGATCGCGGCCATGATCGCCAGCAGCAGAATGCCCGACCCACGGGAGAGACCGAGGAAGATCCGGTCACCGGGCCGGGTGGCGCCGCGGGCCGCGCGCTTGAGCTCGGCCGTCGTCGACTGGGGCGTGGGGGGAGGTGCGTCAGTGTTCTGTGTCGTTATGTCCATCAGGTTCTCCGGTCTGCGGAGCCGTACTCGACGTGCGACTCCTGGCGGCGGTGCACCGGACGGTGCGGGGCCCGGCCCCCGCGTGAGGGGCCGGGCCGCGCACTCAGGTCAGCTCAGGCCCTCGATGGTGGTGCGGACCTTGGCGATGATCTCGTCGGGGATCGGCGCGTAGCCGGCGTCGGCCAGCAGACCCTGGCCGTCCTCGCTGGCGACGTAGTTCAGGAACGCCTTGGTGGCGGGCAGGCTCTCGGCCTTGTTGCCCTTGTCGCAGACGATCTCGTACGTCACCAGGGTGACCGGGTAGGCACCCTCGGCCTTGGTGCCGTAGTTGATCTCCAGGGCGAGGTCCTTGCCCTGGCCGACGACCTCGGCGTCCGCGATGGCCTTGGTGGCACCTTCGGTGGAGGCCTTGACCGGCTCGGCGGCACCGGTGTCGATGGCGACGACGTCCATGCCCTCGGCGTAGGACAGCTCCATGTAGCTGATGGCGCCGGAGACCTGGGAGACCTGCTGGGCGACACCGGAGGAGCCGGACGCGGACTGGCCGCCGTCGGCCTGCCAGGCCTTACCGCCCTCGTAGGGCCAGTCGCTCTTGGCGGTGGCGATCAGGTACTTGGTGAAGTTGTCCGTGGTGCCGGACTCGTCCGAGCGGTGGAAGGCCTGGATCTTCAGGTCGGGCAGGTCGGCGTCGGGGTTCAGCTTCTTGATCGCCTCGTCGTTCCAGTTCTTGATCTTGCTGTTGAAGATCTTGGCGAGGGTCGGAGCGTCCAGGACGAGGTTGTCGACACCCGGGACGTTGTAGCTGACGGCGATCGGGCCGCCGACCATCGGGAGGTCGATGCCCTGACCGCCCTGGCAGACCTCCTTGGACGCGGCGATCTCTTCCTCGTCCAGCGCCGAGTCCGAGCCGGCGAAGGCGACCTGGCCCTGGTTGAACGCGGTGATGCCGGCGCCGGAGCCGGAGCCCTTGTAGTTGATCTGGACACCCTGGCAGGCAGCGGTGAACTGCTTGACCCAGGCGTCGATAGCGTTCTTCTGCGCGGAGGAGCCGTCGGCCAGCAGCTGGCCCTTGGCGTCACCGCAGTCGATGGAGCCGGTCGCGGCGGTCGTCGCGCCCGCGTCGCCACCGTTGCCGGTGTCGTCGGAGCCGCACGCCGTGAGGGCCAGGGCGCCGGAGACGGCGAGAGCACCGAGGGTGAGGGCCCGCCGGTTCATGCGCTGAAGCTTCACTTTCGGGAGTTCCTTCCAGGAGCCGCCGTCCTGATCGGCGGCGTGCGAAGTCTGGTCGGTGGTGGACACGCATTCGGGCACGCCCGTCACCGGTAAGGCCGAAATTAGGCAGATCAGGTGAAGCCGCCTACGGCCGTAAGTGAACGGACGGTGAACCCCTGTGGTCGGTGTGGTTAGGTCACGGAATGCTTACGGGGAGGGCACACATAGGTCCCACCTGGACTTAGTCCAGCACGCACACCGTCAGCAACCCCCAGGAATCTCCCGGACAAGAACATATAAGGCATCACGTATGAACCTACACGGACTACGACTGTACGGGCCAGAACGGATGGGCGACAGGGGTGACGGTGGGTAACCGGCGAGGGCGCGAAAGCGGGGCGGCGATCCGCGGAACCCGTGCGCCCGGGGAGCCGTCTCGTCTCACGTAAGCGGTGGGAGCGGGAGGCACTCATGGAACGGCGTACGTTCATCGGGGGCGGGGCCGCCGCGGTCGTGGGGATCGCGTCGGCGGTGGCGTGCAGCGGCGGTTCCGGCACCGCCACGGCCACCCCCACCACGGGCCGGGCCACCCCCACCGCGGGCCGGGGCACCTCCGCGACGGGCAGCGGGATCCGCACGACCGCCGCCGCGGCCGCCGCCAACTGGTCGGCGCTCGCCCGCGACCTCGACGGCCCCCTGATCCGCCCCGGCGACGCCTCCTGGCCGACCGCCCACCGGCTCTACAACACCCGCTTCGACGCGCTGAAGCCCGCCGCGGTCGCCTACGTCGCCCACCAGGACGACATCGGCACCACTCTCGCCTACGCCCGCGCCCATGACATCCGCGTGGCGATCCGCAACGGCGGCCACTCCTACGCCGGCTGGTCGTCCGGAAACGGCCGCCTGATCATCGACGTCTCCAAGCTCAACCGCGTACGCGCGAGTGGCGACACCGCCGTCGTGGGCGCCGGCGCCAAGCTGATCGACGTCTACCGTGCCCTCGCCGCCAAGGGCGTCACCATCCCCGCCGGCTCCTGCCCGACGGTCGGCGTCTCCGGCCTGGTGCTCGGCGGCGGCCACGGCGTGGTCTCCCGGGCGTACGGCCTGACCTGTGACAGCCTCACCCGGGCCACCCTGGTCACGGCGAACGGCAAGCGGATCACCGCCGACGCCACCACGCACAAGGACCTCTTCTGGGCCCTGCGCGGCGCGGGCAACGGCAACTTCGGCGTCGTCACGGAACTGCACTTCCGCACCCACCCGGCGCCGCAGGCGGTCTCGGCGTATCTGACCTGGCCGTGGAGCAGGGCGGCCGCGGTCGTGAAGGCGTGGCAGGAGTGGGGCCCGGACCAGCCCGACGAGATCTGGTCGTCCCTGCACCTGGCGAGCGCGGCCGGCGGCACCCCCACCGTCTCGGTCGCCGCCTTCTCCCTCGGCACCTACCGCGAACTCCAGAACGCGGTGGACCGCCTCGCCGCCCGAGTCGGCGCCTCGGCGTCCAGCGTGTCTCTCAGGCGCCGCTCGTACGAGGAGGCGATGGAGGTCTACGCCGGCTGCTCCTCCTTCTCCACCGACGCCCAGTGCCACCTTCCCGGCACGACGCCCGGCCGCTCCCCCGAGGGCGCGCTGGGCCGCGAGACGTACGCCGCCCGCTCCGACTTCTTCGACCGCTCCGTCTCGGCGGCCGGCATCCGCGCGCTGCTCGCCCAGATCACGTCGGTACGGGGCGGCGCGGGCAGCATCGCCTTCACGGCCCTGGGCGGCGCGATCAACCGCGTCTCCCCCACGGCGACGGCCTTCGTCCACCGCCGCTCCCGCATGCTGGCCCAGTACATAGCGTCCTGGCGTGCGGGCACGTCCGGGACGACGGCCCAGTCCTGGCTGACGTCGGCGCACGGCGCGATGCGCCCGTACGCCTCTGGAGCGGCGTACCAGAACTACACGGACCCGACGCTGAAGGACTGGCGGAAGGCGTACTACGGGGACGCGGCCCCGCGCCTGACCCGGCTGAAGCGGACCTACGACCCGAACAGGATGTTCACGTATCCCCAGGCGCTATGAGCCTCAGTCACGAACCCTCCGAACCCTCCGAACCCTCCGAACCCTCCGAGCCGCGAGATCCCGGCGTCGTCAGGCCGCGAGATCCCGGCGTCGTCAGGCCGCGAGGTCCCGCTCCTCGGCCGCCCCCGTGGCTTCCTTCCGCGCCCCCGGAATCAGAGCTTCCCGCCCCTCGACCAACGACCGCCGCCGAATCAGCCACCCCACCCGGGGCGACCGCTCCACGGCCTTCGTCACCGGAGTCAGCAGGGCCATGGCGGGCGGCGACAGCAGCAACGCGACAGCCGTACCCAGCGCGAACCCGCCGACGACGTCCGTCGGGTAGTGCACACCCATGTACACCCGGCAGAACCCCTCGACCAGCGCCAGCCCGATCCCCACGAGCCCGAAGGTCCGATGGGCGACGAACAACCCCACTCCGAGCGCCATCGCGATGGTCGCGTGATCGCTCACGAACGAGAAGTCGGTCTTCCCGGAGACCAGGACCTCCAGCCCCTCATGCTGAAGAAACGGCCGGGGCCGCTCCACGAACCCTCGTATCGGCACGTTCACCAGCACCGCGACGCCCGCGGCCAGCGGCGCCCACACCAGCGCGGCGACCGACCCCGCCGCCTCCTCGCCGGACATGCCGTCGCGCCGCCGCACGGTCCACCAGCACCACACCACCAGCAGGACCATGGCGAGCAGCAGTCCGAACTCCCCGACGAACTCCATGCCCCGGTCGAACCACCGCGGCGCGTCCTTGGCCAGGCCATTGATGTCGTAGAGCAGCTCGACGTCAGGGTTCGACCCGGATTGCGCGAGTCCAGCCATGGTGCAGCGGCCCCTTCGTCGTCGTCTGTCGGGCGCATCCGTGCATGCGCCGCTCTGCCACCCCCGTGGTCTGTAGATCCGCGTTCATCGGCTACGTCAACAGGAACGCACGGCCTCCGTCACTACGTTCCACATTCCACTGAATGATCACGCAGACGTTATCGAAGAGAGACACATCATCGCAGCTCAGGGGTAGGGTTCACGCTCTGTCCCAAGCCTCGTCAGACCGCCGAGGGGAGCGCTTTCGCGCCATCCTCGGTGACGCGGGTGGCACCGAAGTAGTCGGGGGTGTCAATCGGGTCGAACCGGATCACGGCACCCGGCCGGGGCGCGTTGATCATGTACCCGCCGCCGACATAAATCCCCACATGCCGGATGGCCCGGGAGTTGGTGAGGTCGTCCGAAAAGAACACCAGGTCGCCGGGGAGCAGCTCTCCCCGGTCCGGATGCGGCCCGGCGTTGTACTGATCGTTGGCGACCCGGGGCAGGGTGATCCCCACACTCTCGTACGCCGCCTTGGTCAGCCCCGAGCAGTCGAACCGCCCGCCCTGCTCGGCCGTTCCGTTGCCGCCCCACAGATAGGGCGTACCGAGCTTCTTCTGCGCGTAGTGAATGGCGGCGGCGGCCTGCTCGGAGGGATCGACCCGCCCGACGGGCGCGGCAAAGCTCTCCTGCAGCGACGTGATGACCTGGACGTAGTTCTGGGTCTCCTTGTACGGCGGGACGCCCCCGTACTTGATGACGGCGTACGCCCCCGCGTTGTACGCGGCGAGCATGTTCTTCGTCGGGTCCCCCGGCACGTCCTTGACGTACTTCGCGAGCGTGCAGTCGTACGAAGCGGCCGACGGAATCGCGTCATTGGGGTCCCACACGTCCCGGTCCCCGTCCCCGTCCCCGTCGACGCCGTGCGTGGCCCAGGTCCCCGGGATGAACTGCGCTATGCCCTGCGCCTGCGCCGGACTCTGCGCGTTCGGATTGAAGCCGCTCTCCTGGTACAACTGCGCGGCGAGCAGCGCGGGATTGATGGCGGGGCACAGATTGCCCCACTTCTGCACCAACGTCTGATAGGCGGCGGGCACGGCCCCCTTGGCGAGCTTCTTACCGGCGCCACTGACCCCGTTGACGAGGTCCCCGGCCACGACGTACACGCCGACGACCAGCAACATCACGAACGAAACCCCGGCGCCCGCTGCGGCAACCGCCACGACCCACGCCTTACGCACCGTCAACCGCCCCTCACCACCCGGGAGTACGCCCAGGTCAGTGTAGAGGCGGACACTCGGCCCAGAGCAGCTTTCCGGCCTGCGCCGTCCCGGGCTCGCCCAGCACGGACACACCCCAGGCGTCGGCACAGGCCTGCACGAGACGCAGACCTCGGCCGTTCTCGGCATCGTCCGGCGGTACGGCGGGTTCGGCAGGGAAGCCAGGCGGAACCCTCGGGTCCGTGTCCCACACGGCGATCCGGAGGCGACCGGGTTCCGCCGACCGGATGCGCAGGGCGTAGGGCCCGGCAGTGTGGAGGTGTGCGTTGGCGAGGAGTTCGGCGGCCAGGAGCTCGGCCGTCGGGGTGAGGTCGGCGAGATCGTGAGCGGCGAGGACGGTGCGGAGGGTCGCGCGGGCGATGCGCGGGGCGCGTGGATCGTGCGGCAGTTGGAGGGTGTAGGCCCAGGGCGGGGATACGGTGGGCATGGAAGTGTCCGATCCGTGAGGGGAGTTGGTGATGCCCAGTGACCTCGCCGCTCCGTCGAGCGGTGGCACTTCTGAGCGGTGCGGCGCCTGCGCTTCAAGGTAGCGTGAACCAATAAGGTCTTATCCCGATTTGCAAGAAGCTCTGACTTAACCACCCGTGCGGGTGACGAGGTGGTGTCGAGGGAGAACGTCAGTGCCCGTGAAAAGCACCCCCACAGGGCGCCAGGCCCGGCTGGGCGGCGAGTTGCGCAAGATGCGCGAGCGCGCAGGGCTGTCGTCGACGGAGGCGGCACAACTGCTCGGCATCAAGCAGCACCAGGTCAGCAACATGGAAGCCGGCCGCCTGGGCGTCAGTGCCGACCGCGTGCGCATGCTCGCCTGTCACTACGAGTGCCCGGACAGGGTCCTTGTCGAAGCGCTCACCCGCATGACACGCGATCGCAGGCGCGGCTGGTGGGAGGACTACCGTGAGCTACTCCCCAGCCCTCTGCTGGACATGGCCGAACTGGAGCACCACGCCCAGTCGTTGCGCGACGCCACCACAGCCCGCATCCCGGGCCTGCTCCAGACGCGCGAGTACGCACTCGAAATCTTCCGTCAGGGAGTCACCGAACTGTCGCCGCCCGACATCGAGCACCGCCTGTCATTCCGCATCAAGCGGCAGGCGATCCTCTTCCGTGACGGCGACCCGACCCCGTACGAGGCGATCATCCATGAGGCCGCCCTGCGCATGAAAGTCGGCGGCTCGACGGTTGCCCGGCAGCAGTTGCAGCACCTGCTCGACATGAGCGACCGACAGCACATCACCCTGCGGGCCATCAGCTTCGACGTCGGGGCCTACCCGGGATCCGGACAGTCGATCCACTACGCGCGCGGCCCCGTAGCCCAACTGGACACCGTCTACCTCGACCAGTCCCACGGACTCGCGTTCCTCGACGCCGAGGCCCAGCTGCACAAGTACCGAACCCTGTTCGACCGAATCGACACAGTCGCGCTCGACCCCGCGAAGACCCGGGACCTCATCCACAACGTGATGCGAGAGCTGTGAAGGGAATGCCATGAACCCCCGCTGGCAGAAGTCGTCGTACTGCTCGGAGGGCGCGTCCTGCGTCTATGTCACCGCCACCCTGGACGCCTCCCAAACGATCCACCTCACCGAAAGCGGCGACCCAACCGGCGCGATACTCACGGCCACCCCGGCCACCTTCGGAACTCTGCTCACCACCCTCAAAGAGGAACCGCACGCCACCGACCCCGATCCCGGCCCCCGGATCGACATCACCTTCGGCGAGGACGAGGACGATGCTCCAGTCATCCTCCGCGAAACCAGCACCCCGGACGCCGTTGTCACAACCACCCGCCGCAACTGGGACGTCTTCGTACTCGGCGTACAAGCGGGCGAGTTCGACCACTTCGCAGAGGGTTCGGCGACCGCAACCGGGTGAACGCACCTTGGCCGGAGCTGAACGTCTGTTGTCAGTGGCGTGTGTGATGCTGAGACGGACCGAGGAAACGTATCAGCACGGGGAACAACGGGGGTTGGCGTGACGGGGTGGGACATCTCCCCCAGTGGCGTGGAGTCGATTCTGTCGCTGGTGGGCCTCGCGGCCGAAGACATGAGCAAGGGCCTCAAGGGCTACGGCGAGAGCGCGGCGGACGCCGCGAGTTTCGCGGGCACGATCAGTGGGCCGTACTGCGGTGACGCGCCCGTAGGGCCGGTGGGCCTTGCAGTGGCGAACTTCGTCTCGGACAACGAGCGCAGCATCAGGTTCATGGCCGCGCGCACCAAGAAGACGATGGACGGCACGGTCAAGGCCACCACCGAGTACATCGAGGGAGACCTGGCCATGGCCGCCGAGGCCCAGCGACAGGCGGCCAAGGTGCCCACGCCGGCCGAACTCCGGGCCGTCGGGGAGAAGGCCGACGGCAAGGCCGGGGAGTAGCGACGTGATCAATCCGGGCGGGATACCGCAGTACACCGGTGATTTCGAGCAACTGGGGACAGCCGTCGCCGACCTGCGCAAGCATGCGACAGGCATTCGGAACGGCGGCGAGGGCATCCACTCCCGCTTCCAGGCGACGGCGGCGTACTACAAGGCCCCGGAGGCGGAGCAGCTCTTCTCCTCCACTCAGCCGGTGATGGACACGGCGGACACCTTCGCGGCCGACATCGAGACCCTCGCCGACGCCCTGGACTCCTTCATCGCCGAGGCCAAGCTCCACGCCGACCGTCTGAAGCAGCTGAAGCAGGACGCCATCGCCTTCGTCGACAGTGTCGAGGGCGATGCCGACTGGACCGAGGACGAAGACAAGGTCAGCAGGCACCAAACGCTGATGGACGATGTGGCGGCAGCGGTCGAAGGCTTCCAGGAGGCTGAGCGCAACGCCGCCAACAAGATCAACGCGATCAGCAAGACCATGTGCCGGCCCGCGTGGGTGCCGGACGACGGCACGCACGCCTCAGGCATGTACGGCGTGGACGCCGACATGCTCAAGGACGTCCAGGACCTGCCGTGGGGCAGCCCCGAGGGGCGCACCTACGAGCGGTGGAGCCTGGACTGGTGGGGGCACGGGGTCAAGAGCTGGGCGTGGGACGGCATCGCCAAGGACAGCGTCTGGGGCGGCATCGAGGGCCTCGGCACCCTTGTCGGCTTCCACGGTACGGAAGCCCGCGACGAGGCCTGGGACGGACTGCGGCGCACCTTCGTCGGCGCCTACGCCTACGGCATGGACCTCGCCGGGCAGGAGGAGCACCTCTCCGACTGGCAGTCGGAGAGCAAGGCGTACGCGAAGGAGTTCGGCAAGCAGTTCATCGCCTACGACATGTGGGAAGAGGACCCGGCCCGCGCCCACGCCGTGGTCACCTTCAACCTCCTCACGCTGGGCGCCGGTCCCGCGGCCGGCCTCGCCAAACTCAGCAAGGGCGGCACGCTGGGCAAAACAGCCGGTACCCTGGCGAAGATCGGCGACGCGCTGGACCCGGTCTCCGGCGGCCTGAAGGCGGCAGGCGCGCTGTCTTCCCTGCCCAAGGTCTCCCAGGTACTGGCCAACGTCAGCGATCACCTCCACCTGCCGAAGACCAAGTTCCCCGACGGCGCCCTCGACCTCAGCGACCGCTACCGGGTCGACAGTCGCGGCAACCTCATCCCCCTCAACCCCGACGGCACCCGCAACTCCACACCAGCCCCACGCGAACCCTCCGCCGCCGAGCGCGCGATCGGCTACCGCGAACTGGTCGGCGCCGGCGCCCGCGCAGGGGAGAGCGCGGCCCGCGCCGCCGACGACGGCCTGTCGTCTCAGGCACGGCAAGACGCCGATGGCCCGAGCAGCCCGGGTGTCGGGTCGTCGCAGGGAGGGCACGGTCACACCGGCGCCCCCGGCGGCGGACACACCCCCGACCAGCCGGGCGCGGACCGCTACAGCAGTCCCGACGGCACGGGTAGCGACCCGGCCGACGGCACAGGCGCTGGGACCGACCCCGTCGGCGGCCATGACAGAGCGGCTGGCGACGCGACACCCGGCGGCCCCTCGTCAGGCGGCGGAGAGAACGTCGGTCAGTCCTCGTCCGGCCAGAAGGGTGTCTGGCCGGCCCGTAGCGACATACCTGGTCCGGCGGCAGGCGAAGATCTCAAGCGTCCTCATCCGAGGCACACGGTCAGCGGGGCCGCCAAGGGTGAGATCAAGGAGAAGAACAGCGTCATTCTTCCCGGATTCGCCGACCAGATCGACAACGACATCGCGGGCATCGCGGCGGGACGGGCAAGACTCATCGACGATGGGAACCGTTACGAAATCAATGGCCGCACGTACGGAGTCGAGCCAGGGGGGCGGGTCTATCCCGATTCAGGACCGGGTATCGTCAACTTGGACAGAAACGAATATGCCGCCCTGCAGCAGTTGGTCAGGGCCAAGGGCGACCTCAATGCCGCACCTCAGTTGACTAGGAACCCCAGGTTCGTCAACAATCCGGACGCTGTCCAGAAGGCGCTGGATGTATACAACGGGACTTACCGATGACCTACAATTTCTTCACCGTCGATCGCCTGCAACCGCCCCTCTTGTCCAATGCCCTGGCGTCATGCATCAACGTGGAACCGAGTACGGTCGACGTCGCTGACGTGGACGGCGATCAAGACGATCGCAACTGGGACGCGCATGTCCTGTGTGACTACACGCACGTCTTCGGTAATGTCTCGCTGACTCTCGACATCTTCGTTCAGGACGCTGTGCCGAATCAGCCGAATGAGGCGGACGCCGCCAAGAAATTCGCCGCAGCGGCACAAACGGTCGTCCTGTACCCAGCCGCAGAGCAGATCCCCAGCGCGTACTGGCTGGTGACCCCGACTGGTTTGCTGACCCGTGCCCGACTGGTGGCAACGGACGACGAACGCCCCACATACTCGATCGACGCGGTTGAAGCTGCCATTCCTCAGCTTCCCGGCGTTCGTGTCATGCAGTTGCCGGAAATCGTTCGTGAGCGGCGCGTTCCCACACCTGTCACCGCGGATTTCACTCGCGCTGTGGACGCACTCCGGCGGTCGCAACACGGTTCTGTGAATGCTGCACTCATTGATGAACCAGGAACCCCCCTGAACCACTCGCGAAATTATCTTGCGGAGTGGGAGAGAATGGTACGGATCATGGCGTCGAACTGGCAGCCGACCGGGCGCTATCCGATTGAACTGTACTGTGACGCCCTACGTGCGCGGGACTTTCTTGCACACCTTTCGGCAAAACTTCCCCAGCCTGTGGATGATTTGCTGCAAAAGGCAGTCGATCAGCTCGACGCAAGGTTCAGGAGCCACACCCAGTTGGATGACACCTGGGCAATCGAGGCGGGAACATCAGATTCATCGGCCACCATGGAGAACCCCGGTTGGTGGTGGCACCGAAAACCTCTAATTCTGCCGTGGGACGGTAATTGAGGTCGGGTCAGGACATAGTGATCACCTCAGATCCCATTGGCGATTGGACTTGGGAAGTCACGTCGAATACTGCAGGGGCAGTATGAGGGACTTCCGTATCCACGCCAGTGGTCTGCTCCTGGAGCAGGATCCGCTGGCCCAGGAAACGGCGCTGTCGCGCGTCATGGCCGACGCCGAATCCCTTGCAGGCGACTTCCTCGTCACCGTGCGGGTCGACTGCCCCGGTATCTGGCTGGAGTCGGGAGCGAAACACCGCGCGGAAAAGTTGTTCGTCGTCCACGTGGACATCTGGGAGGGCAGCCTCCTCACGGTGACGCTGGAGACGTACTCCGACGCGTGGTTGACGATGAACACCCGTGGTCGTGAGCAGCTTGAAGTGCACGCGGAGAACGCACCCCGGCTCGCCGCGGCCCTGGAGGGCATTTCAGCTCTGCTCGGCAGCAAGCCCACGCCAGCAGACCCCAACCGCCACGCGACTCCGACGGAGACGGGTTTCGAGGACCCGAGGATCGAGGGCCCCGCTTACGACGACTCCTGGGGGACATTCGAGGTCCCGCGCCGATCCACCCTGCTCCGGGCCAGAATTCCGGCCTCCGAGGACGAGTACGAGCAGACCACCGACCACCCGGTGCGCTACTTCACGATCCGGCGTGGTGGAAAGACGCTGGGGTACATGTGGTCCTCGTTCGGCGACGAGGCCGCAGGCTACGAACCGCGAACCGCCGCAGGCGAGGAGGCATTCGAGGCAGGATCCGGATGGCTGATGCGCCTGCGGGCCGCCCATGGCCAAGGGCTCAGCGCGCTCGCCGCGCTGGACTGGTTGGCGCAGAACCCACCGCAGCCCGACATCGGCCTGATCGTCGAGGACACCCCTCAAGAAGCCCCGTCTTTGGACGCCCTGGAAGAGTTCTCGGGCCGCTACTGACCCTGACAACACCCGCCTCCCCCATCAGCGAGCAGCACATGACCCAAGACGTCATCGCCCTCACCCCAGAGATGCCGGACATCAAGACCCTGCTGGCCGCACTCCACGCCGGCGGCCCCGACCTGCGCGTCAGCCAGGCCGGCGGCGGGGCCGTCGCGCAGTTGTGCACGGACGACGGACAGCCCCTGGTGTCGGTCGAGGCACCCCGCTACCTCCAGGTGCCCGGTGAGGTCGAGCGGTTGCTCGGGCCGAGTGCCCGGACGGACGCGCCGGTGTGGTGGACCGAGGCGAGGGCGACCACACGGGTCGAGGAGGCCAGACGGCTGGCCGGGTCCATAGCCGGGCGGCTGGCCACCGTACTCGGCGGCACGACGTGGCCACGCGAGGCCGCCCACACCGATGTCGTGACTGTCCCCACCCACGGTGACGCGGCCGCCACGCCAGCCGATGTCGACGTGCTCACCGACAGGGCCGCCGTCGTCCTCCAGGACCGCCCGCTCGTGGCAGCCACGACCTGGCTGACCGACGTGGTGCGCAGCACCCTCCAGTCCGGGCACGAGTTGCACATCGTCACCCCACCCGGAACCCGGCTCACCCTGCCCGCACGTTCCGTACTGGAGCGCATCCCCGCACGCTGGGTCGTACGCGACCCCGATTGCGGCTACTACGACGGACTCTCCGGAGCCGTACTGCACTGGCACGAAGGACACTTCGCCCCCGCCGGTGACATCGCACCCGGGATCGCGCACGCCTTCCAGCGACCGCCCGCTCCCAGCGGCGAACGGCAGCTCCACCTGTCCCTCCGCACCATCCACCCCGCCGATGAGCGCCTGCTCCTCGGCGGCGCACTTGAACACACCTGGCAGACCCTCACCGGAGCGCCGCCCGCAGGTTGGGCCAGTGCCGAACCCGTCAACGTCCCTTGGTCACCAAGGCAGCTGACCGAACTCGCCCGCACCCGCGCCCGCCAGTCCATGCCCACCTGGCTGGTCGTCATAGGCGCCCCCGACCGCCCGGCGATCGCCACCCTGCGCATCGTCCGCACGCGCCTCGGCGTCGAGGAGCACATCTCCATGGCCCTCGGCTACACCGTCGGCGAAACGGTCCCGGCGGACCGCCTGCCCGAGGCCGCCGAGACACTCACGACCGACCACAACGTGGCCACGATGGTCACCGAACTACGCACCGCCCAGGCCGACCTGACGGTGCCGGCCCACCACGAGCCACCGCCGATCCCGCTCACCCTCACCCTCGGCCCCGACGCCCTGGCGGACCTCGGCACGGACCACGCCCGCAACGCCCTACCCGGAGCCGCGCCCCTCCAGCTCGGCCCGGCCACCCGGCCCGCCCTCCACTACTCACTCGGCACGGGCACCGATCCCACCGCGTGGGAGCGCCTGCGACAGATCGACGAGCGGCTGAGAGGCAGGAGCGCGAAAGGGTGATGGGTCACCCTTTGAGCGGTATGACTCGAGTACGATGCGAGTATGACCGCGAAGATCACAGTGTCGCTCTCCGATGAAACAGCCAGCTACGTCCGCGCCCACGCCCCTGAAGGCAATGTGTCCGCGTACATAGACCGACTCATTCGTCGGCAGATCACGCTGGACGCGGCACAGCAGCTGGCCGCCGCCGGCTACCGACCGGACCTGGACGGGGAAGGCGACGCGTGGTGAAGAGGGGGGACATCTGGCAGGTCAAGGGCACTCAAGGTGAACGCACGGTCTGTGTGGTCAGTCTCGACGGACTCGATGAGGCCTTCGGCGCCTGCCTGGCCATCGTGCTGCATCCGCCCGGCGCCTATCCGGACACCATCATGTCCGTACACCTGAGCGCTCCCGTGGAAGGCGTCGCCGTGGCTCTCAACCTCGCTCAGCTCAAGACAACGCGCTTCCATGACGGCACCTACCTGGGAAACATCGGTCCAGACGCCCTCGCACGCGTCGACCAGGCCCTCCGAGCAGTTCTCGACCTCTGAGGAAGCAACTCGACGGCGAGGAGCCTTCCTCACGCCCGCGCCGCATCCATCAGCGGAAACGTCACCCCCGTCAGCTCCTCCGACACCGACCACAGCCGACGCGCCGCCGCCGGATCGCCGGCCGCTGCCGAGCGGCCCACCAGCGTGGGGGCGCCGCGCATCTCGCCGAGGCCGTCCGGGCCGACGAAGCTCGCGCCCGGCAGGTCCATGACCGCCGCGTACAGGGTCGGCAGGGCGCCTGCCCTGTCGTCCTGGGCGAAGAACTTGTTGCCGAGCCGCATGACAGCGCGGGACACGGGGCTCGCCGCGTGGCTCTGGAGGTTGGTGGCCGCGTAGCCGGGGTGGGCGGCGAGGGCGCGGACCGGTGAGCCGGCCCCCGTCAGCCGGCGCTGGAGTTCCAGGGTGAACAGCAGGTTCGCCAGCTTGGACTGGGCGTAGGCGCGAACCGGGGTGTAACCCCTCGTCAGGTTCAGGTCGTCGAAGTTGATGACACCGGCGCCGAAGCGATGGGCGCCCGACGACACGGTGACGACGCGGTCGGTGACGTACGGCAGCAGCAGGTTCGTCAGCGCGAAGTGACCGAGATGGTTCGTGCCGAACTGCATCTCGAAGCCGTCCTTGGTCCGCTGCTCGGGCAGCATCATCACGCCCGCGTTGTTGATCAGCAGGTCCAGCGGACGGTCGCCCCACTCCTGCGCGAACTCCCGCACCGACGCCAGGTCCGCGAGGTCGAGCCGCCGCACCTCCGTACTGCCGCGCACGGTCGCCGCCGCTGTCCGCCCTCGCTGCGGATCCCGTACCGCGAAGACGACATGCGCCCCCGCACCCGCCAGCGCGTCCGCGGCCGCCAGGCCGATACCGCTGTTGGCGCCCGTGACGACCGCCGTCCGGCCGGTGAGGTCGGGCAGACGGCCGACGTTCCACTTACTCGCGTTGCTCTTGGTAGCCATGCCCCCAATGTAGGCAGCGACAACAATGCTGTCAACGACAACAATAGTGACAGTGCCAACAAAGATGGCGGCGTCAACATCGAGATACGATGATGCGCATGCCCGAGACCCGCCCCTACCACCACGGAGACCTGCGCGCCGCCCTGCTCGCCGGCGCGGAGCGCACCTTGCGGGAGAAGGGCGCCGCCGCACTGTCCCTGCGCGAACTCGCCCGCGAGACCGGCGTCAGCCACGCCGCCCCGGGCCGGCACTTCAAGGACAAGCAGGCCCTGCTCGACGCCCTCGCCCTCGCCGGCTTCGAGCGCCTGACCCGGACCCTGGACACCGCGGACGACCCCGACCTCCCCCTGGAGGAGCGGCTCACCGCGCTCGCGCGCGCCTACCTCGGCTTCACCATCGACAACCCCGCGCTCCTGGAGCTCATGTACGCCCGCAAGCACGACCCGGACGTCTCCGAGCAGCTCGCCGCCGCGGTGGAACGCACGATCACACCCTTCCTCCGGCTGATCGCGGACGCCCAGCAGCGCGGCGAGATCGTCGAGGGCGACCCCGAAGGCATCACGCTCCTCGCGGGCGCCAGCCTGCACGGCATCGCCGCCTTCACCGCCAACGGCACGTTCCCGCCCCAGGCCGCACTCGACGGCATCGGCGAAGTCGTCCACCACCTGCTGCACGGACTGCGCCCTCGCTGACCCCTCGTCACGGCCCGGCGGCACAACGGCGATAGCCTTCACCGCAGAACCCGGAAATCACGGGGAACATCGGCACGACCACTCACCCCACCCACCACCCGAACCGGGCCGGGTCGTAAAGAGGCTCAACGACGGCACCACACCACAGGTTCCGCTCCCACCTCGTTGCCCGGCGTGACCTGCCGTGATACACAGAGTGACGATACGAGGTATTCGTACGAAACCCGCCAAGCAATGACGCCAAGTCGACATACGACGGCGCCGTTGTCAGCGAGAATGAGGCCTGACCTCTGCGCACCGCAGGGGACTGCGGAACTACCCAACAGGGGCGGTGACTTACATGCTCTTTGCGGCCGACAAGGGAGACATCAACACCATCATCGGCGGGATCGCTCCGGACTGGGGCCCCTTCGGCAGCCTGGGCAACGAGGCCAAGGTGATGATCGAGGTGGTGATGGCGGTCGCCATCCTCATCTGCCTCGGCATCGCCATCTGGGGGGCGGCCAAACAGCGCATCGGCGCGACGGCCCTCCGGGACACCTTCAGCGCGGAACAGGGCAAGGGCCTCATCATCGCCGGCCTCACCGGAGTCTTCATCATCGGCTCCCTCGGCACGCTCTTCACCATCGTGTACGGCATGGCGGTGTAAGACCCCGACCACGTCCTCTCCGGGCGCGCCCGGTCCCCCTCTACCCCACCCGCCCGTCGTGCCCACCGGCTGAGGTTGCGTTTCCCCCATGTCCCTGATGTCGAGTCACCACACCGCGCCCGCGTGGGAACCATCGCGGCTACCGTCGTACACCTACACGGTGTTTCGGTACGACGGTCTCCGCTACGACATCGAGGGGGCGGGCGCGGCATGAGTCCCGGGGACGAACACGAGGCCGCCGGCGGTTACGCCGGCACCGGGCACACCCGTACCCGACTGCCCGACAACGAGCCGTACGGCGCCCGACGCGGGGGCCGCAGCTCCTCCCGGAGCCTGGTCACGGTGGTCGGCGTGGTGGTCCTCCTGATCGCCGCGATCGCATTCGCCAACCGCGGAGGAGACGACTCCACTTCAACGGAGGAAAGCGCCTCGGGCCCGGAGGCGACGTCCACGGCGGCCAGCGGGGAGCGGCCGGTGGACTCCAAGTCGGGCGGTGTTCCGGCCGGGTTCGGCCATGACCGGCAGGGAGCGGAGAGCGCGGCGGCGAACTACGCGGTCGTACTGGTTTCGGCGGACTTCCTCAAACCCGTCCGGCGCACCGAGATCGTCCGGCAGGTCTTCGTCGCCGACAAGCAGGCCGCGCTGGAGGGCAAGTTCAACCAGACGTACTCCAAGGAGTTCCTGAAGAACGTCGGGCTGGACGCGAAAGGCAACGCGACCGCGGGCAGCACCTATGTCTCGCGCACCATGCCGATCGGCACCAAGGTCACGACCTACTCGGACACCGGGGCAACGGTCGAGGTCTGGTGCACGGGAGTGTTCGGCACCACGGGTGAACGCTCGACCAACCCGGTCACCAGCGACTGGTTCACCATGACGCTTCAGCTGCGCTGGGCGGACGGGGACTGGAAGATCGAGAGCTTCTCCCAGGAGGACGGCCCCGCGCCCGTTCCCGGCGACGACAGGGCGTCCAGCGCCGACGACATGGCCAAGGCCGTCGAGGAGTACGGAGGCTTCACTTATGCCCGGTAGCCAGCGCCGCGCGCTCCAGGTCGCCGCCACCCTCACCGCCGTACAGACCGCCGTTGTCCTGTTGGCCACACGTGCCGTCGCGGCGCCCACGCCCACTCCCTCGCCGTCCAACGACAACTGCGACCTCCTGTCGGGCCAGGTCAGGGAGTTCTGCGAGAGCGACACGGGCGACAACAGCGGCACCAGCACCCCCTCCCTGGACCCCACCTCCACCCTCGACCCCCTCTCCTCCCTCGCCAAGGGCTGCGCGGACGCCGCCTCCTGGACCATCGACAAGCTCAGCGCGGCCGTGCGGGACACCGCGAACGTCGACTTCACGAACGACAAGTTCCTCCAGCAGTACGCAGTCGTCTTCGCCGCCTCCACCATCCTCACCCTCCTCCTGTGGCTCCTCGCCGTGGCCAAGCGGGCCGTAAGAGGCGTCCCCCTCACCACCGCCATCGGCGAAGCCATCGGCTTCCTCTGGCTCACCGTCCTGGCCTCCGCCTTCACCCCCCTGATCCTCTACACGGTCGTCTCCGCCACCGACGGCGTCTCCGACGTCCTCGCGTCGGCCACCGGCGACCAGACGGACGCCTTCTTCGGCAACTTCTCCGGCGCCCTGAAGAAGGGCGAGGACATCGGCGGCGGCCCGATCATGCTGATCGTCGTCTCTCTGGTCAGCATCCTCGCCGCCGGCGTCCTGTGGCTGGAGCTCGTCATCCGCGCCGCCCTGCTCTACGTCGGCGCCCTCCTCGGCACCGTCGTCTACGCGGGCCTGGTCGACAAGAACCTGTGGGGACACGTCCGCCGCTGGGCCGGCATCATGATCGCGGTCATCCTGGTGAAGCCGGTCATCGTCATCGTCCTCGGCCTCGCCGGCGCGCTCTCCGCCGACGACGGCCCCGACGCCTTCTCCGCCGTCGTCTCCGGCCTCGCGATCATCCTGCTCGCCATCTTCGCGTCCGCGATGATCTACCGCTTCGTCCCCGGCTTCGGCGACGAGATCGCGGGCTCCCGCAACAACCGCATCATGCAGAACGCCGAAGGCAAGGCCGCCGCGGTCATCAGCTCCCCCGCGACCCTCGTCGCCCAGGGCATCAAGACCCACAGCACCCGCGCGGACAACAACGGCCAAGCCCAGTCCGGCGGCAGCCCCCGCCCCGCCAACCAGGCCTCCGGCGGTGTCGCCGCCCACAGCTCCCGCCCCTCGACCGGTGGCGGCGGACCTGTCCCCTCCGCCGCACCCGCGCCGCGCTCCTCCAGCCCGGTCAACACACCCCACGCCAGCAACACCCGCAACAGCAGTAGCAATCGCTCAGGAGGTGACGGGCGTTGACGACCGAGTCCCATCTGTCCCATCCGGTCACGCCCCGCCGTACATATCTGATCGGCCGCGCCCGGCCGAACGCGATCGTCGGCCGGAATCGAGAGACCGGTGAGATCGCGCTGATCATCGCGGGCGCGTTCCTCGGCATGATGTGCGGTCTCCTCGTCCCGGTGCTGTCCCTGCGGATCGTGCTGCTCATGGGCTTCCCGCTGCTCGCGCTGGCCGCGGTCTACGTGCCGTACAAGCACCGCACGTTCTACAAGTGGTTCGAGGTCAACCGCAGCTACAAGCGCACCCTCCGCCACAACGCCACCTACCGCTCCGCCGCCATCGAGGCCGGTACACGGCTCGACGGGCGTGAGGTCGAGATCGGTCCGCCCCCCGGCATCGGCCGCATCACCTGGCTCGCCGCACCCTTCGGCCCCGACGAGATCGCCGTACTGCTGCACGCGGACCGCAAGACCGTCACCGCCGCCATCGAGATCGAGGGCCCCGGCGTCGGCCTGCGCGACAGCGAGGACCAGGAAGCCCTCGTCGACCGCTTCGGCACCCTCCTGAAGCACGTGGCGAACGGCGACGGCTTCGTCACCCGCCTGCAGATGCTCGCCCGCACCCTCCCCGCCGACCCCGACGCGCACGCCAAGGACGTCGCCGTACGCGGCGACGACCGCGCACCGGCGTGGCTGCAGCAGTCGTACGACCAGCTGCAGTCGATGGTGTCGACGAGCAGCGAACAGCACCGCGCGTACCTCGTCGCCTGCATGCACTACAACCGCGAACTGGCCGCCGAGGCCCAGGCCATGGCCCGCGCGGCCCGCCCGCACGGCGGCAAGGTCGACCGCGACGCCGGTCTCGCGGTCGTCATGGCCCGCGAGCTGACCGACATCTGCTCCCGCCTCCAGGAAGCCGACATCCGCGTACGCCAGCCCCTCGGTCAGGGCCGGCTCGCCTCGCTCATCCACTCCATGTACGACCCGGACCACCCGATCGACCACATCCAGGCGATGACGAAACGCAACGCCTGGCCGGCCGAGCTGGACGCCACCGAGCCGACCTTCCTCCAGGCCAAGACCCGAGAGTCGTCCACGCGCGCGCCGTGGTGCCATGCCACCGCCTGGGTCAAGGAGTGGCCGATGACCCCCGTCGGCGTCAACTTCCTGGCCCCCCTCCTCGTCCACACCCCGGACGTCATCCGAACGGTCGCCGTGACGATGGATCTCGAACCCACCGAGGTAGCCATCGAACGTATGTTGACCGAGAAGACGAACGACGAGGCCGAGGCATCCCGCGCCGCCAAGATGAACCGCACCGTCGACCCCCGCGACATCGCCGCCCACAACCGCCTCGACCAGCGCGGCGAGGACCTCGCGAGCGGTGCGGCGGGCGTGAATCTCGTCGGCTACATCACGGTCTCCTCGCGTTCCCCGGAGGCACTGGCCCGCGACAAGCGCACGATAAGGGCGTCGGCCGGAAAGTCGTATCTGAAGCTGGAGTGGTGCGACCGCGAGCACCACCGGTCCTTCGTGAACACGCTCCCGTTCGCCACCGGAATCCGAAGGTAGGGGTTGATGCCCTGATGCGGGACCCGCTCTCCGCAATCACCGAAGCCTTCACGTCCTTCCTGTTCGGGAAGGTGGAGACCACGCGGCTGCCGGTGCGCACCTCCACGGGCCAGGCGCAGGCGGTCTACCTGCCCACCGCCGCCCCCGGCCTCGGCGACTCCGGCGTGATCATCGGCCGCGAGGTCTACTCCGGGAAGGGCTACATCTACGACCCCTTCCAGCTGTACGGCCAGCAGCTCCCGGCCCCGCACTGGCTGGTCCTCGGCGAGTCCGGCAACGGCAAGTCGGCCCTGGAGAAGACGTACGTCCTGCGCCAACTCCGCTTCCGGGACCGCCAGGTCGTCGTCCTCGACGCCCAGGGCGAGGACGGCGTCGGCGAGTGGAACCTGATCGCGCAGGAGCTGGGGATAACACCCATCCGCCTGGACCCGATGGCCGCCCTGGACCACGGCATCCGCCTCAATCCGCTGGACCCCGCCATCACCACCACCGGCCAGCTTGCCCTCCTGCGGACCATCATCGAGGTCGCGATGGGGCACGGGCTGGACGAGCGTTCCGGCTTCGCCCTCAAGGTCGCGCACGCCTACGTCAACGAGACGATCGTCGAGCGGCAACCGGTCCTTTCGGACATCGTGGAGCAGCTACGGCACCCCGAGCCGGAGTCGGCCGAGTCGATGAACGTCGACATAGACGACGTACGGGCGTGGGGCCTGGACGTGGCGCTGGTGCTGGACCGTCTGGTCGACGGTGACCTGCGCGGCATGTTCGACGGCCCGACGACGGTCGGCATCGACCTCGACGCCCCGCTGATCGTCTTCGACCTCTCCCACATCGACCGCAACTCCATCGCCATGCCCATCCTGATGGCGATCGTCGGCGTCTGGCTGGAACACACCTGGATCCGCCCCGACCGGAAGAAGCGCATCTTCCTGGTCGAGGAGGCCTGGCACATCATCAACAGCCCGTTCGTGGCACAACTGTTCCAGCGCCTGCTGAAGTTCGGCCGCCGACTGGGTCTGTCGTTCGTGGCCGTGGTCCACCACCTGTCCGACGTCGTGGACGGGGCGGCGGCGAAGGAGGCCGCGGCGATCCTGAAGATGGCCTCGACCAGGACGATCTACGCCCAGAAGGCGGACGAGGCGCGGGCGACCGGCCGGGTGCTGGGTTTGCCCAGGTGGGCGGTGGAAATCATCCCCACGCTGACACCGGGCATCGCGGTGTGGGACGTCAACGGCAACGTCCAGGTCGTCAAACACCTGGTCACGGAGACGGAACGCCCCCTGGTCTTCACCGACCGCGCGATGACCGAGTCCGCCTCCGACCTCCCCGACGACGCGCTGCGCGCCGCCGAGCTGGAGGCCGAGGAGCGGGCGGCGGCGTTCATGGAACAGCACCTCGGCGACTCCGAGTCGACGGTGGCGTAAGACGGTGGCGTAAGGGGACGGCGTGAGAGCGGACGACCACCGGCGGGAAGCCCAGGGCGGCATCCCCGACGGCCTGCTGATCGGCATACTCGCGTTTCTGCTCGGCATGACCCTGCTGGTCTGGACGGCCACGGGCCTGGCGGCCTGGTTCGCGACCGGGGCGTGGCCACCGGGCGTGACGTTCACCCGTACGCCCCTGGCCATGCGCCACCTCATCGCCGAGCCGCACGACATCACCGGCGCCTGGCCGGACACCCCGGGAGCACAGCTCTCGGGGTACGGGCTGTTCTGGGGGCTGTTCATCGGCCAGTTGATGGTGCTGTTCGTGCTGAGCATGTTCGTGATGGGGACGGTGGCGCGGTGGAAGGCGGGGCGGGTACGGCGCCGGGCGACCCCGCGGCAGGCACCGGCCCCGCAGCAGGCACCGGCAGCGGCGTCGGCCCCTGAGCCGCCGACGCCGCACGAGGTCCCGACGCCGAGGAGCCCGGAACCCACGGAGGCGAGACCCGAAGAACCGGAGGCGGAACCACTGCGCGCGAGCGCACGGGTGGGCGGATGGGAAAAGATCCACATTACGACCAGGGAAAGCCGCCAGACAACCGCGACCGAGGCGATCCGGGACGCGGACGGCCCCACCCTCGTCGTCACCTCGAACCCCACCCTCTGGCAGGAAACCAAGGACGCCAGATCCAAGCTGGGCCCGACCCTCCTCTACGACCCCACCCACACCTGCGACACCCCGGCCCGCCTCCACTGGTCCCCCACCACCCACTGCGAGGACAAGCAAACGGCGACAGCAAGAGCCGCCGCCCTCCTCACCCCCGTCCGCCCCACCTCCCGCCTCGACCAAGCCGTCAGCGACACCGCCGAGACCCTCCTGCGCAGCTACCTGCACGCCGCGGCCCTGGACAACCGCACCGTCCGCCACGTCCACCGCTGGTCCCAGGGCACCCAGATCCAGGAAGCGGTACGCGTCCTCCGTACCCACCCCAAGGCAGCCCCCGGTGCCGCGGGCGAACTCGAAGCCGCCCTCACCGCACACCCCGACCGCCGGGACATGGCCCACGAGTTGACCGCCCGTGCCCTCTCCGCGCTCTTCACGGTCAACATCCGCGAGTCCTGCACACCCAACCGACCCGACACCCTCGCCCTGGATTCCCTCATCGCCGAAGGGGGCACGCTTTATGTGGTCGGTGAATCCATCGAGGACCCCCGGACGAACCCGGGCGCGATGCCCCTGCTCACCGCGCTCGTGTCCAGCGTGGTCGAGCGCGGCCGGCGCATGGCCGAACGGTCATCCTCCGGTCGGCTCGACCCACCACTCACCCTCGTCCTCGACGACGTCGCGGCGGTGGCCCCCATCCCCCAACTCCCCTGGCTGCTGGCCTCCGGAGCCGACCAGGGCCTGCCCACCCTGGCCCTCCTGCGCTCCCGCGAACAGGCCCGCACCCGTTGGCCGCACGACGAACTGCCGGTCTGACGTCACCCTCGTTCGAGGACGAACTCCCGCTCACAGGCGTCCGGTTGACCGGCCAGCGGCACAGTCAGCCCACTGGCCTCGAATCCCAGCTTCCGGTAGAAGGCCTGCGCCCGACCGTTCTCCTCGTGCACGATGAGCCGCACCCGCTCCAGCCCCCGCGCCCAGCACCACTCCAGGGCCTCGTCGAAGAGCAGCTCGGTCAACCCGCAGCCACGAAGCTCCGGCCGCATGTACACGCCCACGACATGCCCCTGCCGCCGCTCGACGGGGAACCCGGCCCAGTCCGTCGTCCCCGGTTCCTCGACCAGCACGGTCAGCGTCCCGACCAACGCCCCGTCCGGCCCCTCGGCGACCACCTGCCGAGCCCCGGCCTGCCCCTGAGCGGCCCGCTCGGCCCGCTCCCGCCAGAACGACTCCGGCCGGGCCACCGCCTCCTCGTACGTCTCCAGGAAGGCGATCCGCGCCACCGGATCCCGCAGCGCGGCCAGCCGCAGCTCCCGCATCGCCGGCCACTCCTCGGCACGCAGAGACCGGACGACGTACCGCTCTTCGGCGCTGATGCTCATGAGCCCACCGTAGTACCCGGGTACGACAGCCCTCCTCCGAATACTGCCCACGGTCCGACGCCCCGGGCCCCCGCGCGGCCGACGATCGAAACATGATTACGGCCCAGCAACTCACCAAACGCTATGGCGACAAGACCGTCGTCACCGACCTGTCCTTCACCGTCCGCCCGGGCACCGTCACCGGCTTCCTCGGCCCCAACGGCGCCGGCAAGTCCACCACCCTGCGCATGATCCTCGGCCTGGACGCCCCCACCCGCGGCCACGCCACCATCGGCGGACGCGCCTACGCCGCCCACGCCGCGCCCCTCACTGAGGTCGGCGCGCTGCTGGAGGCCCGCTCGGCCCACCCGGGCCGCACGGCCCACCCGGGCCGCACGGCCCACCCGGGCCGCACGGCCCACCACCACCTGACAGCGCTCGCCCTCACCCACGGCATCCCGCGCAGCCGCGTCACCCACGTCCTGGACCTGACAGGCCTGTCGGACGTGGCCGGCCGCCGGGTCAAGGGCTTCTCCCTCGGCATGGGCCAACGCCTCGGCATCGCCGCGGCCCTGCTCGGCGACCCGGCCACGGTCATCCTCGACGAACCGGTCAACGGCCTGGACCCCGAGGGCGTCCTGTGGATCCGCACCCTTCTGAAGTCGCTGGCCTCACAGGGCCGTACGGTCTTCGTCTCCTCCCACCTGATGAGCGAGATGGCCCTCACCGCCGACCACCTGATCATCGTCGGCCGAGGCCGCCTCCTGGCCGACACCACGGTCGCGGACTTCGTACGGGACTCGGGCGCGGGCACGGTCAGGGTCGTCACCCCGGACGCCGCCGCCCTCGCACGCCTGCTCGCCGCCCCCGGCGTCGACATCACCACCGACACCCCGGGCACCCTCCGGATCCGCGGCACACTCGAAGCCGGCCCACTCCCACACCCCGACCAGGGCTGGCGCATCCACCTGCACCTCCCGGAGGAACCCCCGCAGTGACCACCGTCCTCATCGCCGACGACCAACCCTTGCAGCGCTTCGGCTTCCGCATGCTGCTGGAAAGCCAGGACGACCTGACGGTGCTGGGCGAGGCGACGAACGGCGGCGAGGCGGTCCGTATGACGGCCGAACTCCACCCTGACGTCGTCCTGATGGACGTCCGCATGCCCGGCCTGGACGGCATCGAGGCCACCCGCCGCATCACCGCCACCGGCGACCGCACCCGCGTACTGATCCTCACCACCTTCGACCTGGACGAATACGCCTACGCCGGCCTCCGCGCCGGCGCCTCCGGCTTCCTCGTCAAGGACGCCCAGCCCGAGGAACTCCTCGCCGGTATCCGCGCGGTGGCCACCGGCGACGCGGTGGTGGCCCCCAGCCTCACCCGCCGCCTCCTGGACGCGTACGCCCACCACCTCCCGACCCCCGAAACCCACCCGGAGCCGGACCCCCGCCTCGCTCCCCTCACGGACCGCGAACGCGAAATCCTCACGGTCATCGGCAAGGGCTGGACCAACACGGAAATCGCCACGCGCCTGCACGTGGCCGAGTCGACGGTGAAGACGCACGTCAGCCGCATCCTGGCGAAGACAGGATCGAGGGACCGCATCCAGGCGGTGATCCTGGCGTACGACACGAAACTGGTGAGCCCGTCCTGAAGACCCCTGAAATGCAGAAAACCCCGCATCCGAAGATGCGGGGTTTCCCCAAAAATTGTTCGGCGGCGTCCTACTCTCCCACAGGGTCCCCCCTGCAGTACCATCGGCGCTGTAAGGCTTAGCTTCCGGGTTCGGAATGTAACCGGGCGTTTCCCTCACGCTATGACCACCGAAACACTATGAAACTGACAACCGGAAACGGCTGTTCGTGGTTTCAGAACCAACACAGTGGACGCGAGCAACTGAGGACAAGCCCTCGGCCTATTAGTACCGGTCAACTCCACACGTTACCGTGCTTCCATATCCGGCCTATCAACCCAGTCGTCTACTGGGAGCCTTACCCCATCAAGTGGGTGGGAGTCCTCATCTCGAAGCAGGCTTCCCGCTTAGATGCTTTCAGCGGTTATCCCTCCCGAACGTAGCCAACCAGCCATGCCCTTGGCAGAACAACTGGCACACCAGAGGTTCGTCCGTCCCGGTCCTCTCGTACTAGGGACAGCCCTTCTCAAGACTCCTACGCGCACAGCGGATAGGGACCGAACTGTCTCACGACGTTCTAAACCCAGCTCGCGTACCGCTTTAATGGGCGAACAGCCCAACCCTTGGGACCGACTCCAGCCCCAGGATGCGACGAGCCGACATCGAGGTGCCAAACCATCCCGTCGATATGGACTCTTGGGGAAGATCAGCCTGTTATCCCCGGGGTACCTTTTATCCGTTGAGCGACGGCGCTTCCACAAGCCACCGCCGGATCACTAGTCCCGACTTTCGTCCCTGCTCGACCCGTCGGTCTCACAGTCAAGCTCCCTTGTGCACTTACACTCAACACCTGATTGCCAACCAGGCTGAGGGAACCTTTGGGCGCCTCCGTTACCCTTTAGGAGGCAACCGCCCCAGTTAAACTACCCATCAGACACTGTCCCTGATCCGGATCACGGACCCAGGTTAGACATCCAGCACGACCAGACTGGTATTTCAACGACGACTCCACACGAACTGGCGTCCGCGTTTCAAAGTCTCCCAGCTATCCTACACAAGCCGAACCGAACACCAATATCAAACTGTAGTAAAGGTCCCGGGGTCTTTCCGTCCTGCTGCGCGAAACGAGCATCTTTACTCGTAGTGCAATTTCACCGGGCCTATGGTTGAGACAGTCGAGAAGTCGTTACGCCATTCGTGCAGGTCGGAACTTACCCGACAAGGAATTTCGCTACCTTAGGATGGTTATAGTTACCACCGCCGTTTACTGGCGCTTAAGTTCTCAGCTTCGCCCCACCGAAATGGAGCTAACCGGTCCCCTTAACGTTCCAGCACCGGGCAGGCGTCAGTCCGTATACATCGCCTTACGGCTTCGCACGGACCTGTGTTTTTAGTAAACAGTCGCTTCTCGCTGGTCTCTGCGGCCACCCCCAGCTCCGGCAGCAAGTGCCGTCACCGGATGTGGCCCCCCTTCTCCCGAAGTTACGGGGGCATTTTGCCGAGTTCCTTAACCATAGTTCACCCGAACGCCTCGGTATTCTCTACCTGACCACCTGAGTCGGTTTAGGGTACGGGCCGCCATGAAACTCGCTAGAGGCTTTTCTCGACAGCATAGGATCATCCACTTCACCACAATCGGCTCGGCATCAGGTCTCAGACACATGCCAGGCGGATTTACCTACCTGACGTCCTACACCCTTACCCCGGGACAACCACCGCCCGGGATGGACTACCTTCCTGCGTCACCCCATCACTCACCTACTAACCGCTTGGTCCGGCGGCTCCACCACTCCGTGCTTGTCCGAAGACGCACACGGCGGTTTCACGGCCTTAGCATCACGATGCTCAGTGTTTGACGCTTCACAGCGGGTACCGGAATATCAACCGGTTATCCATCGACTACGCCTGTCGGCCTCGCCTTAGGTCCCGACTTACCCTGGGCAGATCAGCTTGACCCAGGAACCCTTAGTCAATCGGCGCAAACGTTTCTCACGTTTGTATCGCTACTCATGCCTGCATTCTCACTCGTCAACCGTCCACAACTCGCTTACGCGGCTGCTTCACCCGGCAGACGACGCTCCCCTACCCATCCATACACCCGTTGGGGCTACTGTACGAATGACACGACTTCGGCGGTACGCTTGAGCCCCGCTACATTGTCGGCGCGGAATCACTTGACCAGTGAGCTATTACGCACTCTTTCAAGGGTGGCTGCTTCTAAGCCAACCTCCTGGTTGTCTGTGCGACTCCACATCCTTTCCCACTTAGCGTACGCTTAGGGGCCTTAGTCGATGCTCTGGGCTGTTTCCCTCTCGACCATGGAGCTTATCCCCCACAGTCTCACTGCCGCGCTCTCACTTACCGGCATTCGGAGTTTGGCTAAGGTCAGTAACCCGGTAGGGCCCATCGCCTATCCAGTGCTCTACCTCCGGCAAGAAACACACGACGCTGCACCTAAATGCATTTCGGGGAGAACCAGCTATCACGGAGTTTGATTGGCCTTTCACCCCTAACCACAGGTCATCCCCCAGGTTTTCAACCCTGGTGGGTTCGGTCCTCCACGAAGTCTTACCTCCGCTTCAACCTGCCCATGGCTAGATCACTCCGCTTCGGGTCTTGAGCGCGCTACTGAAACGCCCTATTCGGACTCGCTTCGCTACGGCTACCCCACCCGGGTTAACCTCGCAACACACCGCAAACTCGCAGGCTCATTCTTCAAAAGGCACGCAGTCACGAGATACAGCAAGCTGCATCCGACGCTCCCACGGCTTGTAGGCACACGGTTTCAGGTACTATTTCACTCCCCTCCCGGGGTACTTTTCACCATTCCCTCACGGTACTATCCGCTATCGGTCACCAGGGAATATTTAGGCTTAGCGGGTGGTCCCGCCAGATTCACACGGGATTTCTCGGGCCCCGTGCTACTTGGGTGTCTCTCAAACGAGCCGCTGACGTTTCGACTACGGGGGTCTTACCCTCTACGCCGGACCTTTCGCATGTCCTTCGCCTACATCAACGGTTTCTGACTCGCCCCACGGCCGGCAGACCGTGGAAGAGAGATCCCACAACCCCGCATACGCAACCCCTGCCGGGTCTCACACGCATACGGTTTGGCCTCATCCAGTTTCGCTCGCCACTACTCCCGGAATCACGGTTGTTTTCTCTTCCTGCGGGTACTGAGATGTTTCACTTCCCCGCGTTCCCTCCACTTGCCCTATGTGTTCAGGCAAGGGTGACAGCCCATGACGACTGCCGGGTTTCCCCATTCGGAAACCCCCGGATCAAAGCCTGGTTGACGACTCCCCGGGGACTATCGCGGCCTCCCACGTCCTTCATCGGTTCCTGGTGCCAAGGCATCCACCGTGCGCCCTTAAAAACTTGGCCACAGATGCTCGCGTCCACTGTGCAGTTCTCAAACAACGACCAGCCACCCATCACCCCG